>NZ_CP115165.1:717500-1057500 GCF_028622095.1 Deinococcus aquaticus | reverse complement strand
ATCCCTTCAAGCGCCGCAAGTAAGCTCCGGATTTCCCGGCTGCTCAGGGCAGGGGTCGGTGCATCTCGAAGCGTCCGGCCTGCTGCACGAACCCCAGGCGGCGGTTCACGGCCAGCATCGGGGCGTTCAGGCTGTGGTTATTGGTGCGCATGGTCGTGAATCCCTCACGCCGCGCCCGTTCGATCACCTGCAGTTTCAGGGGCAGCGCCAGTCCACGGCCGCGCGCCTGCGGGTGCAGGGCGGTCAGTTCGTTGTACGCGAACGGCAGGCTGCGAAAGCGAATCATGGCGGTCGTGCCCAGCCACTCGCCGTCCGGGCCGAGTGCCAGGACCAGCCAGTCGGGGCGGGGATCGTGGTCCAGGCGCAGGATCTCGCGCACCTGCGTCAGCGGCCAGCGGGGGTGCCCGGCGAGGTCCGGAGTTTCGGTCAGACGGTCGGCCACGAAGTTCAGGTAGCGGTCCAGGGTGGTCCCATCTGCACTGTTCAGGTCGGTGCCACTCAGATCGGTGCCGCTCAGGTCCGTGAAGGTCACGCCCTGCGCCTGCGCCGCCTGCCGCTGCGGCTCGAAGGCGGCAGGGTCGAAGTGGGTCAGGTCCAGTTCGGAGGCGAAGCGGTGGGCGTGCACGGTAAAGCCCCGCCGCGCCGCCCAGTCGCGGAAGGCGGGGTCCGGGTCGGGCACGTCGGTATGCAAGCCGTGCGCTCCGGCCTGCCGGGCGGCGAGAAGGCCCAGGTCTGAAGCTGCGTGGCCCCCAGGACCTCACCGCCCGCCGAGACCAGTATCCGGCGGCGCGGCAGATCAGCCGGGGGGCGGCGGGCGTCGGCGGCCAGCAGGTCCTCGCCGCTTCCGGCCCGGCCGAGTGCCGCGAGTTGCAGGGCTGCGAAGGCGTCCGCGTCGGCCGGGGTGAAGGGGCGCAGGTCCGTCACCCGAGGGCCTTCACGAGTTGCCGGATTGCGCCCAGGTGATAGGCGACGTGCGAGGCCGCGCCGCTCAGGCCGCCCGTGGCGTCGCCGGTCACGGGCTGGTCGCGCTGCGTGTCCACAAAGGCTACCAGTCCCTCGTAGGCAGCCCGGACGCGGGCGCGCAGGGCGTTCCATTCCTCAGGGGTGACCTGCGCGGGCTGGAAGCTGCCCTGCCAGTCGAAGGGGCCGCGCTCACCCTGCTCCCAGCGCACCACGACTTCCATGTGGAAGGCCGTGTGCCGCGCCTGTCCGGCCACGGTCGCGCCGTGCACGTCGCGGCTGGCCTGCGCGGCGCTCAGGGCGTCCAGGGTGGCGAGGAGGCCGTGGTTGCCCGTGCCGTCGGCTTTCGTGCCGTCCAGAAAGGCCGTGCCCTGTCCGGGCTGACCGCCTTCCACGGCCTCGCGCAGGATGTCGAGGATGCCGTCCAGGGCGTGCTGAGGAGAGTCAGTCATGCCCTTCAGCGTAGCGGCTGGCCCCTGCCGGGGGATGCGCCACCTGACCTCTGGAAACCCTGCGCGGACTCTGGTAATGTGGTGAGTTGCGCTGCCCGGCGAGGCCTGACTTTGTCAGTGATCCCCGTTCTGTGTGTGGCGACAGAGGAGGTGAACTATGAACCAGTACGACCTGAACCTGATCCTGAACCCCAACCTCAGCGCCGAGCAGGTGAGCATCGAGAAGGAATACATCGAGAACACCGTGAAGAACGCCGGGAGCGAGATCGCTGGCCTCGACGAGCTCGGCAACCGCCGCCTCGCCTACGCCGTGAACAAGGACCGCGAGGGCTACTACCTGATGTACACCATCAAGGGCAGCGGCAACCCGGAGAAGGACATCGCTTCCACGCTGCGTCTGCGTGACCACGTGCGCCGCGTCCTGGTGGTCAAAGACCGCCCGGAATGGAAGACCAAGAAGGCCTGATCCCTTTACGCTATTGACGTAAAAGGCCCAGGACTGTTACAGTACGGTCACCCGCAAGGGTCAACACGCCAGCAACCCCCCAAGCCCCCAGTACGAACCCCCAGGACCCCGGTCCCAGGATTCAGCCAGCAACAAAGGAGACCCAGTCATGGCCCGAGGCATGAACCACGTTTACCTGATCGGCGCACTCGCCCGCGACCCCGAACTGCGCTACACCCCCAACGGGACCGCCGTGTTCGAGGCCACCGTGGCCGGAGAAGACCACCTCGTCGGCAACGACGGACGTGAACGCAAACTCCCCTGGTATCACCGCGTGTCCATTCTCGGCAAACCCGCCGAGTGGCAGGCCGAACGAAACCTGAAAGGCGGCGACGCCGTGATGGTCGAAGGCAGCCTGGAATACAGCCAGTGGGAAGCGCCCGAAGGCGGCAAACGCAGCATGGTGCGCGTCAAGTCACTCCGCATGGAGCAGCTCGGCTACGCCCCGGAACTCGTGCAGGACGCCGGAGGCGGCGTACGCATGGGCAGCGGCATGAACGAAGTGATTCTCATCGGGAACGTCGTCCGCGATCCCGAACTGCGCTACACCCCCGCCGGTGACGCCGTGCTCGGACTCGGCCTGGCCGTGAACGAGACCTGGAACGACCGTCAGGGACAGAAGCAGGAGAAAACCCACTGGATTGATGTCACGCTGTGGCGTGAACTGGCCGAGAGCATGAAAGAACTCCGCAAGGGGGACCCCGTGCTCGTGCAGGGAAGACTGGTCAACGAAGCGTGGACCGACCGCGACGGTAACAAACGCAACTCCACCAAAGTAGAGGCGACGCGAGTCGAAGCCCTGTCCCGAGGCGCAGGCGCCGGTAACCCTGCAGCCACCCCCGCCGGACCTCGCACGCAGACCGCGAGCAGTGCGGCGCGCCCCCAGCAGAGCGGTTACGCTCCCAGCCGGGCGGCGAACACGGGGACCCGTTCGGGCGGCTTAGATATTGACCAAGGTCTCGACGATTTCCCACCGGAAGAAGAAGACCTGCCGTTCTGAACCCCACCCCGCAAGGGACCTTTTCCCGGGCGTAGGAACGCAGATTTAAGGACACCAACATGACCCAATCCAGCAACGCCGAGCGCAAACCGCGCGGCAAGGGACCCAAGCGTCCCCGCAAGCCGAAGGTCGATCCTTTCTCCATCGGAGAACTGGAAATCACCGATTACAAAGACGTGAAGATGCTGCGCCGTTTCGTGAGTGACACGGGCAAAATCCTCCCTCGCCGCCGCACGGGCCTCTCGGCCAAGCACCAGCGCCGCATTGCGCAGACGATCAAGATCGCCCGCCAGCTGGCACTGCTGCCCTACACCGAGAAGCTCGTCCGGAAATAAGGAGAATACGCATGCAAGTGATTCTTCTTGAACCCGGCAAGCTGGGCAAGACCGGCGACCTCGTGATCGTCAAGGACGGGTACGCCCGTAACTGGCTGATTCCCCAGGGCATCGTCGCTCCCGCCACCACCAGCAACATGAAAAGCCTCGAAGCGCGCGTCCGCTCCCGCCAGAAAGTCCTGGCCCAGGAAAAAGCCGCCGCTGAAGACCTCGCCAGCCGCCTGAACGGCGTCGCCGTTGAACTCAGCGTGCGCGCCGGCGAAGGCAAGATCTACGGCGCCGTGACCCACGCAGACGTGGCCGGCAGCCTGGACAAGCTGGGCTTCGACGTGGACAAGCGCAAGATCGACATGCCGAAAACCGTCAAGGAAATCGGCGAGTACGACATTGCCTACCGCGCCCACCCCGAAGTCACCATCCCCATGAAACTCGTGGTTCACGCCTCGAAGTAATCACACCCTGTGTGATCAGCCCCCGCCTTCCCGGCGGGGGTTTTCTGTGCCGTCTCCGTATGGGCCGTCTCTGCAACCCCGCACACCCCGCCCCGCCTCGCCACGGGCTTACGGTGGGGGCGGAGGTTCCATGATGCTCAAGCACCTGCTGTCCACCTCGGCCCTGCTGCTGTCGTCTCTCGCGCTGGGCCAGGCGGTCAAGGGGGCGGACGTTGCCGTGACCAGCGGCGGGCGCGCCTACCAGAGTTACCTCGCCGCGCCCGCGAGCGCCACGCCCAAACCCGCCGTGATTCTCCTGCACTCCTTCAACGGGCTGGAACAGGGTTACAAGGACCTGGTGGACGAGATGGCCGCCGCCGGGTACGTGACCCTGGCGCTGGGCTGGCAGACCTTCGAGCGGGAGCCCAGCGACGCCACTGTGAAAACCCTGGTCGAGGACGGATTGAAGTTCCTGGGCGCGCGCGGCGACGTGAACATGAACGCCGTCGGCCTGACCGGCTTCTGCGCGGGCGGGCGCTACACCATGCTGCTGCAACCGCAACTCAAGCAGTTCAAGGCGGGCGTCGCCTGGTATGGGTTCCCGGATCAGGGCGGCACGGCCGCCAAACCGCAGGCCCCCACCGCCCTGATCGGTGACCTGAGCACGCCCATGCTGATCATTCACGGCACCAGGGACGTGCCCAGTCCGGTGGCCGGCATCTACGCCTACGCGCAGAAACTGGACGCCGCCAGCAAGACCTTCAAACTCAGCGTGTACCAGGGCGAACCTCACGGCTTCCTGCTGAGCAGCGGTCGCCTGACCGACACGCCCGCCAGCCGGGACGCGCGGCGCGACATGCTCGCCTACTTCCGGGAGTGGTTGAAGTAGCTGAAGTGCCGCCGACGGGTCGTGTCTGAACCCAGCGGCGGCGAACACCTGCTTCACAGAGGGCGGGTTCCGGGTCAACGCGACCGGAGCCCGCCCTCTGCTGTCGGGGCTGGCCGGCTCCGGTCAGACGGACCGGGTCCCTCTGCGCGGGCGTGGGCTTTGGAGCTACACTGCGGGCCGAACGTCCCGGCATGGGTGGCGTTCGTTTTTCAACATCAACTTCAGGGAGTGGTGAGCGCCACTCCTCATGGAACAACCCGAAAAGGAGCTGAACGTGACGATGATCTGGATCATTGTGGCGCTCCTGTTCGGTCTGGTCGGAGGATTCCTGGGAGGGCAGTCACGCGGCGCGCGCCAGCGGGCCGAGGTGGACGACCGGCTCCAGCGGGAGGCCCGCAGCGAGGCGGAACGCATTCGCACGCAGGCCGAAGCGGAAGCGCAGCGCATCAGGGAACAGGCCGACCAGGCCAGACAGGACGCCGGAAGAAGAACGCAGGAAGCCGCAGATCGTGAGGCCCAGGCGGGTGTGCAGCTCGCCCAGCTGGACGGACAGAGAGAGCAGTTAAGCGGGCAGCGCGAGCAGATCGCGGCCCTGCGCGCCCAGGCGGAAGCCGAACGCGTGCAGGCCAAGCAGGACGCTGCGCGGGAACGCGAAGCCCTGAGCAGCGACCGCCAGGAAACCCGCCGCGAACGGGACGAACTCAAGCGTGAGATCGAGCGCCTGAACCGCCGCGCCGAGCAGCTCGACGCGCGCGGCGAGAAACTCGACACCCTCGAGGACCGGCTGGAGGAACGCAGCCGCGCCCTGACCGAACACGAGGCCGAGATCGGCGCGCGGCTGCATCAGGCCGACCTGAAACTGTTCGAGGTGGCGAACCTGTCGCCCGAAGCGGCCCGCGAGGAAATCCTGGGCAGACTGGACGCCGAGCTGGAAGAGGAAAAAGCCATCCGCGTGAAGGCCATGCAGGAACGCGCCTCTGCCGACGCCAAGCGAACGGCGCGGCACGTGATCGCGCAGGCCATCCAGCGAAGCGCCTCCGAAACCAGCGCGGCGCTGAGCGTGTCCGTGGTGCCCATCCCGAACGACGCCATGAAGGGCCGCCTGATCGGCCGCGAGGGCCGCAACATCCGCGCCTTCGAGGCCCTGACCGGCGTGGACCTGATCATCGACGACACGCCGGAAGCAGTGATCCTGTCGAGCTTCAACCCGGTGCGCCGCGAGGTCGCCAAGCACGTGCTGGACGCCCTGGTCGCCGACGGCCGCATCCACCCGACCCGCATCGAGGAGATGGTGCACAAGGCGCAGGACGAGATGAAGGTCTTCATGCACGCCCAGGGTGAGGAAGCCGCCATCGAGGCGGGCGTGGTGGGCATCAAGCCGGGGCTGGTGCAGCTGCTGGGCCGCATGTACTTCCGTACCAGTTACGGGCAGAACGTCCTGAAGCACTCCATTCAGGTGGCGCACCTGACCGGCATCATGGCCGGCGAACTGGGCCTGGACGCCGGCATGGCCCGCCGCGCCGGCCTGATGCACGACGTGGGCAAGAGCATTGACCGCGAGATCGACGGCACTCACGTGGACATCGGCATCAACCTCGCCAAACGCTTCGGCGAGCCGCAAGAGGTCATCGACGCCATCGCGCACCACCACGACCCGGAGAACGGCGAGACGCTGTACTCCGTGCTGGTCGCCGCCGCCGACGCCATCAGCGCCGCGAGGCCCGGCGCGCGCCGCGAGGAACTCGAATCGTACGTGCGCCGCCTGGAGCAACTCGAGCAGATCGCCGTGTCGTTCCCCGGCGTGCAGCAGGCCTACGCCATCCAGGCCGGGCGCGAGGTGCGCGTGATCGTGCAGCCCGAGAAGGTCACGGACGCCCAGGCGACCCTGCTGGCCCGCGAGATCGCCGGCCGCGTCGAGCAGGACATGGAGTACCCAGGACAGGTGCAGGTCACCGTCGTGCGTGAAAGCCGCGCCGTGGAAGTCGCCCGCTAACACCCTGCGGCGTGGGTCAGGGGGTGGCTGCGGGCGGGCCACCCCCTCCTCTATTCATCCGTGCCCGTTCGTCGGTACCGAGACGCCCGTTCCAGACAGCATTTTCCGGCCGTCCCGCATGAGCTTGACCAGCGCCGCATACCGCGCTATCTTGAAGACATAACCGCCTGAGAGGCGGATTTTTTGTTTTGGTCCCCGGACGCCACACTGCGGCTGTGCACCCCCGAACAGAAGCGACGTAAAAAACACGCTTCTGGACGCTTTTTTCGGGAGCGTCTGCATGGAGTTGACACCCCCTGCATTCCGCGCTATTCTTTTCTTATCACCGTCCGAGAAGGGCGGGCTTTTTGTTTTACCGCTCTGCACCAGCGTCCAGGGAGGTCTGGCCGTCCAGCCACGCCAGCGCCGCTTGCGCCGTGGCGAGTTCCAGCGCAGCCGGGCGTCCCGGCGCGGCCAGCGGAGTCAGGCGGGTCACGTCCGCGTGCACCTGCTGGCGGAGCAGCGCACTCGCCTCGTGCAGCAGCAGCGGCCCGTAGCGCCGCGCCGCTTCACGCGGGAGGCCGTCGTAGGCGGGGTCCGGCCCGTCAGCCCGCTCGAAACGAAGGACCGGGTAGGTCCAGTACCCGCTGGCCAGCCGCTCGGCCCGCAGGTGATACCCGGCCCCCAGGGCCCACTCGCGCAGCGGGGCGGGATTGTCGTTCGGTTGCACGACTAGGGCGTCTGGGCGTACCTGCCGGGCCGCGCCGCGTTCCAGGATGCCGCGCATGGTCAGCGCGCCCAGGCCGGTCAGGCTGACGCTGGGCACCTCGCCGGGCGCCAGCGGGTCCAGGCCATCGCCGGCGCGCACGTCCAGACGGTCGCCCAGGCCCGCGCGGGCCACGGCCTGCCGCGCGTTCTCCAGGGGACCGGAGTTCAGTTCCACGATCACGCCCCGCTCGATGTGGCCGCGCCGCACGAGTTCCAGCGGCAGGCCCGCATGGTCACTGCCGATGTCGGCGTGCACCGGCGCGCGGATCAGGGACAGGACCGTTTCGAGGCGGGCGTCAAGCACGGCCGCTGCCGTCCGCCGGGCCCGGCGGGTCGTGCGGGGCGGCCTGATGGTCGCGGGCCAGTCCCTGCCGGGTCAGGACCACCGAGTAGGCGCCCACGGCCAGGACCACGGCAGCGATGGCCGCGCCGTACACCAGGATGTCCGCGCCGCCCTTCCATTCCAGGGCCACGCTGAAGAAGTTCACGGCGAGCGCCACGATCACGATCCCGATCAGTTTCTGTTTCAGGTCATCGAACGAGTCGATGTGCAGCCACGCCGGGACGTTCTGCACGCGTCCCACGAACAGAGCCTGCAACCCGAACGAGATGATCAGGAGCGCCACGCCCACCAGTAGCGTGTCAGCCTGCTCGACCGCCGCGACGATCAGGGTCTTGGTGGTTCCGGCCTCGCCCAGTTCACCCAGCGCGGCGCGGATGGTCACGTACGCCTGCGCGATCGCGGCCACGAACAGCGCCAGACTGAACGCGAAGGAACTCAGGACGCCCAGTTCCACGATCAGGCGCGTGAAGCCGAACGCGCCCGCCAGCGTGCGGCGCCGCGTGGCACTCAGGGGGGCCGGGGGGGAACGTTTCGCCATGCCGCCCAGCATAGCGGGCGCGTCCCGTCCGGCAGGAACTCAGGGCAGCGGGGTGAGGGTGTCGCCCTCGCGGATCAGGCCGCCCCGGAGCACGCGGGCGGTCAGCCCCCCGTGGCCGCGCACGGCGTTGTACCCGCCCTCACCCAGGGTTTCTTCCATGCGCGAGCAGGGGTGACATTCGCCCGTGCCTTCCAGGATCACCTCGCCGATCTGGAAGCGGGCGTCCTTGAGGGCCAGCAGGGGAATGCCGCTGATCACGATGTTGCGCCGCAGCAGGTCCGGCGTGACCTCCGCGCGCCCGCACAGCGCCGCGATGACCGGCAGGTGCTCGGCCTGAATCAGCGTCACCTGCCGCCGCCCCGGCCCGCCCGGCACCGGCGGCGCGGGCACCCGCACCCCGGTCTCGCCCGCCTCGCCGGTCAGGGCCGTCAGGCGGGGCGGGGCCAGTTTCCCGTGATCCCCGATCAGTCCGACGAGCGGGTGCGCCTCGATCTGCGCCACTTGCAGCAGCGGGGCGCGGCGGGCGGGTCGCAGCCCGATCCACTCGACCCGCCCCGGCCGGGGGAAGGTGGCGCGCAGTTCATGGATGGTCTTCATGCCGGTCATGCTAGAGCGCCGGCCCGCGCGCCTGCTATGCTGGGCGGCGTGAGGCACCTGACCCGACGTGCGTATCTCCCCTGCCGCCAGCGGTAGGAGGGTCAGTGACAGCCTGAAATCCAACCCCGAGCGGCGCACCTGCGAGAAGCGAGTGCGCCGCTCTTTTCATGGAGTGACCTATGAGTGAAATCCGCTGGAACGTACCGATTGACGAGCAGATCGACCTGCTCAGGCGCGGCGTGGTGGACCTGGTGTCCGAGGACGACCTGCGCCGCAAACTGGAGAGGGGCGCGCCGCTGCGCGTGAAGCTGGGGGCCGACCCGACCCGCCCGGACCTGCATCTGGGGCACGCCGTGATCCTGCGCAAGATGCGGCAGTTCCAGGACCTGGGGCACAAGGTCATCATGCTGATCGGGGACTTCACCGCGATGATCGGCGACCCCAGCGGCAAGAGCAAGACCCGCCCGCCGCTGACGCTGGAGCAGACGCGAGAGAACGCGAAAAGCTACCTGGAGCAGTGCCGCCTGATCCTGCGCCAGGAGAGCGAGGTACTGGAGATCCGGTACAACGGTGAGTGGCTTGAGCCCATGGGCTACGCCGACGTGATCCGCCTCGCCAGCCGCTACACGGTCGCGCGGATCATGGAACGCGACGACTTCCGCAAGCGCTTCGAGGGCGGCGTGCCCATCGCCGTTCACGAACTGCTGTACCCGCTCACGCAGGGCTACGACAGCGTGGCACTGGAAGCCGACGTGGAACTGGGCGGCACGGACCAGCTGTTCAACAACCTGGTGGGCCGCGCCCTGCAACGCGACTACGGGCAGGAATCGCAGGTCGTCATGACCCTGCCGCTGCTGGTCGGCCTGGACGGCACCGAGAAGATGTCCAAGAGCCTGGACAACTACATCGGCCTGACCGACGAGCCGCATACCATGTTCGCGCGGCTGATGAAGGTCCCCGACCCCCTGCTGAACAACTACTTCACGCTGCTGACCGACCTGCCGGCCGCGCGGATCGAGGAACTGCTGGCCGGCCATCCGGTCGCCGCGCACCGCGAACTGGCGCGTGAGGTCGTTGCGGCCCTGCATCCCGGCGCGGATCTGGACGCCGCCGAGGCACGCTTCCGCTCGGTCGCCAAGGGGGGCATTCCCGAGAACATTCCCACCGTGACCGTCCCGGTGGCCGATCTGGACGACAGCGCGGATACCGGGCGCATCAGCATGGCGCGGCTGGTGGTCATGGCTGGCCTGGAACCCAGTAACGGCGCGGCGCGCAAACTCATGCAGAACCGGGGCCTGAAACTGAACGGCGAGCCGTTCACGGACCCGCAGGGCAGCCTGACCCGCGAACAGCTCTCGGCAGAGGGCGGCGCGGTCATCCAGAAGGGCAAGGACCGCTTTGCGCGCCTGATCCTGGGCTCCTGATCCACCCGGTTCCTTCATGGGGCCTTCACGTGGCCCTGAGCGCCCCGGCGGCCGCCTGACAGAAACCCGGCCGGACGAAAAGTTATGCACAGGCTGCTGTGGACAACCCCGGTAGCCTGTGGACAGTGTGTAGCGGCGGGAAAACCCCGACTACCCACCCACACTTATCCACAGGCAGGGTGTGGAAAAACCCCGTCCCTGTGGATAAAAATCTGACCTGCCCATCACACGCACCTGACACCGGCCAACGCCAGGGACACGCGGGTTGAACGGCAGGTCAATGCAGGCGGGGAGGGGAGGCTGGTCACGATGACCTGCGCCCCCTCCCCGCCCTGATGCGGGTTTATTCGCGCAGGCGTTCCACGCGCAGCATGTTGGTCGTGCCGCGCACGCCGAAGGGCACGCCGGCCGTGATCACGTACCGGTCGCCCGGCTCAGCCAGCCCGCTACGGCGCAGCTCGTCGTTCGCGATACGGACCATGTCGTCGGTGTTGCGGGGGTCCTCGCTCAGGACCGGCACGACGCCCCACGAGAGCGCCAGCTGGTTGCGGGTCTGCTCGTTGGGGGTCAGGGCCAGGATCGCCAGCGGGGGGCGGTTCTTGGCAATCCGGGCCGCCGCGCCGCCGGTGCTCGTGAAGGTCACGATGGCCGGGGAATCCAGCTTCTCACCGATGTTGCACGCGGCGTACGCGATGGAATCCTGCGCGAGTTCCGTGTCGATCACCAGCTGGCGCTGCAGCATCTTGTAGTGCTCGCTGGCCTCGGCTTCACGGGCGATGGCGTCCATCATGGCAACCGACTCGACCGGGTACAGTCCGGCGGCAGACTCGGCCGACAGCATCACGGCGTCCGTGCCGTCGTAGATGGCGTTGGCCACGTCCGACGCCTCGGCGCGCGTGGGGCGGGGCAGGCTGATCATGCTCTCGAGCATCTGCGTGGCGGTGATCACGGGCTTGCCCGCCTCGCGGCACATGCGGATGATGCGTTTCTGGATGGTCGGCACCTGCTCGGGGCGCATCTCGACGCCCAGGTCACCGCGCGCGACCATGATGCCGTCCACTTCCTTCAGGATGTCCTCGAAGCGGTCCACGGCCTGCGGCTTCTCGATTTTCGCCATCAGCTTGGCGCGGCTGCCGAAACGGGACATGTAGTGCCGGGCCAGCAGCAGGTCGTCACGGGAGCGCACGAAGCTCAGCGCCACCCAGTCCACACCCAGTTCCGCGCCGAATTCCATGTCCTGCACGTCCTTCTCGGACAGGGCAGGAACGCTCAGGTCGGCCTCGGGCACGTTGATGCCCTTGTTGTTCTTCAGGACGCCGCCGATCACGACGGTGGTCAGCACGTCGTTGCCGCGCACGCCCTCGACGCGCAGGGCCATGTTGCCGTCGTCGAGCAGCAGGGCCATGCCGGGCGTCACGTCGTGGATCAGGGCCTTGTACGTCGTGCCGACGCGGGTGGCGTCGCCCTCGACGTCGTCCATGGTGATGGTGAACTTGTCGCCGGGGGCCAGGGTGACGCTGCCCTCCGCGAAGCGGCCCACGCGGATCTTGGGGCCCTGAAGGTCCTGCAGGATGCCGATGGTGACGCCCTTCTTGGCGGCCAGCTCACGGACCATCTGGAGGGTCTGGCGGTGGTCCTCGCGGTCGCCGTGGCTGAAGTTCATGCGGACGACGTTCAGGCCTGCGTCGATCATGCGGCTCAGGACTTCCGGGCTGCGGCTGGCGGGGCCGACGGTCGCCACGATCTTGGTGGCGCGGTCAATCTGTTTCATGTGGAATCCTTTCCAATCACCTGAAAGGCCGGGCGGCGAGGACTGATCCCCACCGCCCGGCAACGCCCTTAACGCAGGGCTTTACGGCCCGGGTACACGGCGCGGTCGCCCAGCGCGTGCTCGATGCGCAGCAGCTGGTTGTACTTGGCGATACGGTCCGAACGGCTGGCCGAGCCGGTCTTGATCTGCCCGGCGTTCGTGGCGACCGCCAGATCCGCGATGAAGCTGTCCTCGGACTCGCCGCTGCGGTGGCTGATGATCGTGCCGTAGTGGTGACGCTTGGCCAGTTCGATGGCGTCCATGGACTCGGTCAGGCTGCCGATCTGGTTGACCTTCACCAGAATGGCGTTGCCGACCTTCGTGTCGATGCCACGCTGCAGGCGTTCGGGGTTGGTCACGAACAGGTCGTCACCCACCAGCTGCACGCGGTCACCGATCTTGGCGGTCAGGGCGGCCCAGCCGTCCCAGTCGTCCTCGGCCAGGCCGTCCTCGATGCTCACGATCGGGTAACGCTGCGCCCAGTCGGCCCAGAAGTCCACCATCTCGGCGGTGCTCAGCACGCGGCCCTCGGACTCGAGGTGGTACTTCCCATCCTTGAACAGCTCGGTCACGGCCGGGTCCAGGGCGATGGCGATGTCCTTGCCGGGCTCGTAGCCGGCCTTCTCGATCGCCTCGAGCAGCACGTCCAGCGCCTCCTCGTTGCTCTTGAGGTCCGGCGCGAAGCCGCCCTCGTCGCCGACGTTGGTGTTGTAGCCCTTGGCGGACAGGACCTTCTTGAGGCTGTGGAAGGTCTCGGCGCCGTAGCGCAGTGCCTCGCTGAAGGTGGGCGCGCCGACCGGCATGACCATGAACTCCTGGAAGTCCACGGAGTTGTCGGCGTGCGCGCCGCCGTTGATGACGTTCATCATCGGGACCGGCAGGGTCTTGGCGTTGCTGCCACCCAGGTAGCGGTAGAGCGGGATGTCCAGTTCGGCGGCGGCGGCGCGGGCCGTGGCGAGGCTGACGGCCAGGATGGCGTTGCCGCCCATGCTGCCCTTGTTGGGGGTGCCGTCGACGGCCATCATGGCGGCGTCGATGGCGGCCTGCTCGGTGGCGTCCATGCCGACCACAGCTGGCCCGAGCGCCTCGTTCACGTTCGCGACGGCCTTCAGGACGCCCTTGCCGAGGTAGCGGCTGCCGCCGTCACGCAGTTCGAGGGCCTCGTGGGTGCCGGTGCTGGCGCCCGAGGGGACGATCGCGCGACCAGAAAAACCGCTGTCGAGGTGCACTTCGGCTTCCACGGTGGGGTTCCCGCGCGAGTCCAGCACTTCACGGGCCATCACTTTCTCAATCTTCATCGCTCATTCCTCCGAGGTTGGGGTTGCCTCCCGCCGCCGGGCTGCCGTGTGGCGGGACCACCGGTCGAGTAGGTGTACTTCAGACACTATAAGCGGCTCAGGTCATGGAACGGTACACCCGGTCTAAGTCCACCCGTCAGCCGGCCGATCTTCACCCGGCCTGCCGGTCATACCTGACCGCAGCGACCCGCCGGACAGGTCCGTGCGGGCCACCACAGGCCCCTCAGACGCGCAGCGTGACCATGACGGCCATGTACCCGCCCCCACCCGCCGCGCGAAAGATAGCGGGGCTGGTAGAGCCGCTGAACAGGAGCTCCGCTTCCCCCTCGATGGGACCCAGGGCGTCAAGGACATGCCGGGCGTTGAACGCGAGGCTCATGGCGGGCTCGGTGCCGCCCTGCACCACGTCCAGGGTGTCCTGCGCGCGGCCGTAATCGCCCTCGGCCGCCAGACGCAACTTGCCCTCGGACACCAGGAATTCCACGCGGTTGTTGGCGTTCTTGTCGGCCAGCACGGCCACGCGGTTCACGGCTTCCTTCAGGGCAGTCGCGGGCAGCGTGACCTGCAACTTGATGTCCTTGGGAATCACGCGCTCGTAATCCGGGAAGTCCCCGTCGAGCAGTTTCAGGTTCATGTGCACGCGGTCGGTCGTGACGCTCAGCAGGCCGTCACCGTACGTGAAGCGGGCCTCGCCGTCCTTGAGCACGCGGATCAGTTCGTCGACGCTGCGGGCCGGGATGATCAGGTTGCGCCCGTCCCCACTGGCCGGGAAGTCCCGGATGGCCACGCGGTAGCCGTCGGAGGCGACCACGCGCGCGCCCTCGGGCCGGTGCTCGAGTTTGATCCCGCGGAACACGGCCTGGAAGGCCTCGTTGCTGGCGGCGTAGCGGACGCTGGAAAAGGCGCGGGCCAGTTCGGTGGCGTCCAGGCTCACGTCGGCCTGCGCGGGGAAACTCAGGGGCGGGTAGGCGTCGAGATCACCGGTCTGGAGTTTGAAGTCCGAGCCGCCGGCCCGGACGGCGAGTTCCGCCCCACTGAGTTCCAGTTCGACCAGTTCGCCGCCCAGGTTGCGGACGATCTGCGCGAACAGGTGGGCAGGAACCACGAAGTTCTGCGGGTCCCGGACCTCGGCCGGCACGAAGCATGACAGGTCGATTTCGAGGTTGGTGCCGCTGAGGGTCAGGCCGGCCTCGGTGGCTTCGACTTTCAGGGCCGTGAGCAGGGGGTTGCTGCTGCGACTGGGGACCACGCGTTCGAGGAGACCGAGCCCCTCACTGAGAATTTTTTTGGTGACGTGTACGTTCATGGCATGCCTCTCTGTCTGGGCCCTATCTTTTATCTGTTCTTATATTAAAAAAAAGATAGTAGTAGTAGTAATAGGGCCTGTGGAAACTGTGGAAAAGTGGTCTGGGTCCGCGCCTGGCGCTGGTTCGTCCTGTGGACAAAATTGTGGATAAGTGGCACTTTCCTGTGGATAACCTGTGGACAAAATGGGCAGTTATCCACAGGGGTCTGGGGAGACCGAGTTATCCACAATTTTATCCACAGAAAAAACGGGGTTATCCACAGGTTATCCACAGGGTTATCCACAGCTTGTGAAACTGCGCACACGGTTTTGGAACGGAATTTGGAACTTATTCTGCCGGTAGAAAAAAACAGCCCTACCATTATGCATCATGTTCGTCGTCTTCCAGACCCTGCATCCGGCGCCGCAGTGTCTCGACGGCCGCCGTGATCTCGGGTTCGCGGCCCACCTGCTCCGTCACCTTGCTGATGGCGTGCATCACCGTCGAGTGATCCCGCCCGAAGAACTGACCGATCTCCGGCAGCGAATGGTCCGTCAACTCACGGATCAGGTACTGCGCCACCTGACGCGGCAGCACCACCTCACGCACCCGCCCGGACCCACGGATCACGTCCGGCGGCATGTTGTAATGCGCCGCCACCTGCTTGAGCACGTCCATCATCTCGACCTTGACTTCCTGCGGCGTGAACACGTTGCTCAGCGCCTTGGCCGCCACCGCCCGGCTGAAGGGCACGTTGTTCAGGCTGGAAAACGCCACCACCCGCATCAGCGCGCCCTCCAGTTCACGGATGTTGCTCGTGACCTGCCGCGCGATCAGTTCCAGAACCTCCTGCGGAATGTCGATGCGGTTATGCTCGGCATTCATCTTCAGGATCGCCACGCGCGTCTCGTACTCCGGCGACTGAATGTCCGTGATCAGACCCCACTCGAAGCGGCTGCGCAGCCGCCCTTCCAGCGTCTGGATGTCCTTCGGCGGCCGGTCGGAACTCAGGATGATCTGCTTGTGATTCTCGTACAGCGCGTTGAAGGTGTGGAAGAACTCCTCCTGCGTGCGCTCCTTGCCGGCCAGGAACTGAATATCGTCGACTAGCAGCAGGTCCACGCTGCGATAACGGTTCCGGAACTGTGTCATGCGGTCCTCGCGGATCGCGTTGATCAGATCGTTCGTGAACGACTCGGTCGAGACGTACTCGATGCGTTTGCCCGGAAAACGTTCGGTCATGTAATGCCCGACCGCGTGCATCAGGTGGGTCTTGCCCAGCCCGACGTCCCCGTAGATGAACAGCGGGTTGTACGCCTTGCCGGGCGACTCCGCGACGGCCAGCGCCGCCGCGTGCGCGAGGTTGTTGTTCGGCCCCACCACGAAGTTCTCGAAGGTGTACTTGGGGTTCAGGACCTTGCGGTTCTCGACGGGCGCGGGGGCCGGGGCGGCGCGCCCGGCCGGGGCTGGTGGGGGCGGCGGCGGGTCGCTGGGCAGCAGCAGCGCGTCCTGCGCGGCCGGCAGCACCTGGAAACTCACCTGCGGATTCTGCGCGCCCAGACTGCGTAGCGCATCCTCGAGCAGTTCCAGGTAATGCTTGCGGAACCACTCCTGCGCGAACGAGTTGCGGACGCCCAGCACCAGCGAGCCTTCCTGCACGCCGAGGTTTTTCACGGGGGCGAACCAGGTGTGGTATTCCACCTCTGAAATGTTCTTGCGGACGTACCCAAGCACGTCCGCCCAGATTTCCTGCGAGATAAGGCGCACCTCCCTTAAGGCACTCTTGAAGCGGGGGTCAGCATACCATCCGCCCCGGCTTCTCTCGGGGCCACACTGGAGAGAAGCCGGGGCTCCGACTGCTCTACCCGGCCTACTCTTCTCTCCACGCGGCCAGCGCCTGTGCCTCGCGCTCGGGCGTCAGGGCGTAGGTCAGGTCAGCCCCGGCACTCCAGGCCCGGGTATCGCGCGCCGTCACTTCCGGGCCACGCAGGGTCAGGCCCGCCGCCAGGGCCCGCTCGGCGCTCACGTCCATCAGGCCTGCCTGCTCGCCACTCTCCGGGATGAACAGCGGTAACTCGCGGAAGCCCAGGCCCAGGCCTTCCAGCGCGTCCGCCGGGACCCACACCGGATGCCGGATGCCCAGCACGCCCGCGAAGGCCGCCCAGCTCAGGCGCGGCCCGGCCACGTTGAACACGCCGCCCACGCTCTGCTCGACCACGCGCACCGTGAACGCGGCGAGGTCACGCGCGTCGATCACCTGCACGTGATCCTCGCCGCTGCCGGGCAGCAGGGTCTCCCCTCCCCCACCGGCAGCCCGGTCTGGCCAGTACGGGTAGCGGGCCGTGTGATCGAACGGCCCTGCCACGATCTGCGGGCGCAGGATCGTCGCGCGGTCCCCGAACACCTCCTGCACGATCTGCTCGCACGCGACCTTCAGCGGGCCGTAACTCGCGCCCGTCACCTCGGTCTGTTCTGCCGGCGCCGGAGGCAGCAGCGGGTCGTCCTCCCGCACCGGGTGCCGCCCCGGCTCGGCGTACACGCTGACCGTGCTGACGAACACGTAGCGGCCCACCCGGTCCCGTAGCTCCGCCGCACTCGCCTGCACGGCCGCTGGCGTGTACCCGCTGACATCCACGCAGGCGTCCCAGTTGCGGCCCGCCAGGGTGTCCAGACCGCCTGCCTCGCCCCGGTCGCCACGCAGCCGCTCGACCCCGGCTGGCAGTTCGTCCAGGGACTGGCCGCGCGTCAGGATGCTCACGCGGTGCCCGCCCGCCAGGAACGCCAGAACGATGTGCCGGCCCACGAACTGCGTGCCGCCCAGAATCAGGATGTCCATGCGCCTATCCTGTCACCCATGAAGGTGAGGTTCACACCGGGCCGAGTCCGCGCCCGCATCGACGATCTGGAACTCGCGGCCCTGACGCGCGGCGAGTCGCTCGAAACCCGCGTCGAGTGGCCCGGCGGAGGCTGGACCCTGACCCTCAACCCGCACGGCGACGCGCTGAGCGGGGACGCCGGGCACCTGAGCGTGGGCCTGCGTGCCCGCCTACCGGAGCTGCTGGACCCCACGCAGGAAGGCGTGACCCTGAATGGCCTGCCGCGCGTGACGGTGGAGAAGGACTTTGGCCCGCAGCACGGCTGATACGGACTCCGATTGAATGGTTTGCAAAAACCGTTCAATCCGAGCGGAGCGAGCAGGAGAGAGGCGGGTTCCGGGCGTGAAGTGGGCGACTCGGTGTTCTTCCGGGTTGCCAACGAAACAGACGGAACTCGCCTGATCAGGTCAGCGTCGGCTCCAGCGCCCCCCGACTTCCTCGACCAGTCCGGCGAGTTGCAGCATGACTAGCGCGGTCTGCACGTCTGTCAGGGGCAGGCGCGCGCGGGCCTGAAGGTCATCCAGGGTGGCCGGCGCATTGATGGCGGCCAGTACCTGCGCCTGCTCGGGTGGGAGGTTCAGGGCCGGTTGCTGCGGCACGCTGCCCCACCCGAACTCGGTCAGGATGTCGGCGGCCGATTCGGTCAGGACTGCGCCGTCGCGGATCAGGGCGTGCGGCCCGGCGGCGCGCGGGTCCCCGGCGCGGCCCGGCACGGCGAACACGGTGCGCCCGCACTCCAGCGCGTGCGTGGCGGTGATCAGCGACCCGCTCTTGCGTTCGCCCTCGACGACCAGCGTCCCGGCGCTCAGGGCGGCGATCAGGCGGTTGCGGGTCGGGAAGTGATGCTGCGCGGGACCGGTCCCTAGGGGGTACTCGCTGATCAGCGTGAGCCGTTCGGCCAGCCGCTCGTTCTCGCGGGGGTAGATGACGTTCACGGCGCTCCCCAGCACGCCCACACTCACGCCCCCCGCCTCGACCGCCGCGCCGTGCGCCGCCGTGTCGATCCCACGCGCCAGTCCGCTGACCACGACCACGCCGGCGCGGGCGAGGTCCGCCGCGACCGTGCGGGTCAGCGAGACTGCGTGAGGACTGGCGGCGCGCGTGCCCACGATCCCGATGGCGCGCGGCACGACCGGCAGGTCCGGCACGTCGCCCAGCACCCACAGGACCGCCGGGGCGTCCTCCAGGGCGTCCAGTGCGGGTGGGTAACTGTCCAGGCCGCGCCCCAGCAGGGTCACGCCCAGCCGCGCGGCTTCTTTCAGTTCCGCCTGCGCCTGCTCAGCGGCTTTCGGGGTGCCGATGGCGGCCAGACTGCGGGTGTCCAGGCCCGGCACGCCGCGCAGCGAACTGCGCGGGGTGCGCAGCGCCGCGTGGGCCGACCCGAAGTGCATGCGCAGGCTCTCGGTGCGGCGCGGCCCCAGCCCCGGCGTAAAGCGCAGGGTCAGCAGCGCCAGCAGTTCCTCCGGCGCGGAAGGGGCGTGCAGGTCGGCGAACAGGGGACGACTGGTCACCCGGTCAGCATACGGTCCGTGCCGGGCTGCGCGGGGTCGGAATGCGCTCCGCCCGGCGGGGGTGCCGCGACGCGCCGCACCTGGAATGAGTTCAGGAGCGGGCGGGCAGGGGCGGTTCGTTCAGCAGGTCGGTCTCTTCCTCGTCGGGTTCGTCGCTGTCGTCGCCGAGGGCCGCGCCGGGAATCGCCAGTGTGAACAGCGCGCCGCCGCCTGGGTGGTTCTCGCCGGTGAGGGTGCCCCCGTGCATCAGTGCGATCTGCCGCGACACGCTCAGGCCCAGGCCGCTGCTGCCGGACCCGCTTACGAACGGCTGGAAGATCTGCTCGCCCAGTTCCGCCGGCAGGCCGGGCCCGCTGTCCCGCACCGTGAAGGTCAGCCACTCGGGCGTCTCGGTCAGGTTCAGGGTGACGGTGCCCTCGGGGCCGGCGGCGCGGCGGGCGTTCGCCAGCAGGTTACGCAGCGCCTGCGTCAGCCGGTCCGGGTCGCACAGGATGCCGCCCTCCCAGTCGCCCGTGAAGGTCGTGCCGGGCACCAGCCGGTCCACGCGGCCCCGCAGCGTCCGGGCCGGGATGTAATGCCACGCGAGTTTCATCTCGAGTTCCCCGCGCGCCAGCTGCATCAGGTCCTGCGTGGTGAAGGTCAGTTCGTCCGCGACCAGCGAGGCCCGCTGCACTTCCGGGTCGTTCGTGCGTTCCTCGGCGCGTTGCAGGCTGGCCTTCAGGACGGTCAGCGGCGCGCCCAGCTCATGCACGATCTGCCCCAGCAGTTGCTTCTCGCGCGCCTGTCCGTCCTCGATGCGGACCAGCAGGCGGTTGATGGCCGTCAGCAGGCGGTGAACCTCGTCCTCCTGCGCCGGCAGAGGCAGCGTGGCGAGACTGCGGGTCGGGTCGATGCGGTCCGCGAGGTTCGCGGCGTGTTCCAGACCGCTCAGGGCGCGGCGGCCCACCCACCAGCCGGTCAGCAGCAGCAGCAGCGGGGCCACGATCAGCGCCAGCAGCAGCGCGCTCAGGGCACTCTGCCGCGCGGCGATCAGGTCCACCTCGGGCAGGCCCACCCAGATCGTGCCGAAATCCCCCACCGGGCGCTGCACGGCGCGGACACTGGTGTCCTGCACGCTCACCTGCCCCTGGGTACCGAACGGGAACGGCGCGTCGTTGAATTCCCGCAGGATCGGACTGGTCGCGTACACCACGCCCTGCGTGTCGATCAGCATGGTGTACGCACTGGCACTGCCCGCCGTGCGGCCCAGGCCCTGCTGCGCCCCGGTGAACGCCTCGGCCAGCGTGTCGGCGCGTTCGTTCAGGCGGTCCGTGAACTGCTGATCCATGCGCGACAGCAGCAGCGTCACCACGCCCAGACTGGTGAGCAGGATCAGGACCAGGGCCAGCAGGCTGTACGTCAGGGCCAGCCGGAAGCGCAGCGAGTGCCGCCACGCCACCCGCGCCGACACCAGCCCCCCGCCGGGAACCAGCAGCGCGGCCCGCCGCGACCCGTCCGGGGGTGTCACGGGCCGCGCGGCCGGGGTCATCAGGCCTGCAGCACGTACCCGACGTTGCGGATCGTGCGGATTCTCAGGTCACTGCCCGCGTGCTCCAGTTTCTTGCGCAGCTGCGAGATGCGCACCTCGACCGAGTTGCTGTTCGGCGTCTCCCAGCCGTACAGGTGAGACTCGATGTCCGCGCGCGAGAACACCCGCTCGGGTGTGCGCATCATCAGTTCCAGGATGCGCGCCTCGTGCTCGGTCAGGTTGGTGTGCTTGTCGTCGACGGTCAGCAGCAGACTGCTGGTCGAGAGGCTGGTGTTGCCCAGGTTCACGCCTGACCCGGCCGCCGTGCGCCGCAGTAGCGCCGTGATACGCGCGTCGAGTTCCGGCATGGCGAACGGTTTGGTCAGGTAATCGTCCGCGCCGGCGTTCAGGCCTGCCACGCGCTCCTGCACGCCGCTGCGCGCCGAGAGCACCAGCACCGGCGTGCTGGAGTACTGCCGCAGCGCCTGCACGAGATCCAGACCGTCGCCGTCCGGCAGGTTCAGGTCCAGCAGGATCAGCTGGGCCGTGTGGGTCCCCAGCCACGCCTGCGCGTCTTTGAGGGTGCCGGCGTGCTGCACCTGGTACTCCCCGGACAGGTACTCCTTGAGCAGGGGCCCGAGGTGCGGATCGTCTTCGACAACAAGAATCTGGGCCAGCATGACTTTCTCCTTGTGGGGCGGCCGGTACGGAACCGCAGGGAAACGTGGGTGGAAGCTTGGCCCGATCCTAGCGCGCCGCCCCGCCCGGGGACTTGATGATTTCTGATGAACCCGCCCCGTAACACCACTACGGCCGGCTCACTTCTGAACGGATCACTGCTGGCCGGGTTACTTCTTGTTGGCGGGCGCGGCTTTCAGGCCGGGCAGGGTCATGGGCGTGCCCGGCACCTGCAGGCTCACCGTGAGTTTGAAGGCCGTCAGGAAGCGCGTGATCGTCTGCGGGCCGTTCTCGAGTTGCAGGTCCAGCATGCCGCCGCGCAGTACGCCGCTGTACCGGCTTTTCAGCGCCGGGAAGGTGTTCCGGGTGCGTTCCTCGTCGCTGGGCGCGAACAGCACCACGACCGGCCCGCTGTAATCCCCGACCAGCCGTACCCTGAGCTGCCCGCCGCTGCTCTCGCCGTCCCCCAGTTTGGTCTGCAGTTCACTGTCCCACACGCTGATCTTCAGGGCGTGAGTGGGCGTGGACAGCAGCAGGGCGGACAGCAGCAGGGCAGGGAACTTGGGCATGGTCGTCGGGAAGTCTCCAGTGTCGGGGCAGGCCACGTGGGGCCAGGAAGGAACGGGGGTCAGTGCGGCAGACCGGGAGGGCTCCTGACCTGTGATTGCCCAGCGTACCGCCTGGACCTGACGCCCCGCTGAAATCCCGGCCTCAATTCCACACTAAGTCTGAACGTGAACCCCACGCCCGCCAGTAGCGCCCCCAGGCACCACCGCCACACGCAGAAGAGGCCGGAAGCGACCCGGCCCCGGCCTCCCCTGCCCCGCGCTTACAGGGCTTCGAGCAGCAGACGGTCGGGGTTTTCCAGCAGGCGGATCACTTCCCGGCAGAAGCGCGCGGCCTCCGCGCCGTCCACGAGGCGGTGATCGAACGACAGGCTCAGGTACATCATGTGCGCCACGACGATGTTGTCGTACTCGTCCACGATGGGGCGCTTCACGATGGAGTGCACGCCCAGAATCGCGACGTCCGGCACGTTGATGATCGGGAACGAGAACAGCGCCCCGATGGACCCGATGTTCGTGACACTGAAGGTGCTGCCCGCCAGTTCGTCCGCCTGGAGTTTGCCGGCCTGCGCGCGCCCGGCGATGTCCGTGACCTCGCGCGCCAGTTCGAACACGCTCTTGTGGTTCACGTCCCGGATGACCGGCACGGTCAGGCCCGCGTCTGTGGCGACCGCCATGCCGATGTTGTAGTACCGCTTCTGCACGATCTCCTGCGTGGCCTCGTCGAAGGAGGTGTTCAGGCTCGGGTACTTACGCAGCGCCGCCGCGACCGCCCGGAAGATGAACGGCAGGTACGACAGTTTCACGCCGGCCGCCGCCGCATCGTCCTTCACGCGCGCGCGGAATTCCACCAGTTTGGTCAGGTTCACTTCGTCCACCGTCAGGGTCCGCACGGTGTACAGGTGACTGGCCTGCATCTGGTTGCTGATGGCGCGGCGCATGCCCCGCAGCGGCACGCGGTCTTCCAGGTGCTCGTAGCCTCTGGGCGTGCGGTACTGCACGGGCGCGACTGGCATGCCACCGGCGCCTTTCGCGGCCGGAGCGGCAGGCGGGGCGGCCTGAGCTGCCGGGGTTGCAGCCGCGACCGGCGCAGCCGTGCCGGTGGAAGCAGCGGCGACGGGTGCAGCGGAGCTTCCCTGATGATGCGCGAGTACGTCCCCGACGCGGATGCGGCCGTTCGGGCCACTGCCGCGCACGTCGGTCAGGGGCACGTTCAGTTCGCGGGCCAGCTGCCGCGCGGCGGGCACGGCCAGCACCCGGCCGTCCGCGCGGGCGGGCTGGGTGACGGTCTGCGGAGCAGAGGCGCCGCGCGTGCCGAGACCCTGCACCTGCACCTGCTCGTCCGAGGCGAAGGCCTTGAACAGGCTGCTGGCGTCGTCGTCGGCCTTGCCGGTCAGGTGGCCGGCCTCCACGATGCTGCCGCCCCTGTCCTCCTGCGCGCCCGCGATCTGCTCGCGTTCCTCCTGCGCCTGAATGGAGGGCGCCTGAGTAGCGGTTGCCTGCGGGGCGGGCGCTGGGGCGGAGTCTTCGGGGACGGCCCCTCCGGTCTCGTCGATCAGGGCGATGGCGGCGTGAACGGCGACCACGTCGCCCTCACCGGCCAGTCGGCGGTGCAGCACGCCCGCGACGGGGCTGGGGAGTTCCACCGTGACCTTGTCGGTCATGACCTCGCACAGCGGCTGCTCCAGCACGATGGTGTCGCCCTCGGACACCAGCCACTTGAGGATTTCACCCTCGACGACACTTTCAGCGAGTTCGGGCAGCAGGATTTCTTTCATGGGGAACCTCGGGGTCGGGCCTTCAGCGCAGCACGAGGGCGCGCAGCAGGCCGTAGATGATCAGCAGGAGAGCCAGTCCCTGAATCCAGCGTTCCCCGCGCGCGTACACCCAGGCGCTGGCACCCAGCAGGGCGAACATGCCGCCGATCGCGGCGCTCTGCCACGGTTCGGGCAGTCGGCCCGCCAGGGCGTACAGCGCAAAACCGATGCCCAGGCCGATGGAGCCCAGCAGGGGACGAAGCAGGTCGGGTTTCATGGACTTCAGGGTACGGGCTCCGGGGTGAAAGAGCTTCAGGGTAAAAGTTGGGTGGCGGGCAGGGTCAGTAGTTCAGCGCGCGGACACAGGCGGCCACGATGCGGTTGGGGCCGGGCAGGTACACCTTGTCCTGCACGTACGGGTACGGCGTGTCGAAGCCCGCCACCTGTCCCACCGGGGCGGTCAGGGAGTCGAAGACCTGCTCCTGGATGACGTACGCGACCTCGCCCATGAAGTTACTGATGCGCGGGGCCTCGCTGACCAGCACGGCGCGGCCGGTCTTCTCGACGCTGCTCAGCACGCGGTCCTTGTCCCACGGCACCAGCGAGCGCAGGTCGATGACCTCCACGCTGACGCCCTCGGCGGCCAGGGCGTCGGCGGCCTTCTCGAGGTCCGGCATGACGCCCCCGTAGCCGATCAGGGACAGGTCCGTGCCCTCGCGCCGCACGGCAGCCTCGCCGAACCGCACGACGTAATCGTGGGCGGGCACCTCGCCCTTGGCGGCGCGGTACAGGCGTTTGGGTTCGAAGAAGATCACGGGGTCCTCGCCGCGCACGGCGCTGCGCAGCAGGCCCTTGGCGTCGTAGGGGGTGCTGGGCATCACGACCTTCAGGCCCGGGGTGTGCGTGTAGTAACTCTCGGGGCTCTGGCTGTGGTGGTGCCCGCCCTTCACGCCGCCGCCCGAGGGCGTGCGGATGACCATGGGGGCCGTGAACTGCCCGCCCGACCGGTAGCGGATCTTGGCGGCCTGCGAGATGATCTGGTCGAAGCCGGGCCCCATGTAGTCCGCGAACTGAATTTCCGCGATGGGCCGCAGGCCGCGCACGGCCATGCCCACGGCGGCCCCCACGATGCTGGCCTCGCTCAGGGGCGTATCGAACACGCGGCGCGGCCCGAAGCGTTCCTGAAGGCCGGCGGTCGCCATGAACACGCCGCCGCGCGCGCCGACGTCCTCACCGAACAGCACGACGCGGCTGTCGCGTTCCATCTCCTCGGCGATGGTCTCGGTCACGGCCTGAATCAGGTTGATGGTGCGCGTGCCGGTTTCGGCGTCGGGGGCGCCGCCCTGAGTGGGGGTGCGTTCCTGCGTGGCGGTCATGCCTGTCCTCCCTGGCCGGCCTGTCCGGTCTGTTCGGCGCGCAGGAAGGCTTCCTGGTCGCGCAGGTGGCCCGGCAGGTCGGCGTACACGTCCTCGAACATGATGCGCCAGTCGGGTTGACCGGTCGCCTCGGCCTTCAGCACCTGCTCGTCCACCTCGCGGTGCGTGCTAGCGATCAGCGCGGCGCGTTCCTCGGCGCTGACCGGGTGGCCCAGATGCTCCAGCAGCTTCTCAACGCGGGTGATCGGGTCGCGGCCCAGCCACTCCTCGACCTCCTCGCGGGTGCGGTAGTGCTTCTCGGCGTCCGCGTCCGCGTTGCTGTGAGAGCCCACGCGGTAGGTGAGGCACTCGACGAGCGCGGGACCGTGCCCGGCGCGGATCTGGTCGGCCACGTACCCGCAGACCTCCATGACGGCCACGAGGTCGTTACCGTCCACGTAGTAGCCGGGCATGCCGTAGGCCTTCGCCTTGATGTGGATGGTCTCGCTGGCCGTCTGCTCGCGGATGGAGGTGCTGATCGCCCACTGGTTGTTCTCGCACACGAACATCGCGGGGGCCTTGGCGGCGCCGGCCATGTTCAGTCCGGCGTGCCAGTCACCCTCGCTGGTCGCGCCGTCCCCGAAGGTGCAGACCGTGAGTTCATCCACGCCCAGGTACTTCTGCGCCATGGCGTTCCCGGCGGCGGGCGGCACCTGCGAGGCGATGCTGGAACTGATGCTCACGAAGTTCTGCGCCTGCGCCGCGAAGTGGTGCGGCATCTGCCGGCCGCGCGAGGAGTCGCTGTTCGTGCCGAGGCACTGGCTGAGCAGTTCGGCCATCGGGACGCCCATGGCGAGACCCAGGGTGTGGTCGCGGTAGTACGGCCAGACCCAGTCGTGGCCCACGCGGATCGAGCGGGCCAGGCCCACCTGGGTGGCTTCCATGCCGCTGGACTGCGCGTAGAAGGTCGTGCGCCCCTGGCGGAGCAGCGTGATGAGTTTGCGGTCGAATTCGCGGGCGCGCAGCATCAGGGTGTGCAGCTCGCGCAGCAGGTCGGGCGTGAACCGCTCTGGCAGCGGCTGGACCGGCGTGCCGTCTTCCGCCACGAAGCGGATGGGTTCAGGGGTGAAGGGTTGAATCATGGGCTGGGGCCTCCTGACAGGGGGCCGAAGGCGCGGCGCGGTGGCCGGCTCCTCCCCTGATTGATCTGTCTAGCTAACGCTCGTTAGGCATTTTAGACGGTTTGACCCACCCACGGGAAACCTACCCGGCCCCTGGCGGCCCCGTGACCCTGCCCGGCACCCTCCAGCCGTCCCCCGGAACGCCGGAAGACTGCCTTTTGTCCGGTCAGGCTGGACGGAAATGCGAACAGGCCAGCCGTTCCCTCCCGGCTGACCTGCTTCCCTGTACGGCGTTCAGGACATCAGTGTGCGAAGAACACCAGTCCCTCGGGCACGCCCGCCGGGACGGGTCTCCCCTCTCCTGCCGTGGCCAGCCCGGCCGCCCGTTCTCGCGCCTGTTGCAGGTACGCCGCAAACGGAACCGGGCCCGCCTGCCGTTTCGGGCGGCCGTCCCCGAACAGACTCATCGGCGCGCGGTCCGCCGGGTGCGTCCAGGCCCCGCTGGCCCAGTCGAAGTCGTACAGCGCCACGAAGCGCTCGCCGTACTCGGCCACGAATTCCATGGCGTCCAGCAGGAACTCCACCTCCTCGTCCGTCGCCCACGGCGCGAGGTTCAAGCGGGTCCAGCCGGGCTTCACGCCGTCCAGGTGATTCACGGCGCACTGCATGAACTGCTCGCTGCGCCGGTCGTCGATCTCCAGCAGCGCGTGCCCGTACGGCCCGGCGCAGGCGCAACCGCCGCGCGCCTGAATGCCGAACAGGTCGTTCAGCAGCCGCACCACCAGCCGTGGGTGCAGCTGCGTGCCCGTAGAAGTGAAGGTCAGGAACGACAGGAACGCCAGCCGCGGCGCGTCCAGGTTGCCCAGCAGTTTCAGACGGGGGTTCCCGCGCAGGCGGCTCAGGGCGCGGCCGTACAGTTCGTGCTCACGGGTGGTCAGGGCCTCGGTCCCCAGTTCCTCCTTGACCCGGAAGGCCAGGGCGGCGCGTAACTTGCCCAGAATGGCGGGCGTTCCGGCGTCCTCGCGGGCCTCGATGTCCTCCACGTACAGCTGCGCCGTGCGGTTCACGAAGCGCACCGTGCCGCCGCCCGGCGTGCTGGGCACACTCAGGTGGTACAGCTCCTGGCGGAAGCACAGCAGGCCCGGCGTGCCCGGCCCGCCCGCGAACTTGTGCGGACTGAGGAACACCGCGTCGTACCCGTCCTTGCGGCCGGGTTTCATGTCGATCTTCACGTACGGCCCACTGGCCGCGAAATCGAAGAACGCGAACGCCCCGTGCGCGTGCAGCAGGCGCGCCACCGAGCGGGTATCGGTCAGCAGGCCGGTCACGTTACTGGCCGCGCTGAACGACCCGATCTTCGGCCGCCCGGCGTACCGGGGGTCCTTCAGGGCGACGACCAGCGCGTCCAGATCCAGGTTGCCGCGTTCGCACAGCGGAATCTCGACGACCTCGGCCAGCGTCTCGCGCCAGCTGATCTCGTTGCTGTGATGCTCGTACGGCCCGACGAACACCACGGGCCGCTGCGAGTCCGGCAGGGCGTCCAGCACAGTCTGGCGGTGCGGCCCACCCACGACCAGTCCCAGGATGTCCTGCATGCGGCGCACGGCGGCCGTGCTGCCGGACCCGCAGAACACCAGTTTGCAGGTGCTGTCCGCGCCCAGCTGCTCCTTGATGTACCCGGCCGCCTGATGAGTCAGGTGCGTCAGGTGCGCGCCCGTGGCGCTGTCCTCAGTGTGGGTGTTCGCGTACAGCGGCAGGGCCAGCGTCTCCAAGCGCCGCTCGACCGAGTGCAGCGCCCGGCCCGACGCGACGTAATCGGCGTACGTCACGCGCCGCTCCCCGAAGGGCGTGTCGATCAGGACGTCGGTACCGATCAGGTCAGCGCGCAGCGCAGCAAAATCCATGCCCTATCTTAAGCCCGCTTCACGGAACCCATTGTGCCGACCGGCTGCCGGGGCCCCCGCCGGGCTGCGTGGCGTTCGGGAATGCGGGTCACCCTGCGCCTGCACAGCGCCCGGTACACTGACCAGTTGAGATGAGTGGCTGGAATGTGATCGTAATCGGTGGTGGACACGCGGGCCTGGAAGCGGCGTGGGCCGCCGCGAAGTTCTCCCGCGTGGCCCTGCTGATCGGCAACCCCGCCACGGTGGGCCGCATGCCCTGCAACCCGGCGGTGGGTGGCCCCGGCAAGAGCCAGCTGGTGTTCGAGTTGCAGGCCATGGGCGGCCTGATGGGCCGACTGGCCGACGAGACCGCCATTCACACCCGGGTGCTGAACGCCAGCAAGGGCCCGGCCGTGCAGTCCCTGCGCGTGCAGAACGAGCGGGACGCCTACGCCGAGCGGGCGCAGGACGTGATCTTCGGGCACCCGAACATCGACATCCTGCGCGGCGAGGCGGCCGACCTGGAAAGCGACGGGCAGGGCGGCTGGCTGGTCGTCACCACCGACGGGCGGCGGTTGGCGGCGCGCAGCGTGGTCGTGGCAGCCGGGACCTTCATGCGCGGCGTCACGTGGTACGGGCGGCAGTCCCGCGCCGAGGGCCGTCAGGGCGAGCCGCCCTCGCGGTTCCTGTCCGCGCCGCTGGCCCGCGCCGGGCACGTCCTGAAACGCTTCAAGACCGGCACGCCGCCCCGCGTGCGCGCCGACGCCGTGAACTTCGCCGAACTGCTGGAGATCCCGGCCGACCCTAATCCGCGCGGCTTCACCGGTACGCCCGGCCCGCGCGCCGCCGAGTCGCCCACCTGGCAGACGCACACCACCCCGGAAACGCACCGCCTGATTCACGAGAACATCCACGAGTCGCCCATGTACTCCGGGGATATCGAGGGCCTGGGGCCGCGCTACTGCCCCAGCATCGAGGACAAGGTCGTGCGTTTCGCCCACCATGACCGGCACCTGCTGTTCGTGGAGCCGGACGGCGTGCAGACCAGCGAGGTGTACCTGCAGGGCTTCAGTTCCTCGCTGCCGCCGCACCTTCAGGACGCACTGGTGCGCACGCTGCCCGGATTCGAGCAGGCCGTGATTCAGCGCTACGCCTACGCCGTCGAGTACGACGTGGTGGATTCCCTGGAACTGACCCTGAACCTGGAATCGAAGCTGATGCCGGGCCTGTTCACGGCCGGGCAGATCAACGGCACCAGCGGCTACGAGGAGGCGGCCGCGCAGGGATTGATCGCCGGGACGGCTGCCGCCCGCCGCGCTGGGGGAGAGGCCGAGGCCTTCATCGGCCGGGAGACCGGGTACATCGGGGTGCTGCTGGACGAACTGGTGTTCAAGGGCAGTAACGAGCCGTACCGCATGATGACCAGCCGCGTGGAGCACCGCCTGCTGGTCCGGCAGGACAACGCCGACGAGCGCATGACGCCCATCGGGCATGCCCTGGGACTGGTGGACGCCCCCGAGGTCGAGCGCGTGGAGGCGAAGTATGCCCGAGTGCAGGCCGGAATCGACGCGCTGGCCGCGCAACGGGCACAGGGGCAGACCGGGGACGCGTGGCTGCGCCGCCCAGAATTCACGCTGCCGGACGTGGAGGCGCTGGGCGTGACCCTGCCGGAACTCTCGGCCGCCGAGCGTGAGGCAGTCGAGATCCGCGTGAAGTACGCCGGGTACATCCGCCGCGCCGAGCTGCAGCTGCGCGCCGAGGACCGCTCGCGTGACCTGAGTCTGGGTGGTGTGGACTTTGCGGCCATCGGCTCGCTGTCGAACGAGGCGCGCGAGAAGCTGACGCGCCTGCAACCGCAGACGGTGGAACAGGCCAGCCGCATTTCCGGCGTGCGCCACGCTGACATCAGCGCGCTGCTGGTTCACCTGAAAGGGCTGGGTGTTTCACGGGAAACCTGACGGTGAAACAAGGAGAACGGGGCGCAGTGAAGGGTGCGCCCCGTTCCCCTTGCTCCTGCTTGACGCCCTGGATGTTTCACGGGAAACTTGACGGTGAAACAGGGGCGCCCTGCTGAAAACAGGCCTGCCCGGCCGGAGGTTGCCATCACAGACACACAGTCCACCCATTCCCCTGACCCGGCCAGCGTTCCCGGCGGCCTGCTCAGCGACTTTCACCAGGGCCTGCTGCTGGGCATCCTGATCGGCGAGGGTTCGTTCGGCGGCGACGGCAAGCAGCCGCAGATCACGCTGCGCATGCACACCCGCCACCAGCGTCTGTTCGAGCGCCTGCTGGAACTGGTGCCCGGCTCGAAACTGTACGGGCCGTATGACCACGGCGGCAGACGGTATTTTCAGTGGATGGCACGCGGGCAGGTGCTGCGCGACACGCTGCTGCCCATGCTGGACGCCCTGCCGCTGGAGGACACCGATGAATACGTATACGAGAGGTACCAGGAAATGAAACTCAGGTACAAGCTGTGACCCCCGAAGGCGAGGCGCTGCTGCGCCAGGGTGCTGCCGAACTGGGCTTGAACGTGGAGGCGCAGTTACCGGCCTTCGCCGCGCTGCTGGAACTGCTGGTCGAGGCGAACACCCGCGTGAACCTGACGGCCCTGAAGACCGAGCCGGACATCGTCCTGAAGCACTTCGTGGATTCCCTCAGCTGCCTGCGCGGCGGGCACCTCGACGGGGCCGATCAGGTTATCGACCTGGGAACTGGCGCGGGCTTCCCGGCGTTACCACTGGCGATTATGCAGCCGCAGACGACCTTCACGCCGCTGGACTCCGTGCGAAAGAAGATCGACTTCGTGCGCGCGACTGCCGCCTCGTTGAAGCTGGACAACGTGAAGGCGCAGGTGGGCCGCGCCGAGACCCTGGGCCGCGACGACGCCCACCGGGAAAGCTACGACCGGGTGGTGTGCCGCGCCGTGGCCGCCCTGCCCATCCTGGCCGAACTGGGCCTGCCGCTACTGAAGCCCGGCGGACGACTGGTCGCGCAGAAAGGCCCGATCAGCGAGGCCGAGTTACAGGCCGGCCGGCAGGCCGCCGCCGAGGTCGGAGGACGAGTGACCGTGGTCGACGCCTTCACGCTGCCCGTGCTGGGCGACGCCCGCACCCTGATCGTGATCGAGAAGACCGGCCCCACCCCGGAGAAGTACCCCAGGCGTGAAGGTGTGCCCAACCAGCAACCGCTATTCTGGTCGGCACGGTGACACGAATGCGACTTCAGGACAACTCTACCCACGCGGGGAACCCCGCCCCCACCCGGGCGGGCGCATGAAGGTCCTCGGCGTGGTCAATCAGAAGGGCGGGGTCGGTAAGACCACCACCGCCGTGAACCTCGCCGCGTACCTCGCGGCCGGCGGCAAACGCGTGCTGCTGCTCGACATGGACCCGCAGGGCAACGCCACCAGCGGCCTGGGCCTGCGCGGCGCGACCCAGGGGCTGTACGAGGCGCTGGGCGAACCGGCCCGCGCCGGGGAATTCACGCTGGACACCGCCCAGGCGGGACTGCGGGTGCTGCCCGCCACGCCCGATCTGGCCGGGGCGGGCGTGGAACTCGCCGAGGACCCGGACGCCCTGAGCCGCCTGCTGGCCAGCGTCAGCGGCTACGACGTGGTCCTGATCGACGCGCCGCCCAGCCTGGGTCCGCTGACCGTGAACGTGCTGGCTGCCTCGGACGCCCTGCTGATCCCGTTGCAGGCCGAGTACTACGCGCTGGAAGGTCTGGCCGGCATGATGGAAACCGTCGAGCGCGTGCAGGGCGGCCTGAACCCGCGCCTGAAGGTGCTGGGCGTCGTGCTGACTATGTTCGATGGCCGCACGAACCTCTCGCAGGAAGTCGAGAGCATGGTCCGGCAGCACTTCGGGGAACTGGTGTTCTGGTCGGTCGTGCCGCGCAACGTGCGCCTCTCGGAAGCGCCCAGTTACGCCAAACCCATCAACGCCTTCGCGCCGCTGTCCGCCGGGGCCGCCGCGTACAAACGCCTGAGCGAGGAGGTGATGCAACGTGTCGAGAAAATCTAGTTTGGGCCGCGGCCTGGACGCCCTGCTGGCCCGCCCCGCCGAGCCGCTGCCGGACCCGGGTGGCCCGCAGGTGCAGACCCTGAAGATCGGGCAGATCGTGCAGGCTGCCTACCAGCCCCGGCAGGTGTTCGCGCCCGAGGCGCTGGCGGAACTCGCGCAGAGCATCCGCGACAAGGGCGTGCTGCAACCCCTGCTGGTCCGCCCGCGCGCCGAGCACTTCGAGATCGTCGCCGGGGAACGCCGCTGGCGCGCCAGTCAACTGGCCGGCCTGACCGAGGTTCCCGTCATCATCCGCGACCTCGGGGACCGCGAGGCGCTGGAAATCGCCATTGTCGAGAACCTCCAGCGCGAGGACCTCGGACCACTGGAAGAGGCCCGCGCGTATCAGGCGCTGGCCGAGCAGGGCCTGAACCAGGAGGGTGTGGCGCAGGCCGTCGGCAAGAGCCGCAGCGCCGTGTCGAACGCCCTGCGCCTGCTGAGCCTGCCTGACGCCGCGCTGCGCGCCCTGGACGCCGGGCAGATCAGCGCCGGGCACGCCCGCGCGATCCTCTCGCAACCCGACACGGACCGTGCCTGGGCGCTCGATCAGATCACCAGCCGCAGCCTGAGCGTCCGGGACGCCGAGGCCCTGAAACGCGAACGCCGCGCCGACGCGCCCATCAAGGTGAACCCGCCGCGCGCCTACCGGCAGCTGGAACTGGACCTGAGCCGCCGCACCGGCACCCGCGTGCGCATCACGGGCGAGGACAGGGGGCGCGTGGAACTGAACTTCGGGTCCCGCGAGGAACTCGACCGCCTGCTCAACCTGCTCGGCTACGCCGCCGAGGAATAGGCAGGGTGATGAACAGGGAAGGGGCCGCGCCATCCGTGCGCGGCCCCTTCCTGCTGCTGGCGGTCAGCGACCGACGAGGTAGATGTTCGGCCAGGGCCGGTATGTGCTTTTCAGGATGTCCTGCCTGAACACCTTGCCGCCGCGCAGGAAGGAGCGCTGCACCTCGATCACGGCGCCCGGCGCGGCCCAGTCCACCTGCCTGCGCTGCCCGGCCGGAACGCTGGCGTCCGGGATCAGGCGGTCGGCCGGTGCGGGCGTGCTGCTCAGGGTTTTCGGCGTGCCGATCTGCACCGTGAAGTCCCGCGCCTTCCCGAACACGCTGACGCTCAGGCGGGATTCCTGGTCGTCCCAGTCCGTCTGGAACCACAGCGCGCCGCCAGTATCGTTGGCGAACTTCAGGTCCAGGCTGGGCTGGTAGATGGTGGCGTCCAGGCCCTGCGGGTCGTAGTAGTGCACCTGATACGAGTGGTTCTGCCGCTGCCGGATAGGCAGGCCCGCCCCGTACAGCGCGCGGAACACCGTGGTGCTCACCTGACAGATGCCGCCGCCCACGCCGTTCGCGGTGCGTTCGCCCGCGATGACCAGCCCGGTCACGAAGCCCGCATTCAGGCTGATCGGGCCGACCATCTCGTTGAACGACACGACGCTGCCCTCGACCAGCCGGTCCTGGAAGTGGCTGGCCCCCACGTGAATGTTCTTCACCCGGGCGGCGCTGCTGCCGTAGTAGTTCGTCTCGCCGGTCCCCAGGTGCGCCGTGATTCCGCGCGACAGGAAGTAATCCAGCGTGCGTTTGGGCGCCGTCTGGCTGCCCAGGACCACGTTCACCTTCACGCCGCGCGGGTCTTTCAGGGTCGCCAGCAGGTTCGCGCGGGTTTTCTCCAGGTTCACTTGAAGACCGTTGCGCTGCACGACCGCCCAGCCGTCCCACAGTTCCTCGAAGCGGGCGTCCTGCGGCTTGAGCGGCAGGTCCCGCGTGAAGTTCAGCAGGTCGGCCTCCAGGCTCTGGGTGATGACCCCCTGACGCCGCAGCAGCTCGGCCCGTTTACCGGGAATGGTCAGGGTCCGCGTGAACGGCACGGTGGTCTTCTTGCCGTTCACCAGCGCCGGCCACCGCGCCTCCACGTTGATCAGCAGCGGGGCCGTGCTGACCTGCGGGGCCGGTGCCGTCACGCTGGGGGCGGGAACGGGCGGCGCGGGTTGCGCGGCCGGAACAGGCTCGACAGGTGCGGGCTGGGCAGGGGGAGCGGGGACCGGGTCGGCGGGTGCCGGGACCACCGGCGCTGGAGTCACGGGCGCCGGTGCGGGCGGCTGCACAGGGGGTTGGACTGGGGGCTGGGCTGGAGGTTGGGTGGAAGGAGGCAGCGCCGGAATGCCCGGCAGGGTCTGCGCGGGGGGAACTGGCGGGGCCGGGTCAGTGGCCGTCTGCGCCCAGCCTCCGGACGAACTCAGGAGCAGGGCGCTCAGAAACCAGGTCCGACGGGACGACGGGGTCATGCCCGGCAGTATTTCACGGGCCGGGCCGCCCACCATGAGCGGTCCACGGGCCGCCGCAGGGGAGGCCTCAGGTGGGTTGCAGGTCCCGCTGCTGCGAGAGCTGCCGCTCGATCTCGGCCACGGCCGCCAGCGCGTGGTGACGGCCGTTCTCGATGAACACCTGATTGGTCTTCCCGGCGAAGCCCGCGCTGCCCACCACGAACAGGCCTGGGGTGCTGCTCTCGTACGCCTCGCTGAGCACCAGGCACCCGTCGGACTGCTCCGCGAGGTTCAGGTCTGCCAGGAACGACAGGTCCGGGCGGTAGCCGGTCAGGGCGAACGTGAAGTGCGTGGGCAGGTCCCGCAGGCCGCCGTCCTCGCCGCGCACCTTCACGTGATCCTCCGCGATCTGCACGACCTGCGAGTTGAAGTGCGCGGTGATGCTGCCCTCCCGGATGCGGTTTTCCAGGTCCGGGCGCACCCAGTACTTGATGGTTTTCTTCAGTTCGGGCGCGCGGACGACCATGGTCACGTTCGCCCCGCCGCGCCACAGGTCCAGCGCGGCGTCGGCGGCACTGTTGCCCGCCCCGATCACCGTGACGTTCAGGCCCATGAACGGGTGCGCCTCGGTGTAGTAGTGGCTGACGTTCTCGCCGTCCTCGCCGGGAATGCCCAGGTGCAGCGGGTTGTCGTAGTAGCCGGTCGCCACGACCACGCGCCGCGCCTCGATCACGCCGGGCGTTCCGTCGCGCTTCTCGACGGCCAGCGTGAAGCCCGCCGGGGCGGCGTGCACGCGCGTCACCTCGGTGTACTGCTCGACGTTCAGTGCTTCACGCTGCGTGACCAGCCGGTAGTACATCAGCGCGTCGCGGCGGTCGGGTTTGTCGTGCCCGGTCACCATCGGGTGATTCCCGATCTCCAGTTCCGGCGCGGTCGTGAAGAACGACATGTACGTGGGGTACTCGAAGATGGCGTTCACGACGCAGCCCTTCTCCAGCACCGCGTAACTCAGGCCCGCGCGTTTGCAGGCGATGGCGGCGGCCAGACCCACCGGACCCGCCCCGACAATGGCAACATCAACCAGACTCATGCCCGGCATTGTGCCAGTCCCGGCCGGCGCGGACTGCGGGACAGGCACGGTGAGGGCCCGCCGGGAAGGATCAGGTCAGCCCCGTACTGGCGATCGACACGTTGCGGTGCGTGGGCGTCAGGAACACCGTGCCGGTCCCGCTGATCACGAACACCAGTCCCTCGCCGCTGCGCATGGCGTTGCGGATGCCGCGCACCAGGGGCCGCAGTTCCACCCGCAGGGACGCGCTGTACATCAGGATCATGTCGCCGTCCACGATCACGGAGTCCCGCCCGTTCAGTTCGATCACCTCGACCTCCGAGACGGGCACCGGGGACTCGACCACGAAGATGCCCCGCCCGGTCAGTTTGGGCTGCCGCAGGCCGTTCCCAGACAGTGCCCCCGACACCGTGTTGTGCGTGTGCACACCAAGCTGCATGGTGTCCTGCGCGAGGTAAAAGGCCCGGTCGTCCAGGATCATGTCGTCCCCGGCGTCCCCGGTGGACTCCGCGATGATGAAGTGCCGCCGCGCGGGTTCCGTCCAGACCCTGCCCTGCCCGGTGAAGCGCGTGGCGAAGGCACTCTCGCCCGTACCGGCGGTCGCCATGGCGCGGCGCAGGAACCCGCCCTGCTGCTGCTGCTCCACGGCCGCCTGCACCTGCCCCACCGAGTACTGGAACGCGCCGGGTTCGATCAGCACGCCACTGCCGTTCAGTTCGGCCTCGATGGTGAAGCGGCCGTCCATCTCGCGCGTCTCGTTCAGGCCGTCGCTGCCCTGCGAGAACCGCGTGACATGCGTCAGCGCGTGAACGCGCAGCGTCAACCCGTTGCCTTTCTGCTCCTGCACCAGTTGCATGTGACTCATGGCTGGCAGTGTATAGCCCGCCTGATGGTCACCCCGCCGCCCACTGCCCCGCTTGGGGGCACGACGCGCCGCCCCGCAACCCGTAAGCTGAGTGAGTCATGAGCGGCCCCCCCGAGCAGAGGCCCACCCCGGCCACCCCGGAGGCGACCCTGCTGCCGCCCGACGAACTGCGCCGCCGCGCCTACCTGCTGGCCCTCGCCACCGGCCTGATCGTCCTGACCCTCGTGTACGCGGTCGGGCAGCTTCAGGGCCGCTCGGACCTGTACACCACCGTGTTCATTCCTGCCCTGGGCGTCATGGTGCTGTTCAGCACGGGCTGGTTGCTCGCCCGGCGGTCCGTGCGGATCATCGAGCGCGCCGTGTTCGTGTGCATGAACGCCGCCCACCTGGGCCAGTCGCTGGAACAGGCCCTGCGGGCCGACCCGGTCCGGGTCGCCCAGGACGACGCCCTGTACTGGATGCTCGTGATCGTCTGCATGGTCGCGTACCTGATCTACCGTAACCGCGTGGCCGGCCTGTACAGCGCCGCCGCGTACACCGTCAGCTGCGCGTTGCCTCTGGCCGGCCTGCTGCTGAGCGACCAGGGCGTCCCGGCGGAACTGATCCGCACGCAACTCACGGCCGGCATCACCCTGCTGTTCGTGCATACCCTCTCGTGGTACCGGGGGCAGTTCGAGGGACAGCGTGCCCGCCTGCACCTCGCGCAGCAACTGGCGCACACCGATCAACTGACCGGTCTGCCCAACCGCCGCCGCCTGTACCAGAACGTGGATGACCTGCTGGGCCCCGGCGCGGGCGGCGCGGTCCTGCTGCTGGACCTCGACCACTTCAAACGCGTGAACGACCAGTACGGCCACCCGGTCGGGGATCAGGTGCTGATCCGCGCCGGGCAACTCATGACCGACGCGCTCGGCAGCGCCGGACAGGTCGGCCGCTGGGGCGGCGAGGAATTCCTGGCCGCGCTGCCGGCCGCAGACGACACCCTGGCCCGCCAGCAGGCCGACCGCCTGTGCCGGGCCTTCGACGCGCACGACTGGCCCGGCGTGGGCCGCCTGACCGTCAGCATCGGCCTGACCGTCACCCGCCCCGGTGACACCCTGCCCGCCCTGATCACCCGCGCCGATGAGGCCCTGTACCGCGCCAAGGCCGCCGGACGGAACGGCTGGAAGGCCGACACCGACCCCTACAGCCCCGGCTGACGCCCGCCCCTTACGTGCGGATCAGCGTGCGGAACGTCAGGTCGAACGCGTTCGCGTCATCGGCCGCGCGCTGAGTTTCCTGCGTGACCACCCAGCCGCTCCCCAGCTCCGGCAGGAAGGTATCGCCGTCCAGTCGCGCGTGAATCAACGTGAGTTCCACGCGCGACAGCTGCGGCAGGAACAGCCCGTACACCTCCGCCCCGCCGATGATCGCCACTTCCGGCGCGTCCCCCGCCGCTGCCAGGGCGCCCTGCGGCGAATACACCACCTGCGCGCCCGGCGCGACGAACGCCTCATTGCGGGTCAGGACGATGTTCTCCCGCCCCGGCAGCGGCCGCCCGCCCAGCGAATCCCACACCTTCCGGCCCATGATGTTCGGTTTCCCCCGACTGAGCGAGCGGAAGTGCGCCAGATCCGCCGGCAGGTGCCACGGCATCCCGCCGCCCCTGCCGATCACGCCGTTCTCGGTCACCGCCACGATCCCTACCAGCTCAGGCCCCACCAGTTCACGTTCAGGGCGAAGAGACATGCACCACCTCGATCCCCGCGTCCCGCAGGATCGCCTCCCCACTCGGCAACCCCGACTCCACCCGCACCGACTCCCGGTACGCCGACTCGTACATCACGCGCGCCACCCGCCGCGAATTCACGATCAGGCGCGCACACGCCGCGCACGGCTCATGCGTCACGTACAACGTGTGCCCCTCCCCGTTCCAGTTCGCGGCCAGCAGCGCATTCACCTCCGCATGAATGAACCCGCTGTGCCCCTGCGACAGGCTCTCGCGCTCGTTCGGCTCGCCCGCCGCGCGCCCGTTGTACCCCACGCCCACCACCCGGTGATGCCGGTCCAGGATGCACGCCCCCACCCTCACCTTGCTGTCCGCACTCCGCGACGCCCACAGCCGCGCCGTCGCCAGCCCCAGCTCATCAAAGGTCGGGCGGGTCACACGGCTACCGGGGCTTTAATGCCGGGGTGCGGGTCGTAGCCTTCCAGGCGGAAGTCCTCGTACCCGAACTCGAAGATGTCTTTCACCTCGGGATTCAGGTGCATGACGGGCAGTGAACGCGGCTCCCGCGCCAGTTGCCGCCCCACCTGCTCCATGTGGTTGCTGTACAGGTGAACGTCCCCACCCGTCCAGATGAACTCGCCGGGTTCCAGGCCGCAGACCTGCGCCACCATCAGGGTCAGCAGCGCGTAAGAGGCGATATTGAACGGAACGCCCAGGAAAAGATCGGCGCTCCGCTGATACAGCTGGCAGCTCAGGCGGCCGTCCGCGACGTAGAACTGGAACATCGCGTGGCAGGGCGGTAGGGCCATGTCCCCCAACTGCGCCACGTTCCACGCGCTGACGATCAGGCGGCGGCTGTCCGGGTTGCGCCTGATCTGCTCGATCACCTGGGCGATCTGATCGATGCTGCCGCCGTCGGGGGTGGGCCAGCTGCGCCACTGCACGCCGTACACCGGGCCAAGCTCGCCGTCCGGGGCGGCCCACTCGTCCCAGATGCTCACGCCACGCTCCTGAAGCCACCGCACGTTGCCCTCGCCGCGCAGGAACCACAGCAGTTCGTAGATGACGCTTTTCAGGTGCACCCTCTTGGTGGTGACCAGCGGAAAGCCGTCACGCAGGTCGAAGCGCATCTGCGCGCCGAACACGGACCGCGTGCCGGTGCCGGTCCGGTCGGTTTTCACGGTGCCGTGGTCCAGCACATGCTGCATCAGATCGAGATACTGCTTCATCGACAGCAGTTTAGAGCGGCGCTCCCGGGGGTGGGGAGCGCCGCTTTACTTTGTCTGTCCCGGTTTATTTTTTCTGGAGGGCGTCGATGGCGTAGAAGCAGGGGTCGTTGTCGCAGGCGGCCATGACGACTTCGATGGTGTAGTCGGCGGTTTTGGTGACTTTCAGGGTGAGGGCGGGCACGTCGTCGTCTTCCTCGTCGCTGGCGATCAGTTTGTCTTTGGCGTCGTACACGTTGATGTCGAGGTCGCCGCAGTCGTCGTCGCAGACGCCGTAGATCAGGTATTCGCGGCCGCCGGTGAGGGTGTACACGAGTTCGGCGTCGCTGTCGCCTTCGTCGAGGGCGTTGACGTCCAGCATGTCGCTGCTGATGGTCTTGTAGCCCTTGCCGAGGTAGAAGGTGGTGCTCTGGTTCAGCTGGGCCTGCACGGCTTTTCTGGCGGCGGTGGTGGCGGCGCTATCTGCCTGGGCGTGGGCGGGCGTGCCGGTGTGCAGCGCGAGCAGCAGGGTGGTCAGGATGATGCGGGGGTTCATGGGGGCCTCCTGGGGGTGGGTGGAAGGGGCGGGGCTGACGGGATCAGCGTACCTGGGTGGCAGGTCAGGTGCGCGCGAGGTTGCCGCGCGGGTGGGGTGTCCCGTTCCCCCGTTCGTGACAGACCCCCTGCCGGGGCCGGGCCTTTAGACTCAGGTGCTATGACCAACATTCGTAAAGAGTCGGACACCATGGGCACCCTGGACGTGGACGCCAGCCGGTACTGGGGCGCGCAGACGGAGCGCAGCATTCACAATTTCCCGATCGGGCGGGATACGTTCGTGTGGGGCCGCCCGGTGATCCGGGCGCTGGGCATCCTGAAGAAGGGCGCGGCGCAGGCGAACGCGGACCTGGGTGAGCTGCCGCGCGACGTGGCGGACCTGATCGTGCAGGCGGCCGACGAGGTGATCGCCGGGAAACTGGATGATCACTTCCCGCTGGTCGTGTTCCAGACCGGGAGTGGTACGCAGAGCAACATGAACTCGAACGAGGTGATCAGCAACCGCGCCATCGAGATCGCGGGCGGCGAGATGGGCAGCAAGAAGCCCGTGCACCCGAACGATCACGTGAACCGCGGTCAGAGCAGCAACGATACCTTCCCGACCGCCATGCACATCGCGGTGGTTCTGGAACTGAATGAGCGGTTGTACGGCAGTGTGGGCAAGCTGCGCGACACGCTGCACGCCAAGGCGCAGGAGCATGCGGGTCTGGTGAAGGTGGGCCGCACGCACCTTCAGGACGCGACGCCCATCACGTTGGGTCAGGAGATCGGCGGCTGGGTCGCGCAACTGGATTACGCGCTGGCGGAAGTGCGGCACGCGGGCGAGGGTCTGCTGGAACTCGCCATCGGCGGCACCGCCGTGGGCACGGGCCTGAACGCGCACCCGCAGTTCGGTGATCTGGCCGCGCAGAAGTACGCCGAGGAGACGGGCTATCACTTCCGCAGCGCCGAGAACAAGTTCGCGGCCCTCAGCGCACACGACGCCCTGGTGCAGACCTCGGCGGCCCTGCGGACCCTGGCGGGCGCCCTGATGAAGATGGCGAACGACGTGCGCTGGCTGGCCAGCGGCCCCCGCAACGGCATCGGCGAGATCGTCATTCCCGAGAACGAGCCCGGCAGCAGCATCATGCCCGGCAAGGTGAACCCCACCCAGAGCGAGGCCATGACCATGGTCGCCACGCGCGTGTTCGGCAACGACGCGACCGTGGCGTTTGCGGGCAGCCAGGGGAACTTCCAGCTGAACGTGTTCAAGCCCGTCATGGTGCACGCCGTGCTGGAATCCATCCGCCTGATCAGTGACGCGTGCCTCGCGTTCAACGACAACTGCGCGGTCGGTATCGAGCCGGCGTACGAGAAGATCGAGCACAACCTCAGCATCAATCTGATGCAGGTCACGGCCCTGAACAAGCACATCGGGTACGACAGGGCCGCCGCCATCGCCAAGAAAGCCCACAAGGAAGGCAGCAGCCTGAAGGAAGCGGCCCTGAGTCTGGGCTACGTCACGGACGCCGAGTTCGACGAGTGGGTCGTGCCGCTCGACATGACGCACAACTGAACGCCGCCGTGGTGGGGGAGAGGATCGCCGTGCGCGGTGCTCTCCCCCCTCGGCTGCGGGTTTATGCAGGGGCGCGGGGCGTCCGGCCGGTTTCTGCCGCTGCCAGACGGCACTTTCTGGCCTGCCTGCATGGACTTGACTGGCGCTGCATTTCACGCTATCTTTTTACTATCACCGCCGAAGAAGGCGGCTTTTTTGTTTTGTACCATTCCCGTCCTGCAACCTGACTGGCCTGCCCTGTATGTGGGGTCGTCCTATTCCTGGCGACGTCACCGCGCGGCTGCATACTGCCCGGTGCGTACTGCGGGCAAGCTGCGTCCCACACGCATTTTTCAGGCTGCGCTGCATCGACTTGACCAGGGCTGCATGCCGCGCTATAGTACGCGAATCAATCAAGAGGGCTTTAAGAGAGCCGCAGCCGCCTCGTAGGGCGGATTTTTTGTTTCCCACGCGCGTGCTCGTGCCGGGTGGGGCGACGTGCGTTAAGGCGTCCTGATGTGCGCGCCATCCAACCCCGCCGCTGCGCGCGCAAGCTGAAGGTATGAGCGACGAGCAGAAGACCGGCTACGACCCCGCCAACACCAGCCCCGCCGAAGGCCAGAGCCACGCCATTCCCGACGCGGCCAGAGGGAAGGACCCGAACATCGACCCCGCCGCGAAACCCGAACCCGCCGAGGGCGGCCGGGACGAGGTGGAGAGCGACAGCACCCCTGGCCAGTCCTGAGGCTGTGACGACTGAAGGACCCTTGAACGTGGCCCGCCCGGATGACGAGCGGGCCGCGCTCCTCGTGTGGATGAAAGACACGCTGCGGCCCGAGTACGGCGAGCGCCCCCTGAAGCCCAGGCGTGAGCCGCTGCACGAGCTGATCAGCACGATCCTCTCGCAGCGCACCACGCACGCCGACGAGGAAGCCGCGTACCAGGAACTGCGGATGCTGGGCGACTGGGACGCCATCATCGCCGCCCCCACCGAGCAGGTCGCGCACTCCATCCGCCGCAGCAACTACCCCGAGAGCAAGGCCCCGCGCATCCAGGCGACGCTGGTCGCGCTGCGCGACTCGCCCGGCGGGTACGACCTGGACTTCCTGCGCGACTTGCCTGTCAGGGACGCTCTGAAATTCCTGACCGACCTGCCCGGCGTGGGCATCAAGACCGCCAGCCTCGTGCTGCTGTTCAATTACGCCCGGCCGGTCTTCCCGGTGGACACGCACGTGCACCGCATCACGACCCGCGTGGGCGCGATCCCGAAGATGGGCGAGCAGGCCGCGCACCGCGCGCTGCTGAAGGTGCTGCCGCCCGCCGCGCCGTTCCTGTACGAACTGCACGTGAACCTGCTGCGCCACGGCCAGCGGGTGTGCTCCTGGCACGACCCGAAGTGTGGCGTGTGCGTGCTGAAGTCACGCTGCGACGCCCATGCGCAGTACGGGGATCAAGTGCCCGCCTGGAAAGGCTGAGGTAAGGCGGCGCGCCCTGGCCCGCTGTGTCACGCTGGGGGCATGTGGCGCTGGCTACTGCCCCTGCTGATCGTCCCGGCGCTCCTGTACGCCGCGACGGGTGTGTGGTCGGGCCGCCAGCCACCGCTGGAGGTGCGCCGCGTGACCCCCGTGACCCTGCCGGAACCCCGTGACATTCCCGAACTGCTGACCCGTCTGGACGCCTGGGTGGCGCGTGAGGTACCCCTGCACCACGCCACGCTGCGCCCCAGCGTGACGGACGCTACGCTGGACGCCTTCGAAGCGCGGCAGGGCGTGACGCTGCCCCCGGCCCTGCGCGCCCTGTACCGCTGGCATGACGGCGACACACTGTTCGGTCTGGAGTTCCTGCGGCTCTCTCACTTGGAACTGAACCGGGTGAGATGGGCGGAACACGCCGCCACACGCATGACCGACCTGTTCCCCGCGTTCGGCGCGGCCCCCGGGCACATGAACACCGGCTGGCACTGACCGCTGAGCTTAACCGTCGTCTGCGGCGCGCTGGCGGAGTTCCTGGGGGGTGTGGCCAGTCCAGGCTTTCAGGGCGCGGCGGAAGCTGCGGGCGTCACTGAAGCCCAGCCGCTGCGCGATCTCCTCGGTCGAATCGGGGGAGTGCGCCAGCCACTCGCGGGCCTCGTCCAGCAGCATCCCGGCGCGCACCTCGCGGAAGGTGGTGCCCAGGCGTGACAGGCGGTGGCGGACGGTGCGTGGGTGCAGGCCCAGCAGCGCGGCGACGGTGCCCAGGTCGCGGTCGTGGGGCGGCTGGAGGCGCAGGCAGTCGGCGACCTGCGCGTCGAACGCCTCTCCGGGTTCCGGGGTGGCGGCGTGCGTCAGGCGTTCACACCAGGCCAGCGCGTCGCGGTGCGTGGCCGGGTCGGCCCGCAGCAGCGGCAGGGTCAGCCACGCGGCGGGCCACACGACCGCGCTGTGCGGCGCGCCGAAACTCACGGTTCCGAACGCGGCGTGATAGCGCAGGCGCACGTCCAGCGGCAGGGGCGGGCCGGTCAGTTCGGTGCGCAGGGGGCGCAGGTCCCGGCCGGTCTCCTGGCGCAGGATGCCCAGCAGACTGGCGATGAATTCCTCGGTCAGGAAGCGTTCCACGTCGGCGTGCAGGGCGGCCCCGGCGCGCAGTTCCAGGCGCAGTTCCCCTCCTTGCGGGCGGGCGCGCAGGACCAGGGGCGTGCCGATCAGGTGCTGGAAGCGCAGGCCGATGTGCAGCGCCTCCCCGACGTTCGGGGCGGTCATCATGGCGAACCCGGCCGGGCCGAAGGCCGTCAGGGTCTGCGCGCCGCCGATCTCGATGCCGGGGGCCTGCGCGGAGGCCTGCGTGCCGTGCAGGGCCGCGCGGATCAGGGTGTTCACCTGCGCGGCGCTGAGCAGGGGAGGGGGCTGCGCGGCGTCCAGTTCCGCGCGCCAGTGTGGCAGGTGCGGGGTCAGCGCGGCGGCCAGCGGGTGCGTGGGTGGAAGCTGGCCTGCCGCGCCCAGCAGCGTGCGCCACAGGACGGGCGCGAAGCGCAGTGGGCGCGGTCCCTGATCGCCTGTCGGTACTTTGCCCATTCGGTCCCCCCTGGGCACCAGTGTAGCCCTGGGCGCGGTCCCGGGCCCGTGATTCCATACCAGCACCCTCACCGGGCCGCCCACCACGGGCGCCGCGGAGAGGACCACGGAGGAAGACATGAGCGAACCCACGTATCTGATCATCGGGGCCGGACCCTGCGGCCTGTCCCTCGCGCGCGCCTTCACCCAGGCGGGCCTGAGTTACGAGCAGGTGGAACGCCACTCGGACGTGGGCGGCATCTGGGATCTCGGGAATCCGGGCACGCCCATGTACCGCTCGGCGCACTTCATCTCGTCGAAGACCACCTCGGCGTTCCTGGGCTTCCCCATGCCCGCCGACTACCCGGATTACCCCACCAACCGGCAGATCCTGGACTACCTGCGCTCGTTTGCGCGAACCTTCGGGCTGTACGGCCGCATCCGCTTCGGGGTGGGTGTGGTGGACGTGCAGGAGATGCCCGGCGGCTGGCAGGTCAGTTTCACGGACGGGCAGACCCGCACGTACGCCGGGGTGATCTGCGCGACCGGCACGAACTGGGAACCTCAGATGCCGGAACTGCCCGGCGTGTTCGACGGTGACGTTCGCCACAGCGTCACGTACACCAGTCCCGACGAGTTCCGGGGGCGGCGCGTGCTGGTGCTGGGCGCCGGGAATTCCGGGTGCGACATCGCCTGCGACGCTGCCCGCAGCGCCAACGCGGCCTTCATCAGCATGCGGCGCGGGTACCACTTCATTCCCAAGCGGGTGTTCGGGCGGCCCGCCGACACCCTGGCGGCAGGGGGCCCGCACCTCCCGGCGTTCATCGAGCGGCCCGTCATGCAGGGCCTGCTGAAACTCGTGACCGGCGACCTGACCAAACTGGGCCTCCCGAAACCCGACCACCGCCTGTTCGAATCGCACCCCATCGTGAACGACCAGCTGCTGCACCACCTCGCGCACGGGGACATCCACGTGAAGGGTGACGTGGCGCGCCTGGAAGGCCCGGACGTCGTGTTCCGCGACGGCACGCGCGAGCCGGTGGACCTGATCATCTGCGCGACCGGGTACACCATGAACATCCCCTACGCCCGCCGGTACTTCGAGTGGAAGTCCGAACGCCCGGACCTGTACCTGACCATGTTCAACCGCGCGCACCACAACCTGTTCGGACTGGGCTACCTGGAAACCGACGGGTCCCTGTACCCCCTGGCGGACTGGATGGCGCACATGCTCACGCAGTACCTGCTGGGGCAGCGGGCGTACCCGGGCGGGCCGCAGCCCTTCGACACCCTGATCCGCGAGGACCGCACGGACCTGTCCGGCGGCACGCACGTGGACAGTCCCCGCCACGCGCTGTACGTGCAGCGCCGCGCGTACCTGACGCACCTGCGCGCCCTGTGCCGCCGCCTGGGCTGGCCCGAACCGGACGAGGCCGCCCTGGGTGTGCCCGCCCACCCCGGCCCGCTGCACCCTGGCCACCCCCAGGCGGTGAACGCATGAAACGCACCGCTCAGGGAGCCGTGGCTGTCGTGACCGGCGCGGCCGGAGCCATCGGCACCGAGATCGCCCTGGCCCTCGACGCCGCCGGAGCGCACCTGGTCCTCGTGGACCTGCACCCGGACGGACTGGAGGCCGTGCAGGCCCGCCTGAGCCGCCCCGCGCAGCTGATCACGGCGGACCTGACCCGCCCGGACGACATTGAATACATCCGCGAGCAGGTCGTCGCCCGGCACGGCGCGTGCCACCTGCTGATCAACAACGCGGGCGTGGTGGTCGTGGAAGCCTTCGAACGCAGCGAACGCGCCACCATTGAACGGGAACTGAACGTGAACCTGCTGGCCCCCGCCCTGCTGAGCCGCGAATTCTTCCCCTGGCTGAGCCTGGGCCGCTGGAAGGGCGGCGCGTGGCACAAGGGGCAGATCGTGAACATCGTGTCCATGGCGGGCATCGTGCCCATCGCGGAAAGCGCCGTGTACACCGCGTCGAAGTTCGGGCTGCGCGGCCTGATGCTGGCCCTCAACCAGCGCTTCGGCGAGCGGGGCGTGATCGTCAGCAGCGTCCTGCCCGGCGGAGTGGACACCGGCATGCTGCGCCACGAGGCCACGCACGGCGGCAGCCCACTGAACTTCCTGAGCGAACCGCAGACCGCCCGGCAGGTCGCGCAGGCCGTCATGGCCAGCGTTGCCCGCCCCCGACTGGAACGCTACGTGCCGTACGGGGACGGCCTGTCCGGCAGGCTGGCCATGCTGCTGCCCGGCCTGCTGCCCAGCCTGACGCCCCTGATGAGCGTCATCGGCGAACGCGGCCGCCAGCGGTACCTGAAAAAACGCGGTCTGGTCGAGGTCACCCCGCACAACGCCAGCTGATCCGGACTCCGATGGAATGGTTTGCAAAAACTGTTCCATCCGAGCGGATGCGAGCAGGAGCAAAGCGGACTGCCGGACGTGGAGTTGGCAACCCGGTGCTGTCCCAGGTTGTTAACGAAACAGACGGCAGTCCGTATGAGCCGCCCGGAATCCGTGACCCTGCGCCACGCGCCGCCCGCGCCTCAGTGCAGGTGCGTGCGCGGGCCAGTGCCTCGCCTGCTGCGTGATGCCTCCGGCACGGAACCTTCTTCAGGGGTCATGTTTACCCGCGCTCGCGTTCGCGGAGCACGAGTTGAATCAGGGCCAGCAGGACCAGTTCGTCGTCCTGTCCGGGGCGGGGCTGGAGTTCCTGCACGGTGAAGCGGCGTGACAGGAAGCTGCGTTTCTTGTGCACGCGGTACGCGGGTTGCCCGCCCGCGTCGGTGACGGTGTACGTGGGGTTCACGAGGTAATCGAAGCCCATGGCGATCAGGTCCCCGATGAACGGCACGGCTCCGATGGCGCCCTCGACGACGCTCAGCCAGGGTTGGTCGTCGCGGATGGTGAAGCGGTTTTCCTGCTCCGGGCCGAGCACGTCGTACGCGGCGCCCCACAGGGTGCGCAGGCCCTGTGCCTGGAGGGCGCCGACGGGGCTGCCGTCCGCGCGGCTGATGAGGCGGCGGGCTTTCCAGTCGAGCGCGCCGGCCATGAATCCCTGGGCTTTCATGGCGTGCGTCTGCACCCGGCGGTTTTCGTCGCTGTAGACGCGGACCTCGTCGCGGACGCTGAAGGTCTTCTCCTTGACGAGTGCGGCGAGGGCGCCGCTCGCGTCCGTGACGCGCAGTTCGGTGAACAGGCTGAACTTGAATTCCAGCGTCAGGGGAAAGGTGAGCTTCACGCTGTCCCTTACGGGGTCAGGGGTCGGTGGGTTCCCACAGGTCCAGGCGGGTGCCGGGCGTGATGCCGGCGGCCTGCGCCCAGGTGTGGGCAGGCTGGGCCTTGCGGGCCTCGGGTTGCACGGTGCGGATCAGGACGGCTCCCTCCTGCGCGGCGACGGTCAGGCCGGCATCGGTGACGCTCAGGACCTCGCCGGGCTGGCCGCTGCCTTCCGTGACGCTGAGGCCCGCGAGTTTCAGGCGCGCGCCGTTCAGGAAGGCAGTCGTCTGCGGCCACGCGGCCACGCCCCGGTGGCGGTTCACGATCTGCGCGGCCGTGTCGGCCCAGCGGACGAAGCCGTCCTCCTTGGTCAGCATGGGGGCGTGCGTGGCCAGAGACTCGTCCTGCGCGGTGGGCAGCAGACCGTCCAGGGTGGACAGGGCCTGCACGATCAGCCGGGCCGCCTGCGCGCTCAGGGCGTCTGCCAGTTCGTGCGCGGTCCATTCCGGCGCAATGGGCAGCGGCTCTTGCAGCAGCACGGGGCCGGTGTCCATGCCCTCGTCGGTCTGCATGATGGTTGTGCCCGTGACCGCCTCGCCCTGGATCAGCGCCCACTGGATCGGCGCGGCCCCCCGGTAGGCGGGCAGCAGGCTGGTGTGCGTGTTCAGGAACCCGTAACGGGGCACGCCTAGCACGCTGGCGGGCAGGATCTTGCCGTACGCGCAGGTGACGGCCACGTCCACGCCGCAGTCCCGCAGGGTGGCCTCGAAGTCCGGGTTGCGGCGCAGGCGGGCAGGCTGCGCGAGCGGCAGGCCCAGCTCGGCGGCGCGGGCCGCGACGGGCGGCGGCGTGAGCTTCAGGCCGCGCCCCACCGGTTTATCCGGCTGCGCGACGACCAGCACCACCTCGAATGCCCCGCGGATCGCTTCCAGCACCGGCAGGGCGAAGGCGGGCGACCCGAAGAACGCCACCCGCAGCGGGCGGGCACTCATGAACGCTCGGCGCGGCGGCGCTGCTCGTGCGCGGCCAGGTCGTTCAGTAGCGCGCGTGATTTCTGCTGAATGGCCAGCAGTTCCTTGCGGTAATCCTCGGTCACCTCGGCCGGCAGGCGGTCCAGGAACATCACGCCGTCCAGGTGGTCGGTCTCATGCTGGAAGACCCGCGCGAGGTAATCGTCGGCCTCCAGCGTGCGGGCCACGCCGTCCAGGTCGGTATACGAGACCTGCACGGCGCGGGCGCGCGGCACGCCCTCCTCGTAGATGCCGGGAATGCTGAGGCAGCCCTCCTGGTAAGAGCGGTCCTTTTTCTTGTTGATGACCTTCAGGACCGGGTTGAGCATCACGTAGTCACGCAGCACCCGCGAGCGCAGGTTGTCGTCGCCGCCCTCGTTCTCTTCCTCGTCGTCCTCGTACTCCACGGCCACGAACATCCGCACGGGCAGCCCGATCTGCGGGGCGGCCAGTCCGACGCCGCGCGCCTCGAACATCGTTTCGAGCATGGTGTCGGCCACCTGCCGCACCGTCTGCGGATCGAAACCCGGCACGGTCAGGGTGTCGGTGGCCAGCAGGGGTTTGGCTTTGCGGCGCAGCACCGGGTCGCCGTACAGGCGCAGCGGGTACACGCGGGGAGAATCGAGGTGCGTCACAATGCTCTGTTTTACCAGACGGGCAGCCGCACTACCCTGCCTGCGCTCTCAGTCCGCTCTGGAACGGGCGCGGTCTGGGCGTCGGCGTGGCCTTCAGTTGCGGGCTGGATGCGCCGAGCATGAAAGGCCCCTCACGCAATCCTGCACCCTGGCATCAGGTAAGCGTGGTTACAATGACCGTCAGTCAGTTGATCGCATACCGCTCACTCTGCGCGGCCAGCGCCGCCCACCCGGCCCTGCCAGCGCCGCGCCCCACAAGGAGACCCATGCACCGCACCCCCCTGACCTGCTTTTCCATCACGCTGGCCCTGACCGCCGCCCTGCTCGGCCACGCCAGCGCCCAGACCGCACCCGCACAGCCCGCACCTGCTCCCGCGCCCACCAGCCTGCTCACGCAGGGTCAGGGCGCCGCGCAGGCCGCCGCCGAGGCCCGCGACCTGATCCTCAAGGCCCGCAGCGCCTACCCCGCCGGCAGCGCCAACATCGACCAGACCCTCTGGAAACAGGCGGCCGCCGCTGCCGAAACGGCCGTGAGCGCCGCGCCCGGCAACCCGGACTACCTGAAACTGCGCGCGCAGATCTACACCGAAGTCGGCTTCTGGCGGCAGGCGGAACTCGCCTGGAACGCGTACTTCCGCGCCGCGCCGGGTGCGGGCACCCCTGAATCGCAGCAGGCGGCCGCCGTGCAGTACAACCTCGGGTACGCCGCGTACACCCGCAACATGCCGGATCAGGCCGCCGCGTTCTTCAGCACCTGCCTGCAACTCGACGCCGCAAACGTCCCCTGCGCCACCTGGGCCGCCCGCACCGCGCTGGAAGCCGGGAACTACACCCAGGCGCAGACGCTGTACGCCCGCGCCCTGACCCTGAACCCCGCCGACAAGACGCTGGCATACTTCCAGGGTCTCGCGCAGAGCGCCGGACGCTACGGCCCCGCCGCCACCCGCGCCTTCAGCCGCGCCTACGGCGACCGCGAGGCCGGACGCAAGACGCAGGCCCTCGCCGGATTCCAGGAGGCCGCCCGCAGCGCCCCCAACTTCACCGAGGCGCAGCGCGAGGCCGGACGGCTGGCCCTGGAACTCGGGAACACCCAGGCCGCGCTGGACGCCTACACGGCCCTGAACGCCCTGCCCGGCCCTACCGCCGCCGACAGATTCAATCTCGCGCTGGCCACCGAAGCCCAGCAGTACGGCCTGGGCGCCGTGCAGACCTACCGCGCCGCGTACCAGAAGTACACGGCCGGTGAGAAAGCGGCCGCCGAGACCGGCTTCCAGGCGGCCACGCAGCAGAGCCCCACCTACGCCAAGGCCTGGGCGTGGCTGGGCCGCGTACGCTACGAAGCGAAGAACTACGCCGCCGCCGCCGAGGCGTACGCGCAGGCCGTGACCCTCGACCCCACCGACAGGAGCAGCGCCTACTACCTGAAACTCTCCCAGCAGGGCAAGTAACCCTGGCGACCTGAACCACAAGATGGGCGGTCCTGTTGATCACGGGGCCGCCCATCACCCATTACCTATCTGGCAGCGGTACGTGGTCCCCTGCCAGTCGAACTTCAGGCCGAACAGTTTCCAGGTGCCCAGCAGGCCCGCCAGCGTGACCCGCCCCAGCGGCTGCCCCTGCGTGATGTAGCGGGCGAACAGGCCGCGTACCTGCGGGACGTTCTGCCCGGCCTGCAACAGCGTGTGCGCGGCGTCGTTCGTGTCGAGGTTCACCACGCGGTAGTACAGCGGCCCGCTGGCCTGCAGGGTCAGGGATGCCCGCAGGTCCGGCCGTCCCGCCGCCTGACAGACCAGCCACTGAACCCTCAATGGCCCTTCGGAGTGGGAGCGGGCGACCTCCGCGTTCGGCAGGAGCGGGCCACCCCGGGCCACGCCGGAACCGGGCAGCGCCAGAACGAGCAGCGCCGCGCCCAGCCGTCCAGTCGCCAGCCGTCCAGCCGCCAGTAACGCCACGTTCAGTCCCGCCGTCCCCTTCATGCCCCACCATACGCCGGCCGGGTGAACCCATGACCGGCCGCGCGCTACGCTGCCCCCCATGAGCGACCCTGCCCCCCGCCCCCGGATTCTCGTGGCGAACGACGACGGCATCTTCAGCCCCGGCATCAAGGCCCTGGCCCAGGCCATGAGCACCTTCGCGGACGTGATCGTCAGCGCGCCCGACGTGGAACAGAGCGCCGTCGGGCACGGCATCACCATCCGCCGCCCCCTGCGCTTCAAGCACACCGCCAGCGCCGGCTTCGGCGACATTCCCGCGTACCGCGTGGACGGCACGCCCGCCGACTGCGTCGTCCTGGGCGTGCACCTGACCGGCCAGCCAGACCTCGTGGTCAGCGGCATCAACCTCGGCCCGAACCTCGGAGACGACCTGACGCACAGCGGCACCGTCGCCGCCGCCATCGAAGGCATGAGCCTCGGCGTGCCCGCCATCGCCTTCAGCCAGCAGGCCACCCCCGCCGGCGAGTACGACTTCGCCCCCGGCGCCGCCTACGCCGCCCGCCTCGCCCGGGAAGTCCTGGCGCGCGGCCTGCCCCCACGCACCCTGCTGAACGTCAACTTCCCCGCCCTGCCCCCACGCGGCGTGCGCGTCACCCGCGTCGGCGAGCACCGCTGGGAAGACCGCATCGTCACCCGCCACGACCCCGAAGGCCGCGAATACCACTGGGTCGCCGGGACCAGCACCGCCAGCGACGCCCACGACGACCACACCGACTACGGCGCCGTGCACGCCGGGCACATCAGCGTCACGCCCGTCCGCATCGACCTGACCGCCCGCGACCTGCTCGGCAACCTCGCCGGGTACGTCCCGCAGCTGTAACAGCAGATGACGGAAAAGAGGGGGGCGTGAGCTTTGGCCCACGTCCCCCCTTCAACGAATCAAGATGCCGATCAGGGCTGCACCACCTTGACCTGCGCCGCCGGAACCGGCGTCAGTACTGGGTGCTGGAGGTTTGCGATGTTCACGCGGTAGATCACGGCCGCCTTCACGCCCCACGCGGTCGCCTGATCCAGTTCCTCCTGCGAGTTCACCAGCCGGACGTTCAGATCTACCTCGTCCGTGAAGGCGATCCGGCCGTTCTGCCGGGCGCGCACCCACAGCGTTTCCGGCGCGTCCATGCTCCGCCGGTCCGCGTTGATCCGCAGGATGTTCTGCACCACGGCGAACACCTCCCCGTCCTTGCCCGGCACGGTCAGCTGCGGGGCGGCAGGATCGGCGGGCTGGCGGGTGCTCTGCGGGAGGACATTCACGGGAATGGGCAGAGAGGTGTCCGTCCGGCGCGCCCCTGTCAGTCCGTTGGCAATGAGATCTACCGTCCGGACCGGTGCCTGCGCGGTCCCGATGGGAATGCGGGCTGCGCCGATCGTCAGGACCGGGTTGGTCAGGCCCGTGAAGCTGAACGGTTGTGAGGTCACGGAGGTCAGGAAAGTCGTCAGGAACATGCTGGGCAGGTACTGCTGGCCGTTCATCGTTTCGATCTGGAAGGAGACCTGCGGGACGGTCCCGGTGACACCACCGTTCAGCGTGAGGACGCGAGGGCCTGCATAGGCGTTCACTGGAACCCGCGCCGCCTTCAGGGCCGCCAGCAGGTCCGTCACGTTCAGAAGTGGGCCGAACACCGCGAAGGCCCCGGTCCGGCACTGCTCACGCAGGCCCTCTACGCCGCCTGCCTGCTCCAGCAGCCGCTGCGCGACAGGATTCTGACCGGCGGTGGTCTGCCCCGTCCTGAGGGCACAGGTCTGCGGGTCCGTATCCTGCGGTAAAAAAGTCGACTGCACGGCGCTGACCTGCGCCACGGCCTGCAAGCTCAGCAGTCCGGCGACGCCCAGCAGGAGGGTGGCGCGGATGGCGGCGGGTGCGGTGTGGACGCGGTTCAGGTCACGGGCGATGGCGTGGGGGTTGCCCAGGTCGCGCAGCGCGGCCCGTTCGGCATCGGCGTTGGTGAGGCCGCAGAGCTGGTGGCGGTAGATCTTGTCCTCGATGGCGCCGCGCAGTTCCAGGGCCGCGTCGCGTTTTTTCGTGCCCCACAGGCCGCGTGTGGCGTGGCGGATGAACTGGTCGCGGGTCATGTCGGGCCGCCGATGACGCCGCGGACGGCGCGGGTGAAGCGTTCGTATTTTTCGCGCTGGGCTTGCAGTTCGGTGGTACCGGTGGGGGTGAGGGTGTAGACCTTGACGGGGCTGCCGCCGCGCGGGAGGACCTGGAATTCGCCGCGGATGAAGTTCTGTTTTTCGAGGCGGTGCAGGGCGGGGTAGAGGGTGCCTTCGCGCAGGGCGAAGTGGCCGTCGGTGGCGGCCTGCACGTCGGCGATGATCTGGCCGCCGTAGCGGGGGCCTGTTTCCAGGGTGGCGAGGAGGAGGAGGTCGAGGTGGCCTTTGAGCTGCTGGGCGTCCATGGGGCTCCTTCCGGGGTCACGCGCGGTGACCTCGCTTGGCGATGCTGGTGTTAGAGGCATCGTAAAGCGAGGGGCATCGGAATGCAAGGGCCTGTGTGGTCAGCGGCTGGCCTGCACCTGAAACACCCAGGCGCGCACGCCGTCCGGGACCGGCAGGGGAGGGGGTAGGTCCGCCCAGCGGCTCGCGACCAGCGTCAGCTCCGGCTGCGCGGCCGAGAGCAGCACCTCCGCGCCCAGGAACCCGGCGCGATCGGGCAGCCCCCCCAGGAAGGCGTGCAGTGCGGCGCGGGCGGCCTCGCCCTTCCCCTCGGCGTAGTGGACGCAGGCAGCCGGAACGCGGTCCTGGGCGGGCATCAGTACAGGCTCAGGGGATCGCGGGGATCCCAGCGCAGGTACGTGCCGAAATGCAGGTGCGGCCCCGTGCTGCGCCCCGTATTCCCGACCCGCCCGACCGGCTGGCCGCGAACGACCAGTTCGCCCTTCTGCACGAGGTTGGCACTCAGGTGCGCGTAGCGGGTGATCCAGCCGTCCGGGTGTTCCAGCACGACCGTCCAGCCCCAGCCCCGGTCGAAGTCCGGGCGGGATTCCAGCACGCGGCCCGAACGGGCGGCGCGGACCGGGGTGCCGACCGGCGCGACGATATCCACCCCCCAGTGGTCCTCGCGCACGCCGCCCAGCACGCGCGGCCCGTAGCCGCTGCTGACGCCGTGGTGGCCCGAGACTGGCCACAGCCACCCGCCGGAACGGCCGGACGAACTGGCCGTGCGGACGGTCGCGGTACTCCGGGCGGCCGGGGCCGCCGCAGCAGAGGCCGACGAGGAGGTGCGGGCCGGGATGTTCAGGCGCGCCCCGGTCCACACCGCCTTCCCGTTGCGGTAGGCGGGGTTGGCGTTCAGCAGGGCGCCCAGGCTCAGGCCGTAGCGGGCCGCGATCACGGACAGGTTCTCACCGTTTTTCACGGTGTGCGTCCGGGCGGGCAGGGTCCGGTCCGGCAGGGTCAGCACCCACCCGGCCTGCACCTGATCCGTGCCGCGCAGGCGGGCGTTCACCGCGCGGATCTGCGCCGCGCTGACCCCGGCGCGCGCCGCGATGCCGCCCAGAGTGTCGCCCGGCTGCACCCGGTACGACGTGACGGCCTGCGCCGACACGCCCAGGCACAGGAGCAGGGCCGCGCCCCGCAGGAACCGCTGGACAGACTGCCGTTCGTTCACGCCGCGCAGCATACCCGCTCCCGCCTGACGGAACCTGATACGGACTCCGGTTGAAAGGTTTGCAAAAGCTTTCAACCCGAGCGGAGCGAGCAGGAGAGAAACGGGTTCCGGGCGTGGAGTTGGCAGATCGGTGGTGTTCCGATCTGTCAACGAAACAGACGGAATCCGTATGAGCGGCCCGCCGGGCTGGGCCAGTCCCTCACGCCCCGGTGGCGATCACGTTGCAGGTGCAGCGCGCCAGGCTGGTCACGCGCCCCCGGTCGTCGCGGATCTCGACCGTCCAGACCATCATGCTGCGCCCCCGGTACGCCAGGGTCGCCTCGCCCGTCACCCAGCCGTCCGTCACGCCGCGCACGTGCGTTCCGCTCAGGTCCACGCCGACCGCCACCTGCCGCGCCGGGTCCAGGTTCAACCACGACCCCACGCTGGCCAGTTCCTCGGCCAGGGCGAGGTTCGCGCCGCCATGCAGTCGCCCGGCCGGCTGGCGGTTCCCCTCGACCGGCATCCGGGCCACCAGCCGCTCGCGGCCCACCTGCACGAACTCGATGCCCAGCCGAGCGCCCAGCGTGCCCTGAAGGGCGTTCATGCGGCCCGCCAGCGCCTCGGGCGTCAGCGTGTCGAGTTCATGCGCGGTGGGGAACAGCAGGTCCGGGTGCAGCGTCATGCCCCGATGCTACCGCCCCCGTGTGCGCCGGGGGATCAGTCCTGCCGGTGGGCCATCGTGCGACCCACGCCTAGCCCGTGCCGGTACACCAGTTCGCCACCCAGGAACCCGCCGGCGACCGCCACACCCAGCGCCGCGCCCGACAGCGCCTTGCCCAGGCCGCGCCGACCACGCCGCCGCGCCAGCAGTGACCCCACGTTCAGCACGAACGCCGCCTCGTTCAGCGTCCCGTGAATCAGGCCGGTGCGCCGCGCCTCGCCGCGCGTGTTCGACCAGTCGGCCCAGCCGGTCGCGATGGTCCCCACCGCGCCCAGCGTGCCCAGCAGCAGCGCCCGGTCCGCCGCCGCGTCGTTCGTGCCCGGCGACGGCGTGGGCAGGTGATCCAGCGCCGCCGCGATCACCCAACCGCCCAGCGGCAGGTGCACCAGAATCGGGTGCAGCGGATGCCCCAGCCACTCGCCGTGCAGGGCGTCCATCACGCCGCCGGGCAGGGTCGCCTCCGCGCCGCGCAGCAGCGTCTGGAGCGTGTCGGCCACGCCCTCCAGCGCGTCGTGGTCACTGACGGCGTCCTCCATGACGTGGGCGGGTGGCCGGGTCCGATTCAGGTTCAGCATGTAGACCTCCTGTGAGGCCCTCACCGTAGGCCGCCCCACCCCCCGGCGCGTGCGAGGCGACTTCAGGTTCGTTCATGCGCACCCGGCCCAGGCTTCAGTCCGGGATCAGGTCCGCCGGGTCCGGCGTCAGGCACGCCTCCCACGCCGCCCCGAACTCCGCGCGGTCCAGGCCGCGCCCGATCACCACCAGTTCGGAGGTGCCGTCCCCGGCGTCCCAGGCGTCCGCCGTGAACAGGTCCCGCACCGCCTGAAACAGAATCCGCTGCGGGTACCCGAACAGATCCAGGAACCCCTTGGCGCGCAGCACCTCCGCCGGGCGGGACAGCAGGTAATCCGTCATGAACCGCTGCCACGCGTACGGGTCCAGCGGCCGGTCGGCGCGCAACGTGAACGAGGTCAGGCCCGGCGTGTGCGCCGCGCGGGCGTCCACGCCGTCCAGCACGCGCGGGTCGAAGTCGTCGCGGGCCAGCAGGGCGTCCGCGTCCACCTGACCCCGCTCGACCCGCCGGATGTCCGCCAGCGGATTCACGCCGCGCAGCACACCCTGCGCGTGATCCAGCAGCGCCGGGTCCGCCTGATCGGTCTTGTTCAGCACGACCACGTTCGCGTACGCCAGCTGCCGCGCCGCCTCCGGATGCTCCCGCAACGTCTGAAGCGCGTGCCGGGCATCCACAACCGCCACCAGCGTCGTCACGCGGAACGCCGCGCGCACCGACCGTTCCAGCAGCGTCGTCAGCACCGGCGTCGGGTCCGCCACGCCCGACAGCTCCACGATCACCGCGTCCGGCTTCTGCTCGCGCATGGCAATCGTCACCAGCGCCCGCAGCAGATCATCCCGCCCCGTGCAGCACAGGCACCCGGCCGTCAGTTCCGTCACGTCATCCTGAAGCCGCTCGATCAGGCTGCCATCCACGCCCTGCGCGCCGAACTCGTTCACGATCACACCCAGCCGGTGCGGCAACGACCGGATCAGGTGATTCACCAGCGTCGTCTTCCCCGCACCCAGAAACCCACCCACCACAATCACCGGAATGCGTTCATCAGGGCGGTCAGCAGAGGTCATAGCGGGGAGGATAGAGCACGCCCGCCTCTCGTCCCGCGCCACCCACCGCAATTCCCGGCGCACTTGAAACTTCCGGCACGGCCGCTGCGTACTTCACCCTGTGAAAACCGCCCTGACCGCCCTGCTGAGTCTGTCCGTCCTGACCGCCCAGTCCGCCCTGGCCCAGACGACCAGAACCGTGTTCATCAACGGTGTCGCTCTTCAGGCCACTCCCGTTCAGAAGGGTGGCCAGACGTACTACCAGTTCAGTGAAACCGACCTGAAACGAGTGGGCGCTATCACCGCCGGGGGCGTCACCCCCAACACCGACGCCATTCGCGGCTGCGTGGGCGACACGCTGTTCAACGGGGTGTACACCGTGCAACTCCTTCAGGTCGGTCTGGATGACGACCGCTTCACCGCGAAACTCAGGGTGTCGAACGCCAGCAAGCAGGAACTGCACAACTTCATGATCTTCGCGCCCGGCGACCTGTACGTCGCGAACGGAGCAGCGAACGCCACGTCAATGCCCAACTACGACGGCCAGTGGATCGACACCCTGCTGCCCGGCACGAACGTCACCCTTCAGGCCTCGACCGGCAGCCAGCCCGCCGGGACGAACTGGACGCGCCTGCTGATCCGCCCGCCTGCCGACGCCATCAAGGAACTCCAGCAGGCCAAGCTGCCCCTGGCCAGGATTTACAACATGGAGTTCGACCTGACCTGCACCAGGAAATAAGTCTGATCACCACACGGGGTTCCTCACCCCAGAAGTGCATGCTGCCGCCCGGATGGTCTGAGTCTCGCCGCGTATCCTCGCCCGTATGCCTGCCCCCTCCCCGTCTGTTCTGCGCCGCCTGTACGGTCTGCTGAGTCCGTACCGCCGCACGGTGGGTCTGGGCCTGCTGCTGCTGACTCTGAGCGTGGCGGCGGAACTGTACCCGCCGCTGGTGTGGATCCGGGTGGTGGATCAGGGCATTCCGGAGCGGGACTGGGTGTTTATCGGGGGGCAGCTGGCGGTACTGGTGGGGGTGTTCGCGGCGCAGCAGTTGCTGTCCGCGTGGCGGGGGCTGCTGCTGGAGCGGGCGGGGCAGGCGTTCACGCGGGACCTGCGCCTGACGCTGTACGGGAAGTTGCAGGGGCAGTCGGCGGCGTACTTCGAGGGGCAGCGGACCGGGGATCTGCTGGCCCGCGTGACGGGCGACGTGGACGCGTTGCAGGACGTGCTGGTGCGCGGCACGGACGCCGTGCTGGCCAACGCCCTGCGGCTGGTGGGCGTGATCGGGATTTTCATTGCGTTGCAGCCGCTGCTGGGCGTCCTGACAACCATTCCGATGATCGCGGTGGCGTTCATGCTGCGCCGCTACGCGCGCACCGTGCGGCCCGCGTACCGCGCGGCGCGCTCCCGCCTGGGCGACCTGAGCGCCCTGATCGCCGACCGCCTGAGCGGCATCCGCGTGGTGCAGGGCTTCGCGCGCGAGGACGCCGAGGCCGCCCGCATCGGCGCGCTGGGCGAGGAACTGTACCGGGTGGGCGTGCAGGCCGTCACCATCCGCAACCGCGCGTTCCCACTGGCGCGCTTCGTGGGGAACTTCGGGAACGTGATCATGCTGGGCGGCGGCGCGTGGCTGATCATGGCCGGGCAGTTCACGCTGGGCGGCCTGCTTGCGTACCGGGGGTACGGGCGGTACTTCTACGGCCCCATCGACGACCTCGTGAACATCGGGGACCTGCTCCAGCGGGCCGAGGCGAGCGGGCGGCGGGTGTTCGAGGTGCTCGACGCTCCGGTGCCCGTGCAGGACCGCCCCGGTGCGCGGCCCCTGCCGTTGCCGGTGCGCGGGCAGATCGACTTCGAGAACGTCACCTTCGGGTACGACCCGGCCCGCCCGATCCTGCGCGGCGTGACGCTGCACGTCCCGGCCGGGCAGCGCGTCGCCCTGCTCGGCGAGAGCGGCGCGGGCAAGAGCACCCTGCTGGGCCTCGTGACCCGCACCTTCGACCCGCAGGAAGGAACCGTCCGCATCGACGGGCATGACGTGCGCGACCTGACCCTGACCAGCCTGCGGCGCGGCGCGGTCAGCATGGCGCAGGACACCTTCCTGTTCCACGACACCGTCCTGAACAACGTCACCTACGCCCGCCCCGACGCCACCGAAACCGAGGTCCAGGCGGCCCTGCTCGCCGCGCACGCCCACACCTTCGTCAGTGCCCTGCCGGACAGACTGAACACCGTCGTTGGGGAACGCGGCGTGAAACTCTCCGGCGGGCAACGCCAGCGCCTCTCCATCGCCCGCACCCTCCTGGCCCGGCCCACCCTGCTGCTGCTGGACGAACCCACCAGCGCCGTCGACGCCGAGAGCGAAACGCAGGTGGTGGCCGCCCTGACGGAACTCATGCGCGGCCGCACCGCCCTGATCGTCACGCACCGCCTCAGCCTCGCCCGCACCGCCGACCGCATCATCGTCCTCGCCGGTGGCCAGATCGTCGAGGAGGGCCCTCCGGAACTCCTGCGAAAGCGTGACGGCGCGTATGCCGCGCTGGAACGCGCTTCGGGACTGGTGGAATTGGGTGCAGCGGAAGCCGTGAGCTGACGCTCGTTTACAGCCCCCCCCGTGGATTCACGTCCACTCTGACCCTGGCTTTCCAGGTGCGGGTGTCCAGCACGCGGAGCAGTTCGCCCAGCCGTGCGTCGTTGCGGGCGCGCAGGAACAGGTGGTAGGGGTACACGCCGCGCAGGCGGGCGACGGGGCTGGGGGCGGGGCCGAGGACTTCGTGGGTGGTGGCTCCGGCGCCGTGGAGGGCGTCGGCGAGGTCCTGCGCGGCGGCCTGGGCTTTGTGCTGGTCGCGGGCGCTGATCTCGATCTGGGCGAGGCGGGCGTGGGGGGGGTAGTTCAGGGCGGCGCGGGCGCGTTCCTCGGCGGCGGGGTAGGCGAGGGTGTCGTGGCCTTCGGTCATGACGCGCAGGGCGGGGTGGTCGGCCTGGAAGGTCTGGATGACGGTCATGGGGGCGCGGGTGGGGTGCCATTCGGTCAGCTGGCGCAGCAGGCGGTGGTAGCGTTCGCTGGCGCGGAAGTCGCTGACGTTCAGCCACGTGTCGGCGAGGGTCACGCCGATCAGGGCGAGGTTGGGTGGGGCTTCGTGCGACAGCAGCAGTTGCGTGCCGACGATCACGCCGCTCTGGCCGTCGTACAGGGGGCTCAGGTCGTCCTGGTGGTCCCGGTCGAGCCGGTAGACGGGGAAGCCGGGCAGGAGTTTGCGGACTTCCTGGGTGATCCATTCGGTGCCGGGGCCGCGCGCTTTCCACATGCGGTCGCCGCATTCGTCGCAGCGGTCCGGGACGGGCTGGTGGTAGCCGCACTGGTGGCAGGTGAGTTGCCGGGTGTCCTGGTGAAAGCGCAGCGGCACGTCGCAGTGGCGGCACTGGGGGGTGTGTTCGCAGGTGGGGCAGCGCAGCAGGGCGCTGTACCCGCGCCGGGGGGCGAGCAGCGCGGCCTGCCGTCCGCGTTCCTGCACCTGCCGTAGCACCCGGGCGAGGTCGTGGCTGATGGGGTAGCCCATGTCGGCGGGCGCGAGGTGCGCGCCGGACAGCGGCCCGATCTGGGCCTGTTCGGGCGGGTTGGCGTAATCCACGACGTGCACGCGCGCGCGGGGGGGTGGGAGGACCGCGCCGGGGTGCGGGACGCTCTCGGCGGCGGGCGCGGCCCCCACGAGGGCGAGGGCGGCGTCGTGTGCGGTGGCGAGGCGGGCGGCCACGTCGGGCAGGAAGGCGCGGCTGCCGCTCAGGAGTTTGTGGGCGTCGCTGGCTTCCTCCAGCACGACGATCAGCGCGGGGTCTTGCAGAGGGGCGGTCAGGGCGTGCCCGCTGCCGATGACCAGCCGTGCATGTCCGCTGCGCACGAGCTGCCAGCTGTGCTCGCGTTGCGCCTCGCTCAGCTGCCCGCTGATCTGTGCGGCGTGCGTGCCGCAGGTGCGGGCCAGTCCGCTCAGGTGTTCCCAGGTGCGGCGCAGCGTGGCGGCGTCCGGCGCGAGGACCAGCACGCCGCGTCCCTGGCGCAGCAGGCGGCCGATGCGGGGGGCCAGAGCGGCGGCGCGGCTGGCGGGGCGGCCACCGTGTAGCCTCCAGACGGGCGCTTCGGGCAGCAGATCCGGCCGGTCAGGGTCGGGGGCGGCTGCGGCGGGTTCCGGCAGGGCGGGGGGCGGGGCGGGCACCTGGATGGTATCGGCCCAGCCGCGCAGGGCGAGCGTTCCGGCCTGCGTGCCGCTCAGGGGAATGCCGGCGGCGCTGGCCCCGGCGGCCCACGCGGCATAACCGTCGGCCGGGCCGTGGGTGCGCAGCCACTCCCACGCGGGCGGTGGGGGCGCGGCGACGCTGACGTATTCGGCTGCTCCGGCGTTCAGGGCGGCGGTCACGACCCCGGCGCTGACCCCGGCGCCCCGTGCCCAGGCGCTCAGGGTGTCGCAGGGGCCGTGCTCCCGCAGCCACGCGGCGGCCTGCACCTGTTTAGGTGTCAGCGTCGGCGTAGGGGCGGGCGTGACGGCGCGTAGGACGGTCACCATGCGGCTGGCGTGCGGGACGTGTTCGGGCGTGCGGGCCTCCACCACGCTTTTCAGGCGGGGTTGCGGGGTGAAGCGCTCCTCCAGCAGGCCCTGCTCGCGGATGGCGTCCAGCAGGGCGGGCGCGAAGGCCCCGGCGTCCGTCCAGCGGTCGGTGGGCGAGCGGCGGGCGAAGGCGCTCAGGTCGCTGCCCGGCACGGCGCGGACCATGTGGGCGTACGCGGCCGTCCAGCCCACGCCCAGCAGGTCGCCCCAGATCAGCCCGGCGGGAATGCGGGCATCGTGCGCCCAGCCCTGCACGCCGGTCACGGTCGCGGGCGGCACCCACGGCGCGGCCGGGTCGTCGAGCAGGTGCGCGGCCTCGCGCAGGCGGTGGGCGGCGCGCGGGTCCCCCTCGCCCACCACGAGGCCCACGACCAGCTCACCGCGCCACGGCACCAGCACCCGGCACCCCAGCGGAACCGGCCCGGAAAAGCCGTGCGGCGCGCCGAAATCGTACGGCGGCACCGGCAGGTTCACGGCCACCTGCCACGGGTGCGGGGAGGGAGGGGCGGGCGGCGTCACGTGCCGCAGGCTAGCGCGCCGCGCGCGGCCGCTTCCGTGACCTGCGCCGTCGGCCACCGGTGCCGGACGGCTGGGCAGCCCGGCGGGACGTCCCGGCCGGGCACGCTACCCTCCGGGGGTGACGCTGCCGCCTGCCCGCCCCGCCCCCGCCCCGGTGAACGTCCGCACCGGCCTGCTGCTGGGCGTGACCTCGGCCCTCACGTTCAGCACGCTGGGCGTCTGGGGCAAACTGGCCGGGCAGGTGGGCCTGGACTCCTTCAACGCGCTGGCGTGGCGTTTCGGGCTGGTGGCGCTGCTGCTGCTGCCACTCACCTCGCGCGGGCTGAGCGGCGCGGACCGGCGGCGGATGCTGGGCGTGGGCACGCTGTACACAGCCGCGACCATCTGTTACTTCGGGGCGCTGGGGCGCGTCACGGCTGGCGCGACGGGTCTGCTGCTGTACCTCGCGCCGGCCTTCGTGATCCTGCTGGCGTGGCTGTCGGGGCGCGCGCCACGCCGCACGCAGCTGGGGGCGGTGACGCTCGGCGCGGCCGGGCTGGCGCTGGTGATCGGGTTGCCCGGCCCGGCCGACCGGGACCCGGCGGGCCTGCTGCTGGGCGCGGGGGCGGGCGTGCTGTACGCCGCGTACCTGCTGGCCAGCGAGCGGCTGCTGGCGGGCGTACCGGCGCTGGCCGCCACGGCGCACATGGCGCTGGTGGCGGCGCTGGTGTTCACGGGACTCGCGGCGGGCGGCGGCACCCTGGGCGTGCCGGACACGGCGGCGCAGTGGGGCGTGATCGCGGCCATGGCGCTGCTGCCCACGCTGATCGCCGTGCCCGCCCTGTACGGCGCCGTGCGGCACCTGGGCGCGGCGCGCACCAGTCTGCTGGGCACGCTGGAGCCGCTGTTCACGGTGGCGCTGGCGGGCGCGGTGCTGGGCGAGCAGCCGGGACCGGGCGTGGTACTGGGCGGCGCGCTGATCCTGGCGGGCGCGCTGCTGGCGCAGTGGCCCGCCCGTCCGGCCGCTCCCTGAGCGGCAGCTACCTGATCCACAACCACCCGACGGGCGGGCGGGGAGGGGGGCGGGTCAGTGGTTGTCGCTGAGGGTCACGGTCAGGGGATCGCGGGTGGGTTGCCCGGCCAGCGGGCCGGTGGCCCCCACGATGCTCAGGCCCGGCGTGTCGCCGCTGGTGGCCGGGAGTTGCAGGTGCAGCAGGCGCGTACGGCCCCCCTGCACGCTCAGGACGCTGATCTTCAGTTCCCCGGCGCGCACGCAGCGGGCGTTCATGGGGCAGCGGCTGTCCTGCACGCGCAGCAGCGTCACGGTGCCGCTGCCGAACGCGGCCGTCTGGCCGGGTGTGAGCGAGACCGTGGCGGCCTGCGCGGCGCCCAGGGCAGACGCACCACTGGCGGCGAGAACGAACAGCAGACGGGACAGGATGCGGGTCATGCCGTCACTGTGCCCCGCGAAGCTGAGCGCAGGCTGACCGGACGCCACGGTCTTCCTTCAGGCGCGGTAGGCGTTTTGTCAGGCGCGGCGGCCCTGCGACTGGGGGCTGTGTCAGCCGATCCGGGGTGCGCCGCCGTGGTCGCCGCCCCCGTGGTCTGCGCCGCAGTCGGCCAGGGCGCGGAAGCTGGCGGCCTTGCTGCCCAGGCCCATCTGGTCGTAGCAGCCGGCGAGTTTCAGCGCGAAGAACTCCACGGCGCGGCAGTCCTCGCGGCGCTCAGCGACTTCCAGGCACGTGCGGTAGTGCAGCACGGCGAGGTGGTACTGGGCGCTGCGGGCAGCGTGCTCGGCACGGCAGTGGCTCATGCGGAGGGACACGATGTCGCTCTGGGCGCTGATCACGGCGGTCATAGCTGGCAGTGTAGCCATGACCCACCGTGAATGAATGAAAGATGAATCAGGTTTGACAGTACGAAATGTGCGTCTATAACGTTGTTTTTCGCTGCTGGCGAAATGAGAGGCCGTGATGGTATGCATCACCTGAACAGCCACCCGGAGTGGTCTTGACCACCCGGCAGCCTCGCCGGTCGTTCACCGCACAGACGAAATCAGGATCAGCGCACTCCTGATCAGACGATGCTGGCGCGTACGCCCAGCGTGCTGAGGTTCACGTCCAGCAGGCGCACCTGCAGTTCGGTGTTCAGCGGGGCGGGCGTGCTGGTGGGCAGGTCGAAGGCCAGGTCCGGGATCAGAAGGGTCGCCTGCGGGCCGCGCCGGTCCACGATCACGGCGTCCCACACGCGCTCGGGTTGCGCGGCAATGAAGCGCAGGGTGTGGTGGCGGCGGCTCAGGCGTTCGGCCTGCCGGGTGCCGTCGGCGTTCAGGCCCGCCTGGGCCACGCGCGCGGCGACCTCCTTGCCGCCCAGCGGTTCGCGCCCGGCCAGGTGGGCGCGCAGTTGCTGGTGCACCACGAGGTCCAGGTAGCGGCGCATGGGACTGGTCGCCTGGGTGTACAGGTCCAGGCCCATCCCGGAGTGCGGGCCGGGCGCCGGTTGAAAGCGCGTGCGGGACAGCGTGCGCCGCCGCGCCCACTCGGCGCTCAGGCCGCTGCCGCGCACCTCGCGCTGGGGTGGGTCCTGCGTGGCGAACGGCAGCGGAATGGCGTGATCGTCGGCGTAGATGGCGGCGCCCCAGCCGGCCAGGGTCATGCATTCCTGCACCACGGCCCGCATCTCGGGTTTGGGCAGGGGACTCACGACGGCGCCGTCTGGGCCGGCCTTCACGCGCACCTCGGGCAGGTCGATGCTCAGGGCGCCCTCCTGCGTGCGCAGGTCGCGGCTGGCGCGGGCCAGTCGGGCCAGGGTCACGAAGGGTTCCTGGTTGGCGTCCAGCGCGGCCTGCGCCTGGGTGTAGGTCAGGCGGGTGACGCGCACGGTCGTGAGTTGCACGTCCACGGCGTCGGCGTTGCCGTCCTCGTCAAGGTCCAGGCTGATGCTCAGGGCGGGCGTGGTGTCGTGCAGGCCCAGGCCGGTCTTCTCGACCAGTTCGTCGGGCAGCATGCCGATGGTGCGGTCCGGCAGGTACAGGGTCGCGCCGCGCGCGCGGGCTTCGAGGTCCAGTTCGCTGTCGGCGGGCACCAGGGCGGCCACGTCGGCCACGTGAATCCACAGGCGGGTCAGGCCGCCGCTCAGGGGTTCGATGCCCACGGCGTCGTCCGGGTCGCGGTTGCCCTCGTCGTCGATGGCGTAGGCGTCCAGGTGCGTCAGGTCCAAGCGGGGTTCGTCGGTGAAGTCCGGGACACTCAGCGTGACGGGTTGCGTGGTGGCGCCCAGGCGGTCGGCGTAGGGGGTGCGGCTCTCGTCCCACAGGCCGGCGCGCAGCAGCAGGGCGTGCGCGGCTTCCGGCGTTTCCGTGAGGCCCAGGTCGCGCAGGGCGCGGCTCTTGGCCTGCTTGCCGCGTGCCAGCAGTTCGATTTCCGTGCGCTGCGCGGGGCTGAGGTCGGGGGCGGTGGGAAGGCTCATGGCTCAGAGCATAAAGCAGTGGCGGGCGGGGCACAGGCGAGCACCGGGCTGGGTGGCCGGGCAGGGGAGGCCAGCCGCTTCCTGAATCAGATTGATAAGTCTGATTTTACATCCTCCTACCGTGGTGGCCTGATCAGCCTACTCAGTGAGCGTCCTGGGCCGATTTCCCCGACTATTTGGGCTGAATGCAAAATTAAGATTGACAGATTGGTAAATCCATGTTTCTATATAGCCACAGGAGACGAACATGGATGAACAGCATGGGTCCGAAGATTTCCGTTCGCAGGTTCAGCGTCTGGTGGCCGAAGGCAAACTCACCCCCGAGGAGGCCGCCGGTCTTCTCGAGGACCACGCCCCCACCCCCCCCGATCTCGGCAAGTCCCCCGCTAGCCCCACGCTCCCGGGACGCTTCGGCCCCAGCCCCGGCCCCGACCCCGCCCGTGACCTGACCCTCAGGGTCAGCGGGTACAGCCTGACCGTCCTGCTCGACCCGGCCCTGGCCGCCCCCACCCTGAGTGCCAGCGAGGAAGGGCAACTGACGCTGCGCCACGCCCCCGACGGCTGGCACGTCACCCGCCGACAGTCGCCCGAGAAGAACCTGAACTTCGGTTCGCTGCGCGCCATCCTGACCGTGCCGTTCACGCCCAATTTCGTGCATGCCGGCGTCGAGGGCGGCAACCTGACCCTCCCCACCCTGAGCGGCGACCTGAGCGCCGAGGTCAGCGGCGGCAACCTGACCATGCAGGACGCCCACGCCCTGCACGCCACCGTGAACGGCGGCAACCTGAACGGCGGCACCCTGGGCGGCCCCGCGTACGCCACCGTGAACGGCGGGAACCTCACCCTGGCCGGATCGGTCGCCCTGACCGCCAGCGTGAACGGCGGCAACCTCCGCTGGGCCGGCGTGCTGGGCAGCGGTGACCACCGTGTGGAAGTGAACGCCGGGAACGCCACCCTGCACCTCGGCGCGGGCAGCAGCGTCACCCTGAACGCTGAACTGACCATGGGATCCTTCCGCGCGGACTTCCCCACGCAGCGCAGCGGGTCGTTCCTGACCACCTACCACACCGGCCAGATCGGCGGCGGCGACGCCCACCTGCACTGCCGCGTGACGGCCGGCGGCCTGAAGGTCGTGACCGCATGACCGCTCTGCCCACCCGCCCGGTCCTGACCGTGAAGCGCCCCGCCAGCCGCCCGAATCTCCTGGCCCGCCTGCACGCCCTGCTGGGCGCCGCCCTGCACCCCGACGCGCAGGCCACCCACGACCGGCAGCAGTCCCGCGCCGCCCTGAACGCCGAGGCGCACCGCGCCGCCCTCCTGCGCACCCAGATCACCGGCACCACTCTGACCGGAGGCCGCCCGTGAAAGACAAGATCCGCCGCATCCTGGACCTGATCCGCGCCGGGCGCCTGACCCTGGACGACGCCGCGCCCCTGCTGGCCGCGCTGCACACCCGGCTGGCCCTCCAGATCACCGACCGCGAACTGCTGGCCGCGCTGCTGAACCGCGAGGAACTGACCACCGATCAGATCGCCGAACAGCTGATGTTGCTGCGCGGCGTGCCGGACGCCCCGAACGCCGCGCAGTCGCCCCGGCCGCCCCAGCCGCCCCGTCCGCCCTACCCCCCGCAGCCGCCCCAGCCTCCGCGCCGCCCGCAGGTCGTGATTGGCGGTCAGCGCGTGCGCGGCCTGGAGGACCTCGTGGAACGCTTCGCGGACCGCTTTACCGGAGGAATCGACGAGATGGTCGACCGCATCACGCAGCAGGCCGTCCCGCACGAGCCCGTCCCCCCCGAGCCCCACATGCCCCGCGCCTCGGCCCGCATCCTGCGCATCGAGATCGAGAGCAGCGACGGCGACGAGTACAGCGCGAACCTGCCCGTCAGTCTGGCCGCGCACCTGCCGAAGCTGATCCCACCCCACGGCGTGCGTGCGCTGGAAGCCGCCGGACTGAGCATCGAGGCGCTGCAACTGATCATCGAGGCCGACCCGCCCCCCGGCCCGCTGATCGACTCCGAGGACAGCAGCGGGAACGAGATCCGCATCAGCCTGAAGTGAGACGGACTGCCGTCTGTTTCGTTCTCGCATCCGCTCCGCCTGAACAGGTGTTCCCACCCATGCAGGCGGAGTCCACATGACCCGCCCCTTACAGTGAGGATCTATGCGCCCCCTGCCCCTGCCGTTCCCCGATGAAACCGAAGCGCCCCTGGTCACGGAACTGCGGTTCCCGACAAGTGGCGTGACGGTGCGCGGCACCTTCGAACTGAACGAGTTCGCGGTCCTGACGCCCGACAACCTGGAATTCCTGCGCCTGTACATCCGCGTGCGCGGCAACCTCAAGGAGGTCGAGCGGGTCCTGGGCGTCAGTTACCCGACCGTCCGCGCCCGCTTCGACACGCTGCTGCGCGCCATCGGCTACGAACCGGAACTGGCCGACCCGCACGCCGAGGTCCTGAGCAGCCTCGAACGCGGCGAGATCACGCCCGAGGAAGCCGCCCGCAAACTCCGCCGCTGAACGGGGGCAGTGGGGAGCGGGAACAGTGCTGGACGCTCATCCATTCCCCGCACCCCTCTTCAGAACACCTTGCTGCCCAGTTTCGCTTCGCGGGCGGGGGTGAGGGGGGTGGCGTCGCCGCTGGGGGCGCCCGTGAACTGCACGCCGAGAATCAGGACGTCCGAGACGGTGTCCCCGACAGGGCGCGCCTCGAAGTTCAGGACGCCGAGGACCTGCATTCCGATCAGTTCCTCGGGGGTGTGCCCGGTGAAGCGGCCCACGCTGGTGTGCACGCCGTACCGGCCGAAATCCACGCTCAGGCGGTAGGCGGGTTTGGGGGTGCCGGGGGCGGGTTCGGCGCTCAGGACGCGGCCCAGGCGGATGTCCAGGCGGTCGAGGGTGTCGGCGGGCGTGACTGTGTCCTTGAGGGGGGTGGCCATGCGGCCAGCGTGGCACGCGCCGGGTCAGCGCAGGGTGCCCAGGTCTGACCAGCCCATGCGGAGTTCGCGCAGGTCACCGTCACGCTTCTCGCCGCATTCCATGCCGCCCTGCCGGGCGTACCAGGAGCGGGTGGGGTTCACGTCCAGCACCCACAGGGCCATGCTGCGCTGGCCGCGTTCGCGCAGGGCACCCATGACGGCGCGCAGCAGGGCGAGACCGGTGCCGTGTCCCTGCGCGGCCCGCAGGGCGTACAGCGTGAACAGTTCCGAGTCGAAGCCCGGGTGGTCGCGCGCTTCACCCGCCGAAGCGAAGGCCAGCACGGTCCCTTCTGCCTCGGCCACGCGCACCACGTCCTGCCCGGCTGTGATGTTCTGCGCCCAGAACGCCTCGCGCCGCGCCTGCATGTCGGCGCCCGTCATGCGGTCCAGGAAATCGCCGGGCATCAGGCCCGCGTACGTCTCACGCCAGCTCTGAACGTGAATGGCGGCAATGGCAGGGGCGTCGGCGGGCGTGGCGACCCGGATGACGGGCGGGCTGACCGGTGTGGACATGGTTCAGCATAAAAGAACGCCGCCCCGGAAGGCAGCGCAGATGAACGGGCGTCCGTCTCAGTTGCCCTGTTCGATGTAGCGTTTCAGGGCGTCCAGGCGCACGATGATGGGCGTGCGGGCGCGGACGATCGCGCCGTCCTGTTTCAGTTTGCCCAGGCTGTGGCTGACCGTCTCGCGGGTTGCGCCGACCATGCGGGCAATGTCTTCCTGGTTCAGTTTCAGGTTCAGTTCCACGCCCTGCGCGTGCGGGCGGCCGAACTCGCGGGCCAGTCGGTACAGCAGGCTCGCCACGCGCTCCGGGGCGCTGTAGGCGCTGACGGTGGCGGTCCAGGCCTGCGCCTCGAACAGGCGGGCGGCCATCAGGCGGATCAGTTTCATGGCCAGGTCGGGTTTGCTGTTCAGGAGTTTCTGCAGTTCGGCTCGGGGCAGCACGATCAGGGTGGTGCGTTCCAGCGCCTCGGCCTGCGTGGGGCGGCGTTCCTCGGCCTGCAACAGCAGTTCCCCGAAGGTGTCGTGCTGCCCGATGACGCCCAGGATGGCTTCCTTGCCGTTGGGGAAGAGTTTGCTGATCTTGACGAGGCCGCTGCGAACGAAGTACAGCGCGTCGGCGGGGTCGTCCATGCGGTAGATGACCTCGCCGGGCTGGTAGGACCGGTAGGGGGTGGTGACGGCCACTCGCTCCAGTTCGGCAAGCTCAAGGTCGGCGAAGAGCTCCGTTCGCTTGAGGTGCCAGACCAGGCTTGGATAGTTCATGATTCTTCACACAATACCCGAAAGAACGTGCAGTTATCCGCATCGGAAACTCTGCCCCCCGATCGCCACCGGGTGTGTTACGGGTCAGTTACAGGTGGGGCCGGGACCCCGGGGGAACTGGGTGGCCAGTCAGCAGGGACGCTCCGGGCCGGCGGACCGGGCAGACAGGGGTGACATTCGCCCCGAGAAGATTTATACTCGGTTCAACTAACAGTGACGGGTGGCGTCCCTCCGGGCGAAACCCCACAAGGAGGACCTACACATGCCTACCTACAAAGCCCCCCTGCGCGACATCAAGTTCCTGATGAACGAGCTCCTGGACGCTCCAGCCGAACTCGCCCAGATCCCCTACTACACCCAGAACGAAACCGCCGACGCCGACCTGATGAGCCAGGTGCTCGACGAGGCCGCCCGCTTCGTGGAAAGCGAACTGGTCCCCCTGAACGCCGTGGGCGACAGGGAAGGCTGCATCCGCCACGACAACGGCGACGTGACCACCCCCACCGGCTTCAAGGCTGCGTACGACAAGTACCGCGCCGCCGGCTGGACCGCCCTCGACGCCGACCCCACCTACGGCGGCCAGGGCATGCCCCACCTGATTAGCAACGTGCTGGTCGAGATGCTCAACAGCGCCAACGTCGCCTGGAGCATGTACCCCGGCCTGAGCCACGGCGCGTACAGCGCCCTGCACGCCGTCGGCAGCGACACCCTGAAAGACCTGTACCTGCCCAAGATCGTCAGCGGCGAATGGACCGGCACCATGTGCCTCACCGAACCCCACGCCGGCACCGACCTCGGCATGATCCGCACCAAGGCCACCGACAACGGCGACGGCAGCTACGCCATCAGCGGCACCAAGATCTTCATCAGCGCCGGCGAGCACGACATGGCCGACAACATCGTCCACCTCGTCCTGGCCCGCCTGGAAGGCAGCCCCGAAGGCACCAAGGGCATCAGCCTGTTCCTGGTTCCCAAGTTCGTCCCCACCGCCGACGGCAAGGTCGGCGAACGCAACGGCGTGGTCTGCGGCAGCCTGGAACACAAGATGGGCATCCACGGCAACGCCACCGCCGTCCTGAACTTCGATCAGGCGCAGGGCTGGCTGGTCGGCGAGGTCAACAAGGGCATGAGCCACATGTTCATCATGATGAACGCCGCCCGCCTCGGCACCGGCCTCCAGGGCCTGGGCCTGGGCGAAGTCGCGTACCAGAACGCCCTGGTGTACGCCAAGGACCGCACCCAGATGCGCCACGAACCCCGCGTGAACCCCGGCGAGCAGGCCGACCCGATCATCGTGCACCCCGACGTGCGCCGCATGCTCCTGACCGGCAAGGCCTACACCGAAGCCGGCCGCGCCATGGCCATGTGGCTCGCCCTGAGCATCGACCAGGAACACCACCACCCCGACGAAGCCAAACGCAAGGAAGCCGCCGACCTCGTCGCCCTGCTGACCCCCATCGCCAAGGCCTTCATGACCGACAACGGCTTCAACATCGCCGTGCAGAGCCAGCAGGTCTTCGGCGGCCACGGCTTCATTCAGGAATGGGGCATGGAGCAGTTCGTCCGCGACGCCCGCATCGGCCAGATCTACGAAGGCACCAACGGCATCCAGTCCCTCGACCTGCTGGGCCGCAAGGTCCTCATGGACGGCGGCAAGAAACTCCAGAAACTCGCCGGCACCCTCCAGGAATTCGTTGAGGAAAACGAAAGCGACGAGCACATCGGCGAGTACGTCGGTCAGCTCGGCAAGGCCGCCCAGCAACTCGGCAGCCTGACCATGGTCATCGGCCAGAAAGCCATGGGCGAAGGCGGAGCGGACGAAGTGAACGCCGCCGCCGTCGACTACCTGCGCTTCTTCGGGCACGTCGTGTACGGCTACCTCTGGGCCCGCATGGCCAAGATCGCCCACGAGCAGATCGAAGCCGGCAACGACAGGGACGGCTTCTACACCGCCAAAGTCCAGACCGCGAAGTTCTACTTCGCCAAGCTGTTCCCCGAAATCAAGAGCCTCGCCACCACCATCAAGGCCGGGAACGAAACCCTCGCCGTCGACGACCGCGCCGTCTTCGGCTGGGAAGGCGCGCTCGTCCACGCCTGAACCCCACCCCCGCACCACACAGGAGGCCCGCAGCAACCGCGCGGGCCTCCTGCCTTGCATTCAGCCCCCCTACACCGGCAGGGCCGACCCCAGGAACGAGTTCGGGCTGCGCGACAGGCTCCGGATGCCGTCATCGTCGGCCCGGTACGCCAGGACGGCCAGCGTGCAGGGCTGCCCGCCCTCGCTGTGTCCCTCGGCGTACGCGCGGGCCAGTACCTGGCTCAGCTCCCGCGCCAGCCGCACGTACCGCTCTGGTGTGAGGTTTACGGTCACGCGGTCCAGGTGCGCCGGGTGCCCCTCGGCCGCCGGGGCGTCCGCTGGCGGCAGGCCGGGCGTACTCCCGCCCACCTCACCAAAAATGTACACGTCCTCCTCGCCTGCCCCCGCCAGCGCCCACGACCACCCATAAGCCCGCAGAAAGCCTTCCGACAACTCCCGCAGGTCCGCCGTGCCGTTCCCCTGCGCGTCCTCCGGCGGCAGCAGGTCCGACGGCACCCGGAACTCCCGCGCGGCCAGCACGAACCGCACCCGGCCCCCCTCACGCCCCAGCTCGCGCAGCAGGCCCAGGCTCGCCAGTCGCTGCGCATGATGATGCACGAGGTTCGCCGCCATGCCTGCCCGCCCCGCCACCTCGGACGGTGACGTGAGCAACCCCAGCAGGCGCACGTCCTGCCGCAAGGCCCGCGCCGCGCGCATGTCCGTGACCCGCACCGATTCCGTCTGTCCGTCCGTCATGCCCGCAGTGTGCCGCCCGCGCGTTTCAGCGCGCCACAACCACCGCTGAAAGCCTGCCCACCACCTGCGCCGCTACCAGAATCCTGCGCCCCCCGCAGCGGCATGTGCGGCAACGCCCCGCTCTCATGACTGGTATATGTGAAAGCCATGAAGAAATTGACTGCCGGTCTGCTCCTCATCGCCTCCCTCACCCTGGCCTCCTGCGCGCCCAAGTACACGGCCGCCACCGCCAAACCCGTCAGCGACATGAACTGCGCCGAGATCAAGGACGAACTGGGCAAACTCGCCACCGTCCGCACCGAAGCGCAGAACAAGAGCGGCGTCAGCAAAGAGAACGTCCTGTTCGTCCTGTTCTTCTGGCCCGGCGCGGTCGTCAACGAGATGGACAACCGCGACGTGATCGCCAAGGTCGACGCCCGCACCGAGGAACTGAACAAAGCGCAGAGCGCCAAGAGCTGCCCCGCCAACTGAACCCCACCCAGGGCAGGCGCAACAGGAAAACCCCCTCCGGTGTGGAGGGGGTTCCTTTGTTTCTGGTGGAGCTGAGCGGGATCGAACCGCTGACCTTCTGAATGCCATTCAGACGCGCTCCCAGCTGCGCCACAGCCCCAAGCCAACGCCTGAGCCCAGAAAATGTAGCACCACCACGCACAGAAGTAAAGAGGGTCAGGCGACCCGCCTGAATCTGCTACTGCGACTGCACGGGCTGCGGCAAGTCCACCTGAATGGTCTTCCCGGCCCGGCGGGGCGTGAGCGTCACGGTCACGTCGTACCCCAGCGCGCCCGCGTGTTCGGCCAGGGTGCCCACCGTGGGATTGACCGAGCCATTCTCCAGTTGCGACAGGCGACCCCTGCTGACGCCGCGCCGCCGCGCCAGTTCCGCCGCGCTCAGGTGCGTCTGTTGCCGCGCGAGCTTCAGCGCGTGCGCCACCGTCTCGGCCGTCAGCGCCTCCTGCACGTCCGCCGCGAAACCCGACGCACTCTCCGGCACCAGCAGTCCGGCAGGCAGATCAGCGGTGGGCGTGACCGACCCGTCCGCGTTCAGCAGTTCAGCTGCCAGTGCCATCTTCGCTTTCAGGGATTCGTTCATAACTTCAACCTCCCGGTTTTCACGGCGATCAGCGCGTCGTACGCTTCCTCGATCAGGGCCTCATTTGGCCCGTCCCCGTCTGTCTTGAATTCCGCGTTGACCAGCACGGGCCGACCATCCGCCAGCCAGAACAGGTATACGCGCGCCCCGCCGCGTTCGCCCGTGCGGGTACTGGGCTTCAGTTCACTGATACCCGGATAGCCTTTCAGAGCCACCACGTACCGGCTGGCATGCCCATGCTCCCGGACGTCCTGGCAGAGCTTGATGCATTGCCAGACCGCGTCCCGGTGTCCAGCTCGATTCATGTCGAGCAGGCATTCCACGATCCGGACGTGCCGCGCCCGCAGGCGGTGAGGGAGGCGGACGTAAACCAGTGGCGGCACGGGTTTAGTTTAAGCTAAACAATCTGGAAATGCGACCCCCGGCCATTTCGCGTTGACAGGGGAGAGGGGCGGCCCTGGAGTCTTCCAGTCCGCCCCCCGTCACCACCCCGCGCCCCAGCAGAAGCACGAGGGCATGTTCTGGTCGCATATTCAGTCACTTGTGCTTATTGCATGGGCGCCGATCCGTATTATTCGCTAAACTGTGGGTATGAGCGAAGAATTGATTCAGAAAGATATGCAGGGCAATGGCGAAATTATAGGCGATCTTGAATATTATAGCATCGGCGCAACAACGCTAGGCCAGCTTAAATCATATAATATTATTCCAAAGAGAGATTACGGCGCCAATTCAAATAAAAAGCCTGACGCAATCCTAGTCGATCGGCGCGATTTAAACAACATACAGGTTAAATTGGTGGCTGAATATAAAAAACCCGAAGAGCTTTCTACTGAAGCAAAAAGAAAGAAGGCGATTGCGCAGTGCTTGAATAGATATTGTTTGCCTTTAAAATCTCCAATTGGTGTTATTACTGACGGAACTCAGCATATATGGATTAACCCTGCGGCTGGGGATGATAATCGTATTATTCTTAGGGAGGATGGATATCCACTTGGTGCTAAGATTAAGTATAGTGGGGACGATGAGAAACAAGAATTTGTAAAATTGGTAAATCGCGTTATAGGCGACATAAGTTCTGTAAATTCTAAACTGCAAAGCGAAGAATATAGGGACCCATCTGCGCTTGCTTCAAAAGTGTGGCAAAAAATATGGTTGGCAAGCGGTGAAAACCCTGACGCGTGCCTTGCGACGTTTGTTGAGATTTTTGTTTTCAAGTATCTAAGTGATTTAGGGGTTCTAACAAAGAATTCCTCCGCTGTACCGGTTTCGTTTGATGATGTGATGAAGATCGATGAAAATGAAATTCTAAAATACTATACCCTGAATATACGGGATGCTATTAAAAAACTGTTTCCTTTCTCGAAAAAAGATGGTACCTCAGTAATAAACGGCAGTGTTCTGAATCATGAGCTTGAGGAGCATAACATATTATTTAAAGATATTCTGCGTGAATTTCATAAGTTTGGGAGCCTAAAAAATATAGATCCGGAATTCAAGTCAAGACTATATGAAAAATTCTTGAAAAATAGCATTAGTCAAAAAAACTGGGGGCAGTTTTTCACACCAAGAAATATTGTGAAGGCCATGGTAGAAGTTAGTGGGATAGAAAACCTTCCTGACGGAAGCTTGGTTCACGATCCGGCGTGTGGTGTGGGCGGATTCTTGCTTGAGCCTCTGCTTAACAAAAGAGAAGGCGATTTTAGCGTCAGCGGTAAAAAAATATCATCTAAACTAAAATATTCGGGATATGATAGAGATAAGAAAACCATCATCCTTGCGAAGGCCAACATGCTCATACATGTTAATGAATTGATTGGCTCAAATCCAACAATGACTACTCAGTTCTCATCATTGTTTAACTCTACATTTTCTCAAATTAAAGATTCTAATCTAGGATCATTGTCTCTTATGGAAAAGGATAAGTACGATCTTATTCTTACTAATCCTCCGTTTGTAGTCAGAGGAACTGCGGATATTAAGAAGACAATCAGTAAAAACGCAAAGCTTAGTAGCTTCTTCGCTGTTAGAGCGCAGGGCATTGAGGGTCTTTTCTTGGAGTCAATAATTAGAAGTACAAAGAAAGGTGGTACAATTGTTACTATTGTGCCTGATGGAATTATGAATAGGAGTTCTGATTCTAAGATTCGCCAATTTATTATGGAGCAGTGTTTCATAGAGGCTATTATTTCTTTGCCAGAAAACTCATTTTACACAACTCCCAAAAAGACTTATATTATGATTCTGAGAAAAAAGACTGATTTTAAAATAGATCAATCGGAAGCAGTTTTTACTTATCTAGTCAAAGATGTCGGGGAGACTCTTGATGTAAAGAGATTTCCCGCTGAAAATGATCTAATTGAAATGGTGAGGCTGTATAAATATTTTAGATCTGACAAATCGGCATTTGTATCGAGCTCTGATAAATGTAAGGTGTTCGGCATCGAGATTTTTTCTCCCAAAGAGCATTGGAGCATTGATAGATGGTGGAGTATAAAAGAAAAGCAGCGTATTGGAGTTTTAAGCACGCAAAACGAGACGAGCGTAGGTAATTTTATTATAGATACGAAAAAATCGATCAATAGAATGAAGGAAATCATAAAAAATTTGGAATCCCAGCCAGTCGTTCCTCCTGTCATTAAAAATAGTGTGGAAATTTGTCTCGGTGATCAAAAATATTTCAAACTTCAATTGGGGTCGAGAGTTTTGAAAGAGGATATTTACGATAATATTGGAGGCGTGCCTTTATATAGCGCAAATGTGAAAGAGCCGTTTGGATATATTGATAATGTGGAGGATTTGGAACGTGAGGAATTTTCGAGAGAATCGATCTTGTGGTCCATTGATTCAGATTTTGACTCCAGTGTTATAGAGTCAAATATCAAATTTCGACACACCGATCATTGTGGCCGAATTACGGTAAATGTAGTTGATATTGATCCTTATTTTATTTCGTACAGTCTTTTAAAGCTAAGGGAAACGTTTGATAGGGGCTTTAGATCGAGCATCTTAAACATGAGTAAAATTTCCATTACTGTCCCGGTTAGGCTGGACAGATTTGGTAAGCCTCTTGTGAAACATGTCAAGTCTAAAGATACAGACAGATATGAGAAGTATTATGTATTTGATCTAAAGACCCAGAAGGCTACCGCTGATTACTATACTGAATTCAATGATAAAAAGATGCAATTGAAAGAGGAGTTCAACAGTATTCTTGAGAAACATTTGCCGTATTTATAAATTGGTAAACAACTTTACAACTGTATGAACAATCTTAAATAAAAGAACTCCGCCGACCTCCACTGCGAAATCAGGGAGGTCGGCGGTGAGGCTCATGTCAGGCGTTCACCCATTCCTGAAGGCTTTTCACGCCCAGCGCGTCACCCTTGGCGGCGGCGATGGCTTTGGCGGTCCATTCGGCGGCTTCGCGGGTGCTGACGATGGGCACGCCGCGTTCCAGTGCGGTGCGCAGCAGGCGACTACCGGTCACGTCGATCAGAAGGTTGGGCAGTTTGTCGCCGTCCTGTTCGCGGATGACGGTCAGGCCGCTGCCCGTCAGGCTGGCGGCCACGTCGTCCAGGCCGTCGCCGATCAGCAGGGCGGTGCCGGTGGTGGGGACGTTGCTTTTCGCGCCGATCTGCGCGCGGTAGAACGCGCGGTACGGGTCGCTGTCGATGCCCATGCTCTCGCCGGTGCTTTTCATTTCGGGGCCGAGGGTGGGGATCACGCCCGCGAATTTCAGGAACGGCAGGTGCACTTCCTTCACGGAGTACATGGCGGGGACGGGGGTCTCAAACAGGCCGATCTGGTCGAGGGTATGGCCGACGGCGATGCGGGCGGCGCTCTTGGCGAGGGGGTGGTTCACGCCCTTGGACACGAACGGGACGGTGCGGCTGGCGCGTGGGTTCGCTTCAAGGATGTACGCGACGTCGTCCTTGACGGCCCACTGGACGTTCATCAGGCCGCGCACGCCCAGGGCCAGGGCGAGGCGTTCGGTGTCGGCTTTCACGCGGGCCAGCAGGTCGGGGCTGAGGTTGACGGGGGGGAGGATGCAGGCGCTGTCGCCGCTGTGGATGCCGGCGGCCTCGATGTGTTCCATGATGCCCATGACCACGGCCCGCTCTCCGTCGCAGAGGGTGTCCACGTCGAGTTCCAGCGCGCCTTCAAGGAACTGGTCGAGGAGGATGCTGGGTTGCCCTTCGACGGCGGCGTACACCTCGCTGAGGTACGTGGTGAGTTCGTCCATGCTGCGGACGGTGCGCATGGCGCGGCCGCCCAGGACGTAGGAGGGGCGGGCCATGAGCGGGAAGCCGAGTTCTTCGGCCAGCGCGGCGGCCTGGTCGGGCGTCTGCGCGACCTTGCCCAGCGGTTGCGGCAGGCCCAGGCGTTCGCACAGGGCGTTGAAGGAGGCGCGGTCTTCGGCCTCGTCGATGGCGTCCACGCTGGTCCCGATGATCGGGGCTCCGGCTTCGGCCAGTCGGCGGGCGAGTTTCAGCGGCGTCTGCCCGCCGAGCTGCACGATCACGCCGACGGGTTTCTCGTGTTCGACGATGTTCATGACGTCCTCGAACGTCAGCGGTTCGAAGTACAGGCGGTCGGCGGTGTCGTAGTCGGTGCTGACCGTCTCGGGGTTGGAGTTGACCATGATGGTCTCGTACCCGGCGTCCTGAAGCGCCCACACGGCGTGCACGGTGGCGTAGTCGAATTCCACGCCCTGCCCGATGCGGTTGGGGCCGCTGCCCAGAATCACGACCTTGGGTTTCTCGGTCTGCGTGACCTCGTCCTCCCACTCGTAGGTGGAGTAGTGGTACGGGGTGTGCGCCTCGAACTCGGCGGCGCAGGTGTCCACGGTCTTGTACACGGGCACGGCGCGGGCTTCCTTGCGGATGGCGCGCACGTCCAGTTCGCTCAGGCCGACGATCTCGCCGATGCGGGCGTCGCTGAAGCCCAGGCGTTTGACCTCGCGCCAGATCTCGTACTTCCACTCGCGGATCGGGCCGAGTTCCAGCAGTTCGCTCTCGGCGTCGATGATCTCCTTGAGCTGGCTCAGGAACCACGGGTCGATCTTGGTGGCGTCGAACAGGTCGCCCGTGCTCTCGCCCCGGCGCAGCAGTTCCATGACGGCTTCCAGGCGGCGGGGGTTGCCGTACAGCAGGCCGCGCAACTCGTCCACGCTCATGGCGGCGAAGGCGCCGCGCACGTCGGACTCCACCGAACGCATGGCCTTCTGGAGGCTCTCCTTGAAGGTGCGGCCGATGGCCATGACCTCGCCCACCGAGCGCATCTGCGTGCCCAGCGCGTCGCTGCTGCCGGGGAACTTCTCGAACGCGAAACGCGGGATCTTCGTGACCACGTAATCGATGCTCGGCTCGAAGCTGGCGGGCGTGATGCGGGTGATGTCGTTCTTCAGTTCGTCCAGGTGGTAGCCGACCGCCAGCAGCGCGGCGATCTTGGCGATGGGGAAGCCCGTGGCCTTGCTGGCCAGCGCGGAGCTGCGGCTCACGCGGGGGTTCATCTCGATCACGATCACGCGGCCGTCCACGGGGTTCACCGCGAACTGGATGTTGCTGCCGCCGGTGTCCACGCCGATCTCGCGGATGATCGCCAGCGACTGGTCGCGCAGGCGCTGGTACTCCACGTCACTCAGGGTCTGCGCCGGGGCCACGGTGATGCTGTCGCCGGTGTGCACGCCCATCGGGTCGAAGTTCTCGATGCTGGTGATGATCACGACCGTGTCGGCCGTGTCGCGCATGACCTCCAGCTCGTACTCCTTCCAGCCCAGGATGCTTTCTTCCAGCAGCACACTGGTCACGGGGCTGTCGCGCAGGCCGCCTTCCGTGATCGCCAGGAACTCCTCGTACGTGTGCGCGATGCCGCCGCCCGTGCCGCCCAGCGTGAAGCTGGGGCGGATCACGATGGGCAGCCCGATGACCTTCTGGTACTCGACGGCTTCCTCCATCGAGTGGACCATCTGGCCCTTGGCGGTCGCCACGCCGATCTTCTTCATGGCCGCCTGGAATTCCTCGCGGTCCTCGCCCTTGCGGATGGCGGCGGCGTTTGCGCCGATCAGTTCCACGCCGAACTCGGCCAGCGTCCCGTCGGCGTTCAGGTCCATGGCGAGGTTCAGGGCCGTCTGGCCGCCCAGGGTGGGCAGCAGCGCGTCCGGGCGTTCCTTCTCGATCACGCGGCGCACGAATTCCGGCGTCAGCGGTTCCAGGTAGGTGGCGTCCGCGAGGTCCGGGTCGGTCATGATGGTCGCGGGGTTGCTGTTGACCAGCACCACCCGGTATCCCTCGTTCTTCAGCGCTTTGAGCGCCTGCGTGCCCGAGTAGTCGAACTCGGCGGCCTGCCCGATCTGAATGGGGCCGCTTCCGAGAATCAGGATGGTCTGGAGATCAGTACGCTTAGGCATTCCAGAGAATGAGCCTAACACGCCCGGAGGCCCGGCGGCGTAAGGCGGTATGCAAACTTATGCAGGCAGGGCCGGGGGGGCCTACAGCCCGCGCAGCAGTCCGGCGGCCGTCAGCAGCCCCGCAGCCGTCAACAGCAGGGTGGCGCCGATCAGCAGGTCCAGCACCCGCCACGCCTGCGGCCGGGCCATGACCGGAGCCAGCGCGCGGCCCGCCACGGCCAGCGTGAAAAACCATGCCCAGGACGCCAGGAGCGTGCCCAGCAGGAACGCCGTGCGCCCGCTGCCGCTCAGGCCCGCGCTGGCCCCGCCGATCAGCACGACCGTGTCCAGCAGCGCGTGCGGGTTCAGCAGACTGAACGCCGCCGCCGTGCCGATCACGCGGGCAGGCGCGGTGACCGCCCCGTCCGGCGCGGCGTGCAGGCCCGCGTGACCGGGATTCAGGGCGGCGCGCAGGGACCGCAGACCGTACCACGTCAGGAACGCCGCGCCCAGCAGCGTGCCCGCCGTCACCAGCGCCGGGTGGCGGGCCAGCAGGCCGCCCACGCCCAGCACGCCCAGCGTGATCAGGCCCGTGTCGCACGCGGCGCAGGCCAGCGCCGCCAGCAGCGCGTACCGCCGCGCGAGCCCCTGGCGCAGCACGAATGCGTTCTGCGGGCCGATGGCGACGATCAGCGACAGGCCCAGGCCCAGCCCGCGCAGGAAAGGAGGCATCCCGCCCACTGTAGCTGCCCGCCGGACCACCGTTCACGCGGATCACCCGCAGATCAGACGACTCCCGGCGCGCCGGCCCGCGCCCGTGCAGACTGCGCTCATGCCACAACTGCACGACCGGGCCCGCGCCTCGCAGGAGAGCGTCTTCTCACGCATGAGCCGGCTGGCTGCCCAGCACGGCGCGGTGAACCTGGGGCAGGGCTTCCCGCCGGGCCCGCCGCCCCTCTTCCTGCTGAACGCCGCGCGGGACGCTGTGGGCCGCAGCGACCAGTACACGCCCCCGGCGGGCCTGGGGGCATTGCGGGACGCGCTGGGCGCGGACCTGGGCGTGGACGGCGCCGACATCACCGTCACCTGCGGCGCGACCGAGGCGCTGGATGTCCTGGCGCTGTCCCTGTACGGGCCGGGCGACGAGGTCCTGATGCTCGAACCGGTGTTCGACGTGTACCTGCCGCAGGCGTGGCTGGCTGGCGCGACGCCCGTGACGGTGCCCATGCAACTGGACCCGGTGTCCGGGTGGTCCTTCGACTCCGGCGCGCTGGCGGCGGCCGTCACGCCGCGCACGCGGGCGCTGCTGCTGAACAGTCCCTTCAATCCCACCGGGACGGTGTTCACGCCGGAGGAACTCGCGGGCATCGTGGCCCTGGCCCGCCAGCACGACCTGTGGATCATCAGTGACGAGGTGTACGACGAACTGTACTTCGGAGAGCGACCCGTCAGCCTGCGGACCCTCGCGCCGGAGCGGACCTTCACGGTCGGCAGCGCCGGCAAACGCCTGGAAGCGACCGGCTGGCGCGTCGGCTGGATCGCCGCGCCCCCCGGTCTCAGCGCCGGTCTGGGCGGCGTGCGGCAGGTCACGTCGTTCTGCGCGCCCGCGCCCCTGCAATCGGCGGTGGCGGCCGCGCTGCCCGTCGCCCGACAGGACGGCTTCTACGACACCCTGCGCGCCGGGTACGCCGCCCGCCTGGCTCTGCTGGCCGGGGGCCTGCGCGACCTGGGGGCCACCGTGTTCGAGCCGCGCGGCACGTACTTCCTGACTGCGCTGCACCCCCACTGGACGGCCGGGTCCCTGGTCGAGCAGGCGGGCGTGGCCGTCATTCCCGGCGAGGCCTTCTACGCCCGGCACGCCGCGCCACAGGGCCTGCTGCGCGTGGCGTTCTGCAAGTCCACCGACGACATTCACCTCGCGCTGGAGCGCCTGCAACACCATGTGCGCTCCCAGTCCTGACTCCCGGCATGCGCTGGAACGTAAACCCCTCATGAAGGCCTCCGCGCGTTTTTGTAAAGAAGACCTCCTTACTTCACGCCGTCCCCGCTGACTATGCTCGGGGCATGAAGAAGACCATCCTCGGCCTCCTGGCGATCACCGCCGTTTCCTCCGCCTCCGCGGCCAGCTACGTGGGTGGCTCGGTCGGCTCCGGCGCTACCCTGCACTACCAGACCGATCTGACCGGCAGCAGCGCCATGCGCTACGGCCTGAACCTGGACGCCACGAACTTCAACTTCAACAATGTCGCTATCGGCGGCAGCGTGGACTACCTGGGTGACTTCACTGGCACCGGCTCGGCCCTGGGCGGCCTGACCCCCTACTACGGTCTGGGTCTGGGTGCTGGCGTGGCCCTGGGTAACAACGGCGGCGGCGTCAGCCTGTACCCGCACGGCACGCTGGGCCTGCGCTACAACGTCACGGACCCCCTCAGCGTCTTCGTTGAAGGCAACATCGGGCCCGTCGTCTCCATCGGCGGTTCCAACAACAGCAGCGTCTACATCGGCAGCGGCGCCCGCATCGGCCTGAACTACCGCCTGCCCTGATCAGAGTGCGCCGGCAGCCACGCGCGCCCTGAACCCCCAACGAACAGAGAGGCGAACGACCCCCGCAGCGGGCGTTCGCCTCCATTCGTTCCCGAAAGCTGTCTAGACTGGTTCTCTGAAAGCAGGCAGATGAGGCGGCAGATCTCTCATGAGAACGGCAGGATGGAAGGCATGAAGAAGATCCTGCTGTCCGTCCTGACCCTTGCCACCCTGTCGACCGCCAGTGCCGCCGAGAAGGTCGGCGCCTACCTGCTGGGCGTGCAGTACCAGCGCGATACCAACGCCACCGACGCCGTGCGCTTCGGACTGGGCCTGCCCCTGGCCGCCGCATTCGACGGGGGCGGCTTCGTGACTGTCAGCGGCGACGTGTCCTACCTGCGCCACACCTCGCCTGACACCGAGTCGGTGCAGCCCTACTACGGCGGCACCCTGGGACTGTTCGGACTGTTCGCGACCGGTGGGGGCAGCTCGGCCGGTGCGGTGGGCGTGTTCCCCAGCGTGCTGGGTGGCGCGAACTTCAACGTGACCGATCAGGTCAGTCTGTTCGGTGAACTCGGCGTCGGGCCGCGCGTGGTGTTCGGGACGGGCATCGGCGCCGACTGGTCCTTCGGCGTGGGGGCCCGCCTGGGCGTCAACTACCGTCTGCGCTGAATGCCACTTGCATCTGGGGGGCCGCTGCGTGCGGTCCCTTTTTGCGTGTGGTGTGGGGTGAACTGGACACCCGGCTTGACCCTCCGGGCGCTGTCCTGCTACCCTCGCTGCATAGCTATGCGGTTTTAGCGCATAACCATACATCTATATGCAGACTCCGACTCTCCGACGCTGACCGACCGCCTGACCCCACCCGGGGCCACAGGCGGCGTGCTCATGCCCGGAGGGCCTTGCGCTGCCCACTCCAGACCAACCCCTTACAGACCAACGCTTCACATACAGCAGGGAGAATCAGACCATGACCAAAGAAAAGATCGTGCTTGCATACAGCGGCGGCCTGGACACCAGCATCATCCTCAAGTGGCTCCAGACCGAGCGGAACTACGACGTGGTCTGCTTCACCGCCGACCTCGGCCAGGGCGATGAGGTGGAAGAAGCCCGCGTCAAGGCGCTGAACACCGGCGCGGTCGCCGCCTACGCGCTGGACCTGCGCGAGGAATTCGTGCGGGACTACGTGTTCCCCATGTTCCGCTCCTCGGCGCTGTACGAGGGGTACTACCTGCTGGGCACCAGCATCGCCCGCCCCCTGATCGCCAAGAAGATGGTCGAGATCGCCGGGAAGGAAGGCGCGGTGGCCGTGTCGCACGGCGCGACCGGCAAGGGCAACGATCAGGTGCGGTTCGAGATGACCGCCTACGCCCTGAACCCCGACATCGTCACGGTCGCTCCCTGGCGCGACTGGGAATTCCAGGGCCGCGCCGACCTCGAAACCTTCGCCCGTGAGCACGGCATTCCGGTGCCCACCACCAAGAAGGACCCCTGGAGCACCGACGCGAACATGCTGCACATCAGTTACGAGGGCGGCATTCTGGAGGACCCGTGGGCCGAGCCGCCCGCGCACATGTTCAAACTCACGGTGGATCCCGCCGATGCGCCCAGCGAGCCCGAGTACGTGGAAATCGAGTTCCTGAACGGTGATCCGGTCGCCATCAACGGCGAGCAACTGAGCCCGGCCGCGCTGCTGGCCCGGGCGAACGAACTGGGCGGCAAGCACGGCGTGGGCCGCCTGGATCTGGTGGAAAACCGTTTCGTGGGCATGAAATCACGCGGCGTGTACGAAACGCCCGGTGGCACCGTCCTGTACCACGCCCGCCGCGCCGTCGAGAGCCTCACCCTGGACCGCGAGGTGCTGCACCAGCGCGACCAGCTGGGACCCAAGTACGCCGAACTGGTGTACAACGGCTTCTGGTTCGCCCCGGAACGCGAGGCGCTTCAGGTGTACTTCGATCACGTCGCCAGCAGCGTCACCGGGACCGCCCGCCTGAAACTCTTCAAGGGCAACTGCGTCACCGTGGGCCGCAAGGCCCCCCAGAGCCTGTACGACAAGGACCTCGTGAGCTTCGAGGCGGGCGGCGACTACAACCAGCACGACGCTGGCGCGTTCATCAAACTCAACGCCCTGCGCATGCGCGTGCAGGCCCGCGTGAAAGCTAAAGCCGAAGCCGCCGAACAAGAACCCGCCCAGGTCTGACCGTGACCAGCCTCGCCCTCGTCGTCGCGCAATGGCAGCCCACCCTCCGGGAGCTGACAGAACTCCAGGCATCCCGCCACATCGCCCCCGGCGTCTGGAGCGCCAAGCAGATCCTCGGGCATCTGATCGACAGCGGCGTAAACAACCACGTCCGGTTCGTGTGGGCCAGCCGGGAGGACGGTCTGGCCCTGCCCGGTTACGACCAGACCGCGTGGGTCGAGGCCGGCGACTACCAGCAGCGCCCCTGGGCGGACGTGCTGGCCCTGTGGGTCGCGTACCAGACGCAGCTCGCGCACGTCATCGACACCCTGCCGCCTGACAGCCTGGACCACACCCTGAGCGTCGGCGGGAGCGCCCCCGTCACGCTGCGCTTCATCGCGCAGGACTACGTGCAGCACCAGCTGCACCACCTGAACCAGATTCCCGGGCGGGCGCAGCCATGACCCTCCCCGCCGGATTCACCCTGCGTCCCGCGACCGTCCGTGACGCGGCCCTGATTCAGTCCCAGCGCACGGCCATGTTCACGGACATGGGCAGTGACGCGGCGGGACTGGCGCGTGTGCACGAGGCGGGCGCCGCGTGGCACGCGCGCATGCTGGCCTGCGGCGCGTACACGGGCCTGCTGGTCGAGAGTGGGGGAGAGGTGGTGGCCGGGGCGGGCATCCTCTGGACCGACCTGCCCCCGAATGCCGACACGGCCGCCACGACCCGCGCGTACGTGCTGAACGTGTACGTGCAGCCCGCGCAGCGGGGGCGGCGACTGGCCCGCACGCTGATGGAAGCGGCGCTGGCCGAATGCCGGGCGCGCGGCGTAGACATCGTGACCCTGACCGCCTCGAATGCCGGGCGGCCCACCTACGAGGCGCTGGGCTTCGTGCCGCAGCGGGAAATGAAACTGCTGCTCCCGCCGGTGAACCCGTGACCGCCGCTGCCCTGCGACCCGTGAACCGCGACGACCTCGCGGGCTTTCACGCGGTCATGATGGCCGCCGGAATGGACCCCCGCTCAAGCTGGGCGCGGACCACGCCCGACGACCTGGAACGCTCTCTGTTCAGCCCCGGCGCGGGCGGGTTCCTGGCCGTCAGCGGCAACGAACCGGTGGGGTGCGTCGGCTACCGCCCTGACCTTTCCACGACGGGCGGCCCGCACACCCTGACCCTGAACAAGCTCGCCACCCACCCCACCGCGCGCGGCACCGGCCTGGGCCGCGCCCTGGTCTGGCAGGTCGAGCACGTGGCCCGCGCCGGCGGGTACGGGCGCGTGCTGCTGGCCGTGTCCCAGTTCAATCTGGACGTGCTGCCCTTCTACGAGCAACTCGGGTACGCCGTTTCAGACGACCTGTACGCCCACGCGAACCCCAGCAGCCCGCCGCCGGTGGTGCTGGTCAAACCAATCTTTTCTCCTCTCTCCGGGGGGAGAGGGGCCGGGGGTGAGGGGTTCCTTCACTGCCCACCCGAGGACGCAAGCCAATGACGAATACGCAGGATAAGAAACTCTGGGGTGGCCGCTTTGCGGAGGCCACGGACGGTCTGGTGGAACTCTTCAACGCGTCGGTGGGCTTCGATCAGCGCCTTGCCGAGCAGGATATTCGCGGCTCGCTGGCGCACGTGGCGATGCTGGGGCAGGTCGGCATTCTGAGTGCCGAGGAGGTCGCCCAGATAGGTGAGGGCCTGAACGCCGTGCTGGCCGATATCCGCGCGGGGAATTTCGAGTGGCGCCTGGACCGTGAGGACGTGCACATGAACGTGGAGGCGGCCCTGCGTGACCGGATCGGGCCGGTGGCCGGGAAGCTGCACACGGCCCGCTCGAGGAACGATCAGGTGGCGGTGGATTTCCGTCTGTTCACGAAGGAGGCGGCGCTGGATCTGGCCGGGAAGACCCGCGCGCTGCGCGTGGTGATGCTCGCGGAAGCCGAGAAGCACCTGGAGGCTGGGGTGATCCTGCCGGGGTACACGCACCTGCAGGTGGCGCAGCCGATCCTGCTGTCTCACTGGTTCATGGCGTACGTGGCGATGCTGGAGCGCGACGAGGGCCGCTTCCGGGACGCGGCCGAGCGGATGGACGAGTCGCCGCTGGGTTCGTCGGCGCTGGCGGGGACGCCTTGGCCGATTGACCGGCACGCGACGGCGGCGGCGCTGGGCTTCGCGCGGCCCACCGCGAACAGCCTGGACGGGGTGGGCAGCCGGGATTTCGCGCTGGAGTTCCTGGCGGCCTGCGCGATCCTGTCGGCGCACCTGTCGCGCCTGTCGGAGGAACTGATCCTGTACTCGACCTTCGAGTTCGGCTTCATCACCCTGCCCGACAGCCATACGACGGGATCGTCGATCATGCCGCAGAAGAAGAACCCGGACGTGTCCGAACTCGCGCGCGGCAAGGCGGGCCGCGTGTTCGGGAACCTCATGGGCCTGCTGACGGTCGTGAAGGGCACGCCGCTGGCGTACAACAAGGACCTCCAGGAGGACAAGGAGGGCGTGTTCGACTCCTACGACACGCTGAGCATCGTGCTGCGCCTGTACGCCGAGATGATGCCGAAGACCGTCTGGCACGCCGACGTGACCCGCGCCGCCGCCGCACGCGGCTACTCGACCGCCACCGACGTCGCGGACTTCCTGGCCCGCCAGGGCGTCCCGTTCCGCGAGGCGCACGAGGTCGTCGGCGGACTGGTCGGCGTCGCCAGCCGCAGCGGGCGGCAGCTGTGGGACCTCACGGACGCGGAACTGCGCGCCGCGCACCCCCTCCTGAACGCGGAGGTCGCGCAGTCCCTGACCGTCGAGGAGAGCGTCCGTGGCCGCGCCAGCTTCGGCGGGACCGCCCCGCACCGCGTCCGCGAGGCCATCCGGAACGCCCGTCAGGCCCTGGAGAACTGAACGTATGCCCGCCGACCTGCGCCCCGCCACGTCCGCCGATCTGCCCGTCATTCACGGGTTGATCCTCGAAACCGGGCTGAGCACCGACCCGACGCTCATCACCGCCACGCTGGACGGCAGCTCCTACTGGCTCGCCACCGAGGCGGGGCAGGTCGTGGGCACCGTGGGCCTGGAGCACGGCGACGGCGCGGGCCTGCTGCGCTCGGCCGCCGTGCGGCCCGCCGCACAGGGCCGGGGGGTGGGTGCGGCGCTCGTCCGGGCAGCCCTCGGGGCGGCGCGGGCGCGTGGGGACCGGGCCACCTATCTGTTCACCGACACGGCCGGGCCGTACTGGGCCCGCCTGGGATTTGAACCCGTTCGCGCCGCAGACCTGATCAGGGCGCTGCCGGGCGTGCCACAGGTCCGCGGTGGGCTGGCCCGAGGCTGGATTCACGGGGCCGCCGCGTGGCGACTCGACCTGACAGGAGTTTCACCATGACCACCCTTCCTCCCCTGACCCACATTCCTTCTGCCGCGCGAGGTGCCCGTATGACCCATGTTCCGCTGACTGACATGCACGTGAAACTTCGTCAGGCCGCCCCGGCGGACCTGCCCATCGTCCTGGACCTCCTGACCCGCTGCGGGCTGCACACCAGCAGCGTGGACCTGGGGGCCGGTACGTACTGGATCGCGGATCTGGACGGCGTGCCCGGCGGCTGCATCGGCCTGGAGCACGGCCAGGGCGTGAGCCTGATCCGCTCGACGGCGGTGGTGCCCGAGGCCCGCAGTCAGGGTCTGGGCCGCGCGCTGGTCCGCTCGGCGCTGACTCACGCGACGCTGCGCGGCGACCGCAGCGTGTACCTGTTCAGCGAGGAAGCCGGGGATTACTGGCGGCGCTTCGGGTTCGTGCCCGTCACGGCCGACGAGATTTCCGGGGCGCTGCCGGACGCGCCGCAGGTGGTCAGCGGCCTGTGTAACGGCTGGATCGGCGGCGAGCAGGCGTGGCGGCTGGACGTGCAGCCACTGGACGTTCAGCCGGGCGAGGCGGCGCGGGGGTGAACGTCCAGTGGCAGTGCTTCCACGCGGCCATGCGCTATGCTGACGGCACGCAAAACCCGTCTCGACCGGCTCCCGCAGGGGCTCCGGCTTCTTTGCCTCATTCCGACCTTTCAGACTGTGGAGGAACACCGAATGACCGATTCCAGCGTTCAGATTCGACTGGCGAGCAGCGCCGACAGGGATACCGTCACCCGCGTCTTTCACGACGCCGGGCTGGATACCGACGCCACGCTGGCGGACGGCACGACCTACTGGGTGCTGGAACGCGGCGGGCAACCGGTCGGCGCGATCGGCCTGGAGCACGGCGAGGGCGCCTCGCTGCTGCGCGGGGCGGCCGTGATGCCCGAAGCGCGTGGCAGTGGGCTGGGCCGGCGGCTGGTCATGAGTGCCGTGGAGTACGCGCAGGGACGCGGGGACCGCGCGATCTACATGTTCAGCAAGGGCGGCGACTGGGGTACGTTCGGCTTTCAGCAGGTGCCGCTGGCCGTGGTGATGGGGGACGTGCCGGACGCCCCGCAGATTCAGGCGTACCGCGCGCAGGGCAGCCGCCCCGGCGGCACCACCTGGATGCGTTCCCTGAGCTGAGGGATCTGGGGGGTGGGATGCGGGCTGTGGGTCTTGTCCCACGTCCTGAAACCCACACCCCATACCCGCCCCTGGGGGGCCTCGCGTGACGCTGGCCCTGGAGTCCATCGCCGTGCCGGACATTCACCCGGACGCGCCCCTGGTGACCCGCAAGGCGCGCCTGTCGGACATTGAGGCCATTCACGAGCTGATCGGGTACTGGGCGGCGCGCGGACTGATGCTGGTCCGCTCGCGCGCCCTGCTGGCCGAGACCATCCGGGATTTTCATCTGGTGCTGGCCGACGCGCACGAGGGGCGGCCGGGCGGGCTGGCCGGCGTGTGCGGGCTGCACATGCTGGCCCCGGACCTGGCGGAGGTGCGTGGACTGGCCATCCACCCGAACATGCAGGGGCGGGGGCTGGGGCGTGACCTCGTGGCGGCGTGCGAACGCGAGGCGCGTGAGATCGACCTGCCGGCCCTGTTCGCCTGGACGTACCAGCAGGGCTTCTTCGAGAAGTGCGGCTTTACCCGCATCGACAAGACGAACCTGCACCCGAAAGTCTGGAGTGAATGCCAGCGCTGCGCGTTCTTCGAGAACTGCAACGAGATCGCCATGTACCGGGAGTTACGGTGAATGGGGCGCGTACCGGGGCGCGCGGCACGCCCACTGCGGGCGCGGCATCTGCTGAAGTGCTGACGCGCCCCGCGCCTGTGACCTCTACCATGAGGCTCATGAAACCCATGCACGCTGCCGCTGCCCTCACCTTCGCCCTCGCTGCCACGGCCTCCGCGCAGGAAACGCCGCTGGCCGCGCACCTGCCGGCCGGGGCGCTCCTGACCCTCGAAACGAACGGCGCGGGTCCCGCCTTCGACCGCCTGACTGGCCTGATCGGCGGCGTGCTGGACAGCGCCTCCGACCTGGGCGGCGGTGACCTGGAGGCGTCCGGCGCGATGCTGCGCGGGTTCAGCGGCGTCCTGGCCGACTCGGTGGGCCGCGAGGGTGTGGCGGGCGTGTTCACGGTGCAGGGCAAGGGCGGGTCATTCATGCCGGCGCTGCTGGCCGTGGCGCGCACGGGTGACCTGTCCACCGAGCTGTTCTCGTCATTCATTCCGAGGAAGAAGGGCGCGCGGGTCGGCGAGTACCCGTTCGTGCGTTCCGGGGACCTGTTCGCCGGGCAGGCGAACGGACTGGTGTACCTGTCGAGCGACAAGGCGTTGCTGATGTCGTACCTGGGCCGCCTGAGCGGGAAAACCGCGCCGACCCTGGCGGCCTCCGCGCCGTACGCGCAGGCGACCGGCGCGGCCGGGCGGGTGCAGCTGGGCGCGTACCTGAACTTCTCGGCCACCGCGAAGGTGATTCGCGGGCAGTTCGCGCAGTTCAAGCTGCCGCGCCTGCTGTCGCCGGTCGTGGACGCCCTGGACACCCTGGGGCAGGTGGCGGGCGGCCTGACCACCACCGACGCCGGCCTGAACACGGTGTCCGCGCAGGTCGTGAACACGGCAGGCAAGGACCGCCCGCTGGCGCGCCTGCTGACCCACACCACCGATTTTGGTGTGCAGAACGTCATCCCGGCCGATGCCGAAGCGGTGCAGGCGACCGCCTGCGCGCCCGAATCGAACGCCTACGCGGCCCGCTGGCTGACCCGCCTGGACCTGCTCGAACCGTTCGGGTTCCTGACGGACAGCCAGCTGGCCAGCCACCTGGAACGCGCCGGGCAGTACCTGGGCAGCGAGTGCGCGCAGGTCACGCTGGCCGGCGGCACGCGCGCGGGCCTGGACCAGTCGGACCCACTGGCGGCCCTGGCGACCGCCGTCACGTACCAGAGCGTGCGTGACCGCGCGGCCGCCGAGGCGCACCTGCCCGAGTACGCCCGGAGCGTGAACGAGGCCATCGCCGGGCTGCGCGGCACCCTGAAGGGCACGCTGGGCGACCTGATGAAGGGCGACATGGCTGGCATGGATGAGGACGGCGTGGCTGCCATGATGGCCGCCGGGTCCTTCGACCAGATTGACGAGATGCTGGCCGGCCTGAAGATGGTGTACGCCTTCGAGGGCGACTACCTGATTACCGCCTTCAGTGAGGAAGCCCTTCAGGCCGCGCTGGCGGGCAAGGATGCGCCGCTCGCGCAGGACCCGGCGTTCCAGGCGGCAGGTCTGACCCTGGCCGGCAGCGGCGGCTGGGCGTACCAGCCGGACCTGGCCGACGTCAGCGGCGACGACCTGCTGGGCAGCCTGCCGCCCGAGATGCAGGACGCGGAACTGAACGAGACGCTCGGCCCGGTGATGGACGCCATGGCCGGGCTGGTCAACCGCTATGACGGCATGACCTCACAGCGCAGCGTTGAGGGGAATGTCATCATCGGCAAGGCGAACGTGAAGTACCGCTGGTAAGACGGCGGGAGGGTCACGTCGCCGGGCCATGAAACGCGTCCGGAGAGGCGCGAATGGGGAGGAACGAACATGATCAGAAAAGAGCGGGCCATTCTGGCCCTGGAAGACGGCACGGTGTACCGCGGGTACGCCTTCGGGCACCGCGGCGAGACGGTCGGTGAAGTCGTGTTCAACACCTCCATGACCGGGTACCAGGAGATCATGACCGATCCCTCGTACAACGGGCAGATCGTGACCATCACGTACCCGCACGTCGGGAATTACGGCGTGGCGATCTACGATATGGAAAGCAACAAGCCGTACGTGCGGGGCTTCATCTCCCGCGAATTCAGTGCCGAGTACTCGAACTACCGCGCGCAGCAGTCCCTGGAATCGTTCATGCAGCAGTACGGCGTCGTGTCCATTCAGGGCATCGACACGCGCGCGCTGGTGCGCCGCCTGCGCACGGGCGGCGTGGTCAAGGGCGTGATCGCGCACCGCAGCTTCACGCACCCGGAAGATCCGTACGGCGAGTTCACGCCCGCCGAGGAGCAGGTGTACGTCAGCCGCGCCCTGGGGCATCAGGACATCGACGGGCACGACATGACCCGCGAGGTCACGACCGCGCTGCCCTACGCCTTCCCGACGCTGCGGCACGGCAAGCGCGTGGTCCTGATGGATTTCGGGATCAAGCACACCATCATCGAGCGGCTGGCCGAGGTGGGCATCGAACCGATCGTGGTGCCCGCGCACACCACGCCGGCGCAGATCATGGCGCTGCAACCGCACGGCCTGTTCCTGAGTAACGGTCCCGGCGACCCCGCGCCGCTGGAGTACGCGCACAAGACCGCCTGGGAACTGATGGGGCTGCTGCCCACCTTCGGTATCTGCCTGGGCCACCAGATTCTGGGGCTGGCGGCGGGCGGCCGGACCTTCAAGATGAAGTTCGGGCACCGCGGCGGCAACCAGCCCGTGAAGAATCTGTTAACGGGAAATGTGGAGATCACCTCCCAGAACCACGGGTACGCGGTCGATATCGAATCCATCCCGAACGGGGCGTTTGTCCCGACCCACGTGAACCTGAACGACGGCACGCTGGAAGGCATGGCACACGCGCGCTACCCGGTCTTTTCAGTGCAGTACCACCCGGAAGCCAGCCCCGGCCCGCACGACAGCCGCTACCTGTTCGACCGCTTCATCGAGGAAATAGACGCCTTTGATGGGGGCAGCGGTACCCCCGTTGCAAAAGCGAATTCTGGCCGTCTGGGGGTTTGACAACAGCCGGGCAGCACCCGATTATGGGCGTGGACAGAAGGTGAGAAATTTCATAGTGACGCTTGAGTCAGTCCCAGGACTGTAAGAGTTTCACCGGAAAGCTCGCAGATGTTCACCAGATACGGCACCCCGGCGGTGCTCCGCTCTGACCAATCAGCTGTTCCGGAGCTATGAATCACCTGGCGCAAACGGGCGCCTTGCCAGGTGTGGAGCCAGTGGCGCGACCGACAGAACAAGGGAAACTATTCCCCTGACTGTCGGTCTTTTCTTTTGTTCCGGAGGTACAACGTCTTGAAGCGCCTGCTCCTTCCCTTCCTCCTGATGGCCACAGCCAGCGCGCAGACCGGCGCCGTCCAGCAGAACGTGACCTTCACGCTCCGGCAGGACCTGATCAAGAGCGTCGTCACGGACGGCAAGGCCACCGAGACCGTCATCGAGAACCCCAAGACGGTTCTTCCTGGCGACGTCCTGCGCGAACAGATCACGCTCGTGAACGTCTCCGGCCGCAAGCTGGCGCAACTGCTGGTCAACGTACCCGTGCCCAAAGGCACCGAGTTCGCCCAGCTGACCACCGCCAACGCCAACCGCTGGAAAGCGCAGTACAGCCTCGACGGGGGCAAAACCTTCAGCGCCGCCCCCACCCGCACCGTGACCGTCACCGAGAACGGACAGTCCGTGACCCGCAAGGTTCCGGTCCCCACGACCGAGTACACCAACGTGCGCTGGACCGTCACCAACATCAACCCGGACGAGACGCTGAAGTTCGCCTTCCGCGTGAAAGTCAAGTAACACACGGCTGCACACCACCCGCACACCCAGCAGGACGAACACACCGAACGCCCCCCGGCTCGGAGGAGAACACATGAAGAATTCCTGGAAGTTTGCCGCCCTGATCGCCGCGCTTGCCGCCGGCTCCGCCTCCGCCGCTGGCACCGCCGCCGGCACCGTCATCACCAACACGGCCGACATTGTCTTCACGCCCGAAGGCGCCCCGACCGGCACCCCCCCCCACCACCGTGCCCTCCAACCCGGTCACCACGACCGTGCTTCCGGTGCCTGACTTCACGATCACGCCCAACGACAACAACAGTGCTGGCCCCCGCACCGCCCCCACCTACGCCGTTCCGGCGCTGAATGCCACCGCCAAACCCGGCGACACCGTGGTGTTCCTGTACACGCTGACCAACACCGGCAACGTGCCCAGCGAGAGCTACACCCTGACCAACACCCCGGACCCCACGGCGGCCGTCAAGACCCCCGAGAACATCCGTTTCTTCCCGGTCAGCGCCGACACCAACAACGACGGCACCCTCAGCGCCACCGAAATTGCGGCCTCCACGGCCATCACGACCATTACTGGCGTGAACCAGGATCAGGCCGTCAAGTTCTTCCAGGTGTACACCATTCCCACCACCGCCACCAGCACCGACAAGTTCGGCGGTGACCCCACCGGTGACCGCCAGGACAACCCGGGCTTCACCAACGACCCGGCCGTGGCCAAGGACGCCAACAACTCCAACGTCACCACCGTGGACCGCAAGGACGCCACCGTCATCGGCCCGAAAAACGACCCGGACGGCAACGGCACCCCCACCACCGCGCCCTACCCCAGCACCGACACCACCCCGGTGACCATCACGCCCAGCGCCGCTGACACCCAGACCGCGCAGGCCACGACCACCACCACCGTCGTCACCTTCACGAATACCGTGCAGAACAACGGCAACCGCCCCGACGTGTTCGACATCACCACTGGCCAGAACGGCTTCCCGACCGGGACCACCGTCGAACTGCTCAAGCCCGACGGCACGGTCCTGCCTGACACCGACGGCGACGGCGTGCCCGACGTGGGCAGCCTGACCCCCGGCCAGACCGCCGACGTGCTGGTGCGCGTGACCTTCCCCGCCGGCAGCGCCCCCACGCCCGGCACGGTTCCCACCGTCACGGTCACCACCACCAGCAGCAACGACCCCACCAAGAAAGACGACACCAAGGACATCGTGAACCTGCCCGGCCTGTCGTTCGGGAACCCCACCCCCAACAGCCCCGGCGGTGACCCCACCCCGGTCGGCACCCCCGAGGCCGGCACGCCCGGTAACCCCGGCACCCCGATCATTCCGCCCACCACCTGCACCGCGAACTCCCCGGCCATCCAGTCCACGGTTGCCATGGAGATCGCCAACCTGGGCAGCGCGCCCGACACCTTCGACGTGAGCGGCACCGCGCCCATCAAACTGACCGACGGCACCACCGTGCCCGTTGCCGTGAAGTACTTCGTCGACACCAACGGCAACAAGGCCCTGGACGCCGGTGAGCCCGCGCTGACCGACACGAACGCCAACGGTATCGCCGACACCGGCGCGCTGGCCGCCGGAGCCGAACTGAAACTGATCGCCGTGGTCGACGTGCCCTGCGCCGCCGCCGCGCAGACCATCACCCTGAACCAGACCGCCAAGTCCCCCACGACCGGCGTGACGGTCACCGACCCCAACGACACCATCACGGTCGGTAAGACCGTGGTCGCCGCGCCCGTCAAGACCGTCGACAAGGCCGAAGCCAAACCCGGCGACAAACTGACTTACACCATCGTTGGTAAGAACACCAGTAACGCCAACGTGACCAAGGCCTTCATCAAGGACACGCTGCCCACCAACACCACCTACGTGAGCTTCACGGCCACGAGCACCGCCACTGGCCCCATCCTGTACTCGACCAACGGCACCACCTGGAGCGCTGCGCCCATCGTCGCGCCCCAGGCGGACGGCGTGACCGTGTACGCGGGCGTGGATACCAACAACAACGGCACCATCGATCCCGGCGACATCCTGGCCCCCGGCCAGACCATCACCGGCACCTTCACCGTCACGGTGAAGTAAGGCCCGCAGGCGCGCCCGACCTCCCGTTGCGGAGGCAGGGCGCGCCTCCCCCACACGGGGGAGTTTCACTTTTTCATCCGGCTCCCCCTCACCCCCTCATAACAAGAGAAGACGATTTTTCTACCGCCACACGACTTTGGGAGGCAACGTGCGAAAACCCCCTGTGCTTCAACTGCTGACGGCGCTGGCCCTGACCCTGGTCAGCCCTGCGTACGCGGCGGGCACGCCAGCCGGGACCGTGATCCAGAACACTGCCGTTCTGGAATTCACGCCGGAGGGCGGCCCGCCCACATCCATTCCCACGCCGCCCGTAACGACCACCGTGACGGCCGTGTGCGCCCTGAGCGTCCTGCCGAACGGCAGTGTGGCCGCGCCCGGCCAGAGCTACAGCCTGCTGCCCGGTGAGGGTGCCACGCTGCGCTACAGCGTCTCGAACACCGGGAACGACGTGAACACCGCGAACCTCAGTGTCCTGACCGACGCCGCCTCGCAGTTCCTGCCCGGCGACCTCAGCATTCACGAGGACAGCAACGGCAACGGCGTGGTCGACCCCGGCGAGGCGGCCGTCACGGCCCTCACGCTGGCCGCCGACCAGACCCGCACCGTGCTGGTGCAGGTCAGTACCGCCGCCGCCAACCGCGGGGCCGCGTACCTGAACCTCGTGGCCGCCTGCGCCACGAACACCAGTGGCCGCCCCGGCGAGACCGACGACGACAACGTGGCCCGCGTGAGCGTCGGCGAGCCCCCGGAACTGACCCTGACCAAGACCTTCACGCCCGCCGTGGTCCGCCCCGGCGAGGACACCCTGGTCACCCTGACCGCCCGCAACACCGGCCAGGGAGCCTCGCGCCCCGTGACGGTCACGGACTTCCTGAACACCCCGGACATGCGCGACTTCGTGTTCCGCAGTGCCAGCGCCAGCCTGAGCGGCGGCGGCGTCATCGAGTACAGCGCCGACGGCAGCACCTGGTCGGCCAGCGAGACCGCGCCGGTCAGTGCTGTCCGCGCCCGCACCGAGAGCCTCCCGGCCGGCGGCACGCTGACCCTCACCTTCCGCCTGAGTGCGCCCGCCACCGACGTCGGTACGCGCCGCAACGTGGGACAGCTGCGCAGCAGCGACGTCAGCGTCGACGCCCCGGCCGACATCACGGTGCGTTACACGCCCAGCATCGCCCTCGGCCCGATCAGCAACCCGCAGGCGCTGCCCGGCGGGGAACTCAGCAGCGACGACAAGCAGGTCCGTCAGAACGCCCTGCTGAACCAGGAGATCTGCTTCCCGCACACCGTGCAGAACCTCGGTGACCGCCCCGACAGCATCACCATCACCGGCCGCGTCGTGACCGGGCAGGCCACCGTGCGCTTCACGGAACTGAACGGCGCGCCCATCACCGAACCGTTCATCGTGCCTGACCTCGCGCCGCAGGCCACCCGCGACTTCAACGCCTGCTACGTGCCCACAAAGGCCAGCACCAGCACCGCCAACGAGGCCCTGCGCGTCGCGCTGACCGCCACGAGCAGCCGCGGAGCCGCCGACAACCTGACCATCGACTGCGTGATCAACATCGCGCCCGACCTGCTCAACCCGGTCAAGACCGGCGACGCGGGCGAAGGCGTGGTCGCGCCCGGTCAGGTCATCACGTACACCCTGACCTTCAACAACCCGCAGAGCTTCGCGCTGACCAACCTGGTCCTGCGCGACAACCTGAAGAACCTGCAGATTCTGGACGCCCAGGGGCAGGTCATCCGCACCGACAGCCTGGAATTCGTCTCGGCCGACCAGGGCGGCGCACTCGAAGGCACTGACGTCGTGTGGCGCTTCGCGCGCCTCGCGCCCGGCGAGACCCTGACCTTGAGCCTCAGGGCCCGCGTGCCCGCCGGCACGCCCGACGGGGCCCGCGCCGTGAACACCTTCACGGTCAGCAGCAGCGAGGTCCCCGAACCCGTCCGTTCGAACCCCGTGCAGAACGGCGTGTTCGATCAGGTGAACCTGAGTCTGGTGAAGACCAGCAGTCCCGCCACCGTCTCGTTCGGTCAGACCATCACCTACACCTTCACCGTCACCAACCGCTCGGCCACCGGAGCCCTTCAGGAAATCAGGGTCACGGACAACCTGCCCGCCGGCCTGGATTACGTGGACGGTAGCAGCACCCTGAACGGCGCGTCGATCATTCCTGCCGTGACGGGCCGCGAGTACGTGTGGATCATTCCCGGCCTCGCCCCGGGCGCGACCGCCGTCATCACCTTCGACGCCGTGGTCACGCCCGCCGCTGGCAGCCAGATCCGCAACAGCGCCCTGGCGACCGCCATCAGCAACAACGGCGAGATCAAGACGCCGCCCAGCAGCGCCCTGAACACCATCGACCCGCTGATCTTCGGCCGCAACACCGCCGATCTGGTCGGGTACGTGTTCCTGGACGTGAACCGCAACGGCGTGTACGACCGTGGCACCGACATTCCCTGCCAGAACGCCCGCGTGGTCCTGGCCGGCGGCCGGATTGCCCTGACCGACGCGGAGGGCCGTTACCACTTCCGTAACCTGATGGAAGGCACGGCCGCGCTACGCCTGGACCCCAACTCGGTCGCTGCGCAGGCTATCAGCGTGCCGCAGGACGCGGGCCGCCCCGGCAGCCGACTGGTGTTCCTGCGCAACCTGACCAGCGTGGACTTCCCGCTGGCCCCGCAGGCAGGTGACATCGCCGTGATCCGCGACACCACCCTGCGCGTGTCCAGCACCCTGCCCGGCCAGCCGGAACGCAGCCTGCTGATCCGCAAGGGGTTGTTCCTGACCGACGAGCCCGGCGAGTACCGCGTGCAGCTGATCCTGAGCGCCAACGCGGACCTGAGCGGCGTGACCCTTACCGACCCGCTGCCGCAGGGCGCGGTCCTGACCGACGGCCAGAACGTCCTGACCTACGACACGCTTGCCAGTGGAGAACGCGCGGTGACCTACCGCTTCCGCTGGGCAGGCGACCCTAAAGGCGCCGTCACCGACCCGACGGCCAGCTGGAGGTACTGAGTGAAACGCGCCATCACCACCCTGACGGCGGCACTCCTCGGCTCGGCAGCAGCGCAGGAAATCGCCACGTCCCTTCCTCTGACCTCCGTCGGCAACAAGCTGATGTGGACGGTCGGAGACCAGGACCTGAGACTGATCGTGGGCCTCAGCTCCCGCGTACAGCTCGACGTGTACGGCGCTCAGTTCGACCCGCAGGACTACCGCAGCGACGATTACTTCGGAGACGAGAACTACTCGACCGAGCGTCCCAAAGCCCCGGTCAACTCGACCTTCAGCCTCGTGAACGCCGACGGCAAGGTCGTGCGTGAACAGAACTTCGGCGTGGGCGCCCAGGACTGGCAGACCTTCCTGAACGACGACCTGCCCGCCGGCACCTACACCCTGAAGGTCCGCACCGAAGGCAACGGCAAGAACACCTTCGCCTTCCGCCTCAACTCGATCAGCGCGGCCGTCGAGGCCGACCACCTGAACATCACCATCCGCAGCAACGACTGGGTGCCCGCCCTGAACGTCGCCAACCCCGGCGGCCCCATGGGCATCCGCATGTACGACGGCGACGGCCCGGGCGAACTGGAAGCCGAACTGCGCGACGCGCAGGGCAACGCCTACCCGGTCAAGGTCAGCGGTCAGTTGCAGTGGGACGACATCAAGGTGCCCGAGGAAGCCGGGAACTACACCCTGTACCTGCGCCAGCCGAAAGACACGTACCAGTACTCCAACTCGGTCGGCTTTGAACTGACGACCGGGCCCATCAAGATCGTCACGGCCGACACGACCGGCAAGCTGGACATCAAGGCCGAACTGATCCTGCCCGAGGAAACCCTGCCCACCCAGGCCACCGTGACCGTGGGCGAGCAGGCGTACAACGTGCAGGGCAGCGCCGGACCGTTCACCCTGCCCGCCAGGGAGTACCCGGTGACTGTCGAGCCGGTCAAGGGCGCCGAGGTGACCCTGAACGCCCCGGCCGCCACGGTCGTCAAGCAGCAGACCGCGCACGTGGCCGTGCAGGTCAAGCCCAGCATGGCTCTGAGCTTCGTGGCTGACAAACCCGAAGTCTGCGTGGGCGACGTGGTGACCTTCACCGCGCGCGCCACCACCGCCTTCGAGCGGCAGACCCTGCCCGCCAACCTGCGCGTCAAGCTGCCCGCAGGCTTCACGGCGGCCGGTGAGACGACCGTCACGGCCCGCGTGGACGCCGCCAACCCCGGCGTGCTGACCTTCGAAGCGAAGGCCGACGCGGCCGGCAGCGGCGACTTCACCGCCACGCTGGCCCCCTGGAACCAGACGCAGAACCTGAACGTGCGCGTGCTGCCCACCGCCACGCAGATCGAACTGCGCCGCGCCCCGCTGCCCGAAACGCTGGCCGGCGAGACCGTCACGGTCACCCTGACCCTGAAGAACACCAGCGGCGTGCCCGCCCCGTACACCCTGACCGACGCGCCCGGCGAGACGCTCGAAGCCCTGGACCCCACCAGCTTCAGCGGCGAACTGCAACCCGGCGAGGAAAAGACCCTTAGCTACCGCGCCCGCGTCAAGGGTGACGGCGGCGCGCAGGGCACCCTGAACGCCACCCTGAGCAGCAACTGTGACAGCCAGCAGGTCGTGACCGGCGTGCAGACCGTGCAGACCCCGCCGCCGCCCGCCCCGACCCCGGTCGTGTCGGTCACGCGCGACAGCACCGTCCGCATTCCCTTCGACGTGCCCAGCACCAAGAACGCCAATCAGGTCATCGTGGCCCACCAGCCGCCGGCCGGGGCCGCCTACGTGCCCGGCAGCAGCCAGCTGAGCGGCCGCGCCATCGCGGACCCGCAGACCGGACCCAGCGGCCGGTACTACTGGACCACCCCGGGCGCGGCGCGCGGCGTCCTGACCTACAAGGTCACGCACGAGGGCAACCTCCCGGCGCTGGCCAGCCCCACCCTGATCGGCCGCTACGCCGGCGGGCAGTTGAACGTGCTGGTCGGAGACGGCAACCTGGACGACCTGAGCGGCCTGAACGCCGTGACCAGCACGCAGGAGAAGACGGCCGAGAACCCCGGCGCGCTGAAACTGCCGCTGGACGGCACGGTGTACCGCGAACGCGACCGCATCACGGTCGCCGTGCAGAGCCCTGCCGACAGCGCCGCGCTGCCCAGCGTGAACGGCGTGCCCGTGGACCCCGCCACGCTGGGCCGCAAGAGCGTGGACGCCAGCAGCGGCACCCAGCGCCAGGAGTTCTACGGCCTGCCGCTGCGCACCGGCGAGAACACCATCACCTTCGGCGACCAGACCATCCGGGTGTTCCTGACCGGCACGCCCGTCCGCGCCGACCTGAAAGCCACGCAGCTGATCGCGGACAGCGTGACGCCCATCCGCATCGGCGTGCGCCTGACCGACGCCGCCGGACTGACCACCGCCAGCAGCAGCGTCACGGTGCAGACCACCCTGGAACCCACCCAGGGCGACGCGCAGCCCCGCGTGGGCAGCTACCAGGTGAAACTGGTGGACGGCGAGGGCGTACTGGAACTCGAGCCGCTGTCGGCCCCCACCCGCTTCGACGTGCGCCTGCTGCTGGGCGACAAGGTCGTCACCCGCTCCTTCGAGGCGCTGCCCAGCAAGACCCGCGTGGGCATCGGGATGGTCAGCCTCGGCGCGATCCTCCAGGGTGGCGGCACGGCCGCCGGCGAGGCGCGCGGACAGGCTTACCTGGAAACGCCCATCGGTGACGGCAAACTGTACGTCGCGGCCAGCGGCGCCGTGAACGCCGAGCGCGACAGCGCCGGCAAGATCACGGCCGCGCAGGACCGCGCCCAGGGACTGCCCACCACCTCCAACCCCCTGCAGCGGTACTCGACCCACGGGGACAGCAGCACGGAAAGCACCCCGCTTCAGGGCATCGACCCGGTCGCCGTGCGCTACGAGCACCCCGCCTTCAACGTGCAGTACCGTCAGGCGCCGGTGCCCGTGGACGTGTTCAACCTGGGCATCACGCCCACCGCCCTGAGCGGCTTCACGCGCAGCAACCCGCAGGTGTCGGGCTTCGTGGCCGCGCTGCCCGGCGACCTGATCCGGCGCACCCTGCCGGCCAACGGCACGCGCGTCCTGACCCTGGCCGACAGCGGTCTGCAACCCGACAGCGAGACCGTGGAACTGGTCACCGTGGATCCCCGCACCGGCGCCGAAACGGGTGTCCGGACGCTGGCCCGCCTGACCGACTACACCCTGGACCCGGTCGCGGGCGTCGTGTACTTCCAGCGCGCCGTGGACCTGATCGACCCCGACGGACGCGAGCAGAGCGTGCGCCTGAGCTACCGCCTGAACGACCCGCTGGGGGCCCGCAAGCTCGCCTGGGGCGCGCAGGTCAAGTACCGCGTGACCGACGAACTGAGCGCCGCCGCCGCCGCCGTGAACCTGGACGGCGTGACCAGTGTGGGCGTCCGCGCCCGTTACGACGCCGACCAGAGCCGCGCTGATCTGCTGGCCGCCTACGCCGGCGGCGGCCTGCTGGTGAACGCCAGCGCCAGCGCCGCCCTGGACCGTCTGGGCGTGAACGCCAGCGTGCACTACCAGGCCGGGGAGTACGCGGGCCTGAACGCCACCACGCCCGGCCTGGGCGTGAACGCCGACGCCACCTACCGCGTGACCGACACGCTGGCCGTGGCCGCCGCCGCCACGTACCAGCAGACGCCGGGCACGGACGGCGCGGCCGGCACCAGCACCGGGCACGCCGACCTGAAGGGCCTGTACACCTTCTCGCCCTTCACGCTCGGCGCGGGCATCCGCGCGGGCTTCGGGGATGAACAGGGCCTCGGCGCGGTCGTCAGTGGCGCGTACGCAAGCGGCGGCCTGAGCGTCTCGGCCGAGCACGCCCAGCGCCTCAGCGGCGACCTGAACACCACCACGACCCTCAAGGCCAGCGTGCCCGTCGCGCCGAACGTCACCCTGACCGCCCGCGACGACATCGACTGGGCCGAGGGCCACCGCGCCAGCCTGGGCCTGCAGTCCCGCCTGGGCATGACCAACGTCGCCGTGAACTACGACCTGCCCGGCGCGGACGGCTGGGGCAACCGCGCCCGTTTCGGCGCGGACACCGCCCTGCCGCTCAGCGACAACCTGAACCTGGGCCTGAACGGCAGTTACGTGATGGACCTCGACGGTGACGCCCAGAACGAGGGCGGCTGGAACGCCGGCGTGGCCCTGCGCTACAAGAACGACCGCCTGACCGGCACCGTCGCCACCGACGTGGCCACCACCGGCGGCGCCTTCAGCGTGGCCCTCAAGGGCGGCGCCACCTACAGCCTGAATGACCAGCTGACCCTCAGCGCCGACGGCACCCACGTCTTTGCCGGCGACGAGAGTGGCAGCAACTACTCGGTGTCCGCCGCGCTGCGCGCCGGGCAGTGGCAGGGCCTCGCGTACCTGCGCTACAAGGACGGCGCGCTGGCCGGGAACACCCCGGAACTGATCGCCGAGACCACCGCCGAGTACCACGCGCCCCGCTACGCCGTGCGCGCCGGACTGGCCGGACGCAGCCTGCTGGACCAGCCGGGAAGCGCCACCTACCAGGGGTCCGTGAGCGGCACTTACTACGTGACCGAGCAGTTCGGCCTGGGTCTCGCCGCGCGCGGCCTGATCCAGCCCGCGACGGGATCGAGCCTGCTGAGCCTGGGCCTGGAAGGCAGCTACCGCGCTCTGCCCGGCACCTGGGTCACGCTGGGGTACAACCCCGTGGGCTTCCAGGGCATCGGCACCAACATCTACACCCGTCAGGGACTGTACCTGCGTCTGGACCTGATGCTGGACGACGGCCAGTCCAACGGCGTGAACCTGACCGCACCGACCTCGCCCCCCTTGCCCGAAAAACCCGCGACCGGGGGAGGGGACTGATATGGGACACCGCATGCCTGCCCTGCTGACACTGCTTAAACGCGCCGCCACCACCGTCACAGCCGCTGCCGCCGCCACCTGCGCCCTGATCGGCGCCGGAAGCACGGCCGGAGCCACCAGAACCGCCGACACCTGCGCGCCCAACTCTCCGTGGGTGCAGTCCTTCAACACCAACGCCGCACTGGGCGACATCAAGAGCCACGCGTACGTGAGTGGCGTGAACACCGTCACGGCCACCATGGGCAAGTACACCTTCTGGAACAGCATTGACCACACCGGTAACGGCGGGTACGCGCTGTACCTGAACGTCGCCGACTACGCCAGCCTGCCCGGCCTGCTGTACCAGAACGTCATCAACGTCCCGGCCGGCGGCACCCTGAGCTACCAGAACTACGCCCGCACCCACCAGAACACGCCTTCCAAACTGCGGTACGTGTTCACCGACACCGTCAGCGGGCAGGTTCTGCAGGCCACGGACGGCAGCACCCTGACCACCGGCTACACTGTGGAAAGCGTGCCGGGCTTCGTCAGCAGCGGCTCGCAGGTCACGCTGAGCATCTACACCCTGAAAGACGGCGTGAGCGGCGACGCGAACATCCTGAAACTCGACGATCTGAAACTGACCTGCACCGCCCCGCCCGTCCGCAACACGGACCTGCAGGTATTCAAGACCATCCTGACCCCGCCCCGCAACGTCACCACCGGCAAGTTCTTCGTGGGTGACACCGTCGAATACGCGCTGCAGGTCATCAACCAGAACACGGGCGGCGTGGCTGCCGACGGCGCCACCCTGACCGACGTGTCCGAACCCGGCTTCGAGGCCCTGACCTGGAAGTGCGAGGTCGTCAGCGGCGGCGCGCAGTGCCCCGCCAGTAGCGGCACCGGCTTCCCGAACTTCACCATTCCGAAGTTCCCCGCGAACAGCGAACTGAAGATCACCTACACCGGCCGCGTCACCGCCGAGGACCCGCAGCTGAAGAACACGGCCACCATCACGGCCCCCGCCGGCGTGACGGACATCAACCCCGCCAACAACACCGACACCGTGTACATCTGCACGGCGTTCCCGCCTCCCCCCTCGCTGATCATCACCAAGACCGGCAACGGCCCCTGGACGGCCGGGCAGAGCGGCGCCACCTACACCCTGAACGTCAAGAATGACGGCCCCACCGCCACCAGCGGCGTGACCACCGTCAGGGACCTGCTGCCGGCCGGCGTCACGCCCGCCAGCGCCAGCTTCTCGCCCGCTGCGGGCTGGAACTGCACGACCAGCGGCCAGACCGTCACCTGCACGGGTAACGGCGTGCTGAACCCCGGTGCCAGCGTCGCCCTGACCTTCGGCGTGAACGTCACCGCCAGCGCCGACACCAGCGTCACCAACCGCGCCAGCGTGGGCGGCGGCGGCGACCCCGACCCCATCCCCGACCCGGCGGGCTGCGCGGCCACCGGCGGGCAGTGCGCGGTGTACACCACCACCGTCACCGTGCCCACCCCACCCCCCGTCTGCTCGGGCATCTACGCGCTGGCCCTGAAAGAAGGCGGGAACATCACGGACGGCGTCACCATCCGCGCGCTGAACGAGAGCGGCAACACCCTGGGCCCCGTGATCGCCACGCTGCCCGGCACGGAAACCTCGGCCACGCTGGCCATCACGCCCGACGCCAGGCGGTTCTTCGTGGCGAACGACTCCGGCCGCCTGCGCTTCTACGACACCGTGCAGAAAACCTGGTCCGCCGGGGGTCTGTTCAGCGGCGTGACCGGCCGACTGGTGCGCATGACCATCACCAGCGGCGGCGTCGGCTACGCCATGGACACCGCCCGGAACTTCTGGAGCTTCCAGACCACCAGCCCCTATCAGGTCACGGCCCTGGGCCAGCTGACCAGCCCCACCCTGAACGCCCCGAGCTTCAACGACAACGGCGACTTCTTCGCCGACAGCACCGGCAAGCTGTACATGATCAGCAGCGCGACCGGGTCCAGCGCCATCGACCTGTGGCTGATCACGCCCGGCACCCTGAGCGCCGAGTACCTGGGCCGCCTGAACAACCCCAGCGCCGGCTCGCAGTTCAACGGGATCGCGGCCAGCCCCAGCGGCATCTACGCCCGCGACAACCAGGGCCGCCTCGTGAAGATCGACCTCGTGAACGTCAGTTACACCACCGTGGGCGGCAGCAGCCTCGGCTCGACCGACCTGGCCAGCTGCACCTACCCGGTGCTGGCCCCCAGCCTGAACGCCGTCAAGAGCGTGACGAAGGTCGCCGGTTCCGTGGGCGACAAGGTGCAGCCCGGCGACACGCTGGAGTACCGCGTGGTCGTCCGTAACAGCGGCACCCTGCCCGCCGGGGGCGTGACCTTCCGCGACGCCCTGCCCGCCGGCACTGCCTACGTGCCGGACAGCGCCCGCGTGAACGGCTTTGCCACCACCGTCACCGGCCAGAGCGCCACCAGCCTGAGCGGCGCGGCGTACCCCTTCGCGCAGCCGGTCGGCATCTGCAGCGCGGACGGCGCAGCCTGCGCCACGCAGGTCCTGAAGATCGACACCACGCCCGCCGCGCTGGACAACGAGTCGGTCGTGACCTTCCGCGTGACCGTGGTCAGCCCCTTCGCCCTCGACCCCGCGCAGGTGCGGAACGTGGCGCGCGTGGACTTCACGGGCGGCCCCAGCACCGGCGTGCCCAGCAACGAAGTGGTCACGCCCGTCTACCAGCCCGCGAAACTGACCGTCGTCAAGACCGTGCGGAACGTCACGCGCGGCGGTGCTGTCGGCACGACCGGTGAAGGCAACCCCGGCGACGTGCTGGAGTACTGCATCACCACCACCAACGTGGGCGGCCTGAACGCCACCAACATCAGCTTCAGCGACGCCGTCCCCGCCAACACGGGCTTCGCCCTGAACGGCTTCGGCGCGGGCAAGGACATCCGCCTGACGGCCGTGAGCGGCGAGGTGTTCTACACCGCCGCCGCCGACACCGATGCCGGGCAGCTGAAGGACGGTAAGGTGCTCGTGCAGGGTGGGAGCTTCGTGCTGACCCCCACGCAAAGCGTCACCATCTGCTTCCGCGCGAACATCCAGTAACCTCTCCCTCACACGCGGGCCACCTCCTCACGGGTGGCCCGCGTTCCCGTCCCCTGCCCGCCGCGAGGCGTTCCCGTCCCTGCCCGCCGCAGGGCGTTCATATCCCCTGAAGTTGGGGCGCGCGCCTACCGTCGCGCCTGCCGCGCTGAGAGACAGTCAGGGAATGCCCGGCGGAACACAACTGGTGTGGTTCAAGAAGGACCTGCGCGTGCGGGATCACGCGCCGCTGCGCGAGGCGGCCCGGCGCGGCCCGGTCCTGCCCGTGTTCATCTACGAACCCGAACAGCTGACGCACGAGGAATTCGCCGGGCACCACCTGACGTACCTGAACGACTGCCTGCGCGAACTGGACGCCAGCCTGCGTGCCCTGGGCACCCCGCTGGTCGTGCGGATCGGGGAGGCCGCGACGGTGCTGGAAGAGTTGCGCGCCGCCCATGACGTGCGGGCCGTGTGGGCGCACGAGGAAACCGGCAACGGCGTGAGCTTTGCGCGGGACCGCCGCGTGCGCGCCTGGGCGCGGGCACGTGGCCTGCCCCTGACCGAGGTGCCGCAGAACGGCGTGATCCGCCGCATGGTGAACCGCGACGGCTGGGCCGCCACCTGGGAAGAACGCCTGAGTGCCCCGCCGGCTCCCGTCCCGGACGCCCTGCGCCCCAGTGGGGCCGAACCGGGACGGCTCTATACCCACGCGGAACTGGGCGTGCCCGCCAGCACGAAAGTCATTCCCCCTGGCGGTGAAGCCGGGGCGCACGTCACCCTGCGCTCGTTCCTGACGGCGCGCGGCGTGAACTACATGCGCGAGATGAGCAGCCCCCTGAGCGCCCAGAGCAGCTGCTCGCGCCTGAGCGCGCCGCTGGCCTTCGGGACCGTGTCGCTGCGGGAGGTCGTGCAGGCCACCCGCGTGCGCCTCGCGCAGGTGCAGGCCGAGCCCGACGCCGACCCGCGCTGGGTGCGGTCCCTGCGCTCGTACGAGTCGCGGCTGCACTGGCACTGCCATTTCATGCAGCGACTGGAAAGCCAGCCGGACATGGAATTCCGCACCCTGAACCGCGCCCTGGAAGGCCTGCGCGAACACGAGTGGAACCAGGACTTCTACGACCGCTGGCAGGCCGCCCAGACCGGCTACCCCCTGATCGACGCCTGCATGCGGATGCTGCGCGACACCGGCTGGCTGAACTTCCGGATGCGGGCCCTGCTGGTCAGTTTCGCCACGCAGCACCTGTGGCTGCACTGGCGCCGGCCCGGGCTGTTCCTGGCCCGGGAGTGGCTGGACAACGAACCCGGCATCCACTGGTCGCAGATGCAGATGCAGAGCAGCACGGTCGGCATCAACCGCGTGCGCATCTACTCCCCGACCCGGCAGGCCCGCGAGCAGGACCCGGATGGTGTGTTCCTGCGCCGCTGGCTGCCCGAACTGGCGGACGTACCGGGCGATTTCATTCACGCGCCCTGGGAGTGGAGCGGCGCGGGCCGCCTGAAGTACCCGCCGCCCATCGTTCACGAGCACGAGGCCGGACGCGCCGCCCGCGCCCGCATCGCCGCCGCCCGCGCCAGTCCCGACTTTGAGGCCGAAGCCCGCCGCATCTACGTGACCCACGGCAGCCGCAAGAAGGCCGACCTGCGTGCCGAACGGAAAGCCAAGGGACTCCCGGAGAAATCCCCACCCACGCCCCGCCCCCGTGCCATAAAAAGGAACATCATGAGCGACCAGCCTGACCTCTTCGGCCACGCCCCCACTCCCTCCGACGCGCCGAAAGCCATCGTGCCCGCCGGCCTGCCCGACTCCTGGCAGCGCGCCCTGGAAGGTGAATTCGCCGCGCCGTACTTCCGCGAACTCAAGGATTACCTGGTGCGGGAACGCCGCGAGCAGACCATCTACCCGCCCGCCGCCGACGTGTTCAACGCCCTGCGCCTGACCCCGCTGGAAGACGTGAAGGTCCTGATCCTGGGCCAGGACCCCTACCACCGCCCCGGACAGGCGCACGGCCTGAGCTTCAGCGTCCGCCCCGGCGTGCCGGTGCCGCCCAGCCTGCGCAACATCTACAAGGAACTCGTGACCGACCTGCCCGGCTTCACGCCGCCCCGCCACGGCTCGCTGACCACCTGGGCCGCGCAGGGCGTGCTGCTGCTGAACGCCGTCCTGACCGTCCGCGAGGGGCAACCCAACACGCACGCCGGGCAGGGCTGGGAGCACTTCACGGACGCCGTGATCCGCGCCGTGAACGACCAGCCGGGGCGCGTGGTGTTCATCCTGTGGGGCGCGTACGCCCGTAAGAAGAAGAAACTGATCACCGCGCCGCAGCACGTCATCCTGGAATCCGCGCACCCCAGCCCCCTGAGCGTCGCCAATTTCCTGGGCACCCGGCCCTTCAGCCGCACGAACGCCGCGCTGGAAGAAGCCGGACGCACCCCCATCGACTGGCAACTGCCCACCAGGGCCGAAGGATGACCTCCCGCACCGAGATCCTCGCCGGGGAGTACCTGCGCCGCGAGGGCAGCGACCCCAGGAAGTTCCGGTACTTCTGGCCGGACGGCACCTCGTACAGGGACAAGACTGGCATTGAACGCATCTCGAAACTGGCCGTGCCGCCCGCCTACCAGGACGTGTACGTCAGCCCGGACGCCGACGCGGAACTCCAGGCCTTCGGACGCGACGCCGCCGGACGACTCCAGTACCGCTACCACCCGGACTTCGTGCAGGCCGGCGCGCTGAAGAAATGGCAGCGCCTCACCCGCTTCGCCGGGGCGCTCGGCACCCTCAAAACCACCACCGGAGCGGACCTGCGCGCCCAGGGCCTCCCACCCCGCAAGGTCACGGCCCTCATGACCCGCCTGCTGCACGTCGCGCGTTTCCGGGTGGGCAGCGACATCTACGCCCAGCAGCACAAAACCTACGGCCTCAGCACCCTCCGGCAGCGGCATGTGAAAGTCGAGGGGAACACCGTCACCTTCCACTTCAAAGGCAAGCACGGCGTCACGCAGCACAAGGCCACCACCGACCGCACCCTCGCCAGCAACATCACCCGCCTGCTCGAACTCCCCGGCCCCTGGCTATTCCAGACCGTGGACGCCGACGGCAACCGCCGACGCGTGCGCAGCAGCGAACTCAACGCCTACCTGAAAGAAGTCATCGGACCGTTCACCGCCAAGGACTTCCGCACCTGGGGCGGCACCCTCCTGGCCGCCGAATACCTCGCCGAGGCGGGCGTCGCCGACACCGAGAAACAGGCCCGGCAGACCCTCGTCGACTGCGTCAAATTCGTGGCCGCCGACCTGGGCAACACGCCCGCCGTCACCCGCAGCAGCTACATCTGTCCCGTCATCTTCGACCGCTATCTGGAAGGCAAGATCCTCGACGATTACGAACCCCGCGCCGGCAGGACAGAAGCCGAACTGGACGGCCTGACCCGCAGCGAAGCCGCCCTGAAACGCCTGCTGGAAAGCGAGAAGACCCTCAGGACGAGGCGGAAGAAGGCGGCGTAACGCGGGTCACTCCAGCCAGTCCTCCAGGTGGCGGTGCCGGTCGAGGCCCACGCTTCCGAACTCGTCGTGGGAGTCGGTACGGCGGACGCCGAGCAGGCGCAGGGCGTGGTTGACCGGGCCGCGTTCCGCCCGCTCTGGCCCCCACAGGACTCGTCCGCCATCCCAGACAGCGGCGACCTGACTGCCAGTTCCACCGCAATACTCCGCCTCCACGTAAGCCACGCGGCCTGCCTGCGAGAGCTGACCAATCAGGACCTCCAGTGAGACGGTCAGGTGTGTGAATCCCGCAGTCGGTGTGACAGGCGGTGATGCCTCTGGAAGGGCGTCCAGCACGTCATCCGGCAGTGGAATCAGCGTGAGGCTCTGGGGGAGGATCACGCTGTGCAGACCCGCCGGCGGAACGACACTCGCAGGGAGTAGAAGGCCGCGCAGGTGGTAGCCCATCAGTCCGGCTGGCCCGTCCCCAGTTCCTTGCGCATGATCACGTTGGTCGTCTGGAAGCCCAGGCCCTCGTACAGGGCCCGCGCGCCGGTGTTATGCCCGAAGACGTGGAGCTGGATGTTCGTGGCCCCGCGTGCGGCGGCGTCGTGCTCCAGCAGCGCAAAGGCCTGCTTGGCGTACCCGCGCCGCCGGTGGGGTTCGTAGACCTCGACCTCGTACACGAAGGCGGTGACGCTTCCGGCCCGCGTCTGGAGGGCGTACCACAGCACGCCCACGTCCGTGCCCTCCTGTGGGTCGTGCAGGTGGAACAGGTGGTTGTCGGGCGTGTCCGGCCCCTGCGGGAGCAGTTGCCGGAATTCGCGGTCGCCGCGTTCCAGGGCTTCCTCGGGCGTCCACTCGCCGCTCGTGACCTTCTCGGCGGCGTACTGGGGCGCAGAGTGCCCGACGAAGCGTTCGAAGTCACCGGCAGTCATCGGGCGCAGGATCAGCATGAAAGCAGTGTAGGCGCGCCCGGGTGGGGTGGCGATACGCGCTCTGGCGCATGCGCAGGCCGGGCGCGGGCGGGTACGGTGGCGGGTAATGAGTGACGTTCCAGTCCGGATGCACGAGGACGAGGTGACCGTGGACGCGGCCCTGGTGTTGCGCCTGATCGCGGCGCAGTGCCCACCGTGGGCGGGGCTGTCCCTGACCCGGATTCGCCACGCGGGGACCGACAACGCCATGTTCCGCCTGGGCGACGGGCTGGTCGTGCGCCTGCCCCGCATTGGCTGGGCGGTGGACGACGTGCACAAGGAGGCGGCGTGGCTGCCGCGCCTCGCGCCGCACCTGCCGCTGCGCATGCCGGAACCGCTGTTCGTGGGCGTGCCCGGCGAGGGTTACCCGTTCCCGTGGGCGGTGTACCGCTGGCTGGAGGGGGTGGACGCGGGCCTGGACACCGTGCGGGACGGGCATGAGCTGGCGCGGGAGCTGGCGGGATTCATCACGGCGCTGCGCCGCGTGCCGCCCCCGCCAGCAGACGCCCCTCAGGGCTCCCGCAACGGCCCGCTGCATGACCGGGACCGGGGGACCCGTGGGGCCATCGCCGACTGCGTGGGCCTCCTCGACCCAGTGCCGGTGCTGGCTGCGTGGGAGGCTGCGCTCGCAGTTCCCGCCTGGGCCGGTGACCCCGTGTGGATTCACGGCGACCTGAAACCCGGCAATCTGCTGGCGCACGGCGGGCGGTTGAGTGCCGTGATCGACTGGGGCGGCCTGACACTGGGCGACCCGGCCGTCGATCTGCAACCCGCGTGGAACCTGCTGGATGCCCCGTCCCGGCAGACCTTCCGCGCCGCGCTGAACGTGGACGACGCCACGTGGGCGCGTGGGCGCGGCTGGGCGCTGAGCGTGTCGCTGGTCGCCCTGCCGTACTACGTGTACACGAACCCGGCGCTCGCCGCGATCTGCCGGCAGACCATCCGGGCCGTGCTGGACGATGTAGGTTCCTGACCCTCAGTTCAGGGCGCGGGTCTCAGCCGGCAGGACGCCGCCCGCCGCCAGCTCCTGCGCGGCGTCCTGCAACGCCGTCAGGGCGACCCGCTGGGTGAAGGGGCCGGTCGAGACGCGCGCCACCCCCAGTGCCTGCAACTCGCTTGCGGGAAGGCTCGCGCCGGGCACGCTGATCAGCGTCAGCTTCTGCGGCCCCAGCGCCGCGACCACCTGCTCGATCTCCTCGCGCGCCACCAGCCGGGGCACGAAGACCACGGGCGCGCCGGCCTCCAGAAACGCCTGGCAGCGGCGGATGACCTCGTCCAGCAGCGGCTGGCGCGGAGCGTCGGGTTCGGCGCGCACCAGGGCGTCGGTGCGGGCATTCAGCACGAAGTCGATCCCGGCCGCCCGGCCCGCGTCCAGCACGGCCCGCACGGCGGCCACAGCCTCGTCCAGCGGCTTCATCTGGTCTTCGAGGTTCCCGCCGACCACGCCCGCCTCGATGGCCCGGCGGGCCGTGTCGCCAGGGTTGCCGTACCCGGCCTCCAGATCCATGCTGACCGGCAGATCCACCGCCTGTGCAATGCGGCGCACCATGTCCAGGTGCAGGTCCAGTGGGATGTTCTCGCCGTCCTTGTACCCGAAGGTCGAAGCGATGGAGTGACTGGCGGTCGCCAGGGCACGCACGCCGGGCACGGCGGCCACCACCTGCGCGGACACCACGTCCCACACGTTGGCCAGCGTCAGGATCTCGGGAGCGGTGTGCAGGTCGAGCAGCGTGCGGGCCTTCTGGGCAAGGTCGGTCATCCCGTCAGCTTAGGGTGGCGGGTGGAGAGCGTGCCCTCAGCGTTCCTTGTCTATTCTGGCCGCCCCGGACCGCAGTTGAGAGCATGCCGGGGATCGGCTCCATCGTCTGGGGCGTGCAGGAGGTGGCGAGCGCGGCCGTATCACCTTGGGTTATAGGCCCTCCGAAAGTCGCTGCAATTCCCGTTCATCCGTGACTGTCACGGTGCGGCGCGTGAGGTCAATCCAGCCCAGGCGGTAGAAGTCGCCCAGCTTGCGGCTGACGATCTCCGGCACGGTGCCGAGCAGCGCGGCGAGGTCGCTGTTCGTCGGCAGGGCGTGGGGAGCAGGGGCGTGTTCCAGCAGGTACGCGGCGAGGCGTTCGCCCACGCCGCTGAACACCAGGGCGTCCAGGCGGCGGTGCGTGTCGGCGTCCCGCCGGGCGAGGTGCGCGATGACCGCTCCGGCCAGCGCGGGCGTGTGCTGGACGGCGTGCCGCACGAGGTCGGCGGGGAAGCTCAGGAGAACGGTGGGTGTGGCGAGGGCCTGGGCGTGCGCCGCGTGGCGTGTCTCGCCGCCGAGCACGCTGGCGGGCTCCAGAACCTGCCGGGAACTGTCGATGCCCAGCGTGAGTTCCCGTCCGCCTCGCCCCACGCGGTAGATGCGCACGCTGCCTACCGCGACGATGAATAGCGTGTCGGCGGGGTCACCCGCGCGGAAAACGGCGTCGCCCCGCCCGAAGGTCATGACGTGCGCGGGGCCTGCCAGTCCTGCCAGCGTGTCCCGGTCGGCACCCTGAAACAGGGGCGTCCGGGTCAGCAGGGACAGCGCGTCCGGGATGGGCATGGGCTGATGCTGCCACGCCGGCTGGACACGGGTACCGGTCAGAGGAAGAACTCCCGGTTCCGCGCGGTGGACGCGGCGTGCCCGGCGGGTACGTCCGAGTCCTGGAAGATCGCGCCCACGGGGCATGCGGCCGCGCACGCGCCGCAGTCGATGCATTCGTCCGGGTGGATCACGAGCTGGTCACCTGCGTCGTGGATGCACTCGATCGGGCAGACCTGGGTACAGGCGGCGTCTTTCACGCCTGCGCAGCCGGTGGTGATCACGTAAGCCATGCGTTCAGGATGGCGGCCCGGCCCGTGGGAGGCCATGACTTTGGTTAAGGCTCCGCTGGCTGTGGCACACGCGCCCGCGCAGCCTGCCGCCTACCATCCGCGCATGACCCGAACCGTTGATCCTCCGACCACCCTGCCCCGGACGCTGGCGCGCGTGCTGCTGGGGTCGTTCATGATGTTCGCGGGTGTGGGGCACATGACGTTCCTGCGGCGGGATTTTCAGGCACAGGTGCCGATGTGGTTGCCGCTGGATAAGGATTTCGTGGTGCTGGCGTCCGGTGTGGTGGAGGTGGGGTTCGGGGCGGCGTTGCTGGCCCTGCCCCGGCAGCGCCGGACGGTGGGGTGGGTGCTGGCGGCGTTTTTCGTGGCGATCTTTCCCGGGAACGTGTCGCAGTACCTGACGCATCAGAGTGCGTTCGGGCTGGATACGGACGGGAAGCGGTTGGGGCGGTTGTTCTTTCAGCCGGTGCTGATTGCGCTGGCGCTGTGGAGTACCGGGGCGTGGCCCAGGCGGCGGCGTTGACAGAACGGTGGCGCTGGCAGAACGGCGGGACTGAAGGCCCCCTGGGGGCAGACCGCAGGCTTTAGGTTCCGGGGCCGTCAATGTTCTGTGAGGGTGCGCCGTTTACGCTGCCGGTATGACTCGCCCGCCCGGTTCCGCTTCCCTGCTGCGCGCGGCCCGCACTCCGGTTCTGCGGGCAGGTGAGGCGGGGCTGGCCGACGCGGTTCTGGACACCACCGACACGCTGGTCGTGGTGCTGGACACGGCGGGGCGTGTGGTGCGGTTTAATCCGGCCTGCGAGCGTCTGAGCGGCCTGAGTTTCGAGCAGGTGCGCGGGCAGGTGCTCTGGCCACTGGTGCTGGACGACGATGAAGCGCCGGGCGTGCAGGAAGTATTCGTGCGCCTGCTGGCCGGTGAGACCTCGGCCCGCCACGAGAACCACTGGCGGGACGTGCACGGGGAGCGGCGCGTGATCCTGTGGTCGAACAAGACCCTGCTGGACTGGCGGGGCCGCCCTTCGCTGGTCGTGGCGACCGGGGTGGACATCACGGCCGAGCGGCGCGCGCAGGCGGCGCAGCATGAGGTCGAAACGCGGTTCCGGGCGCTGTTCGAACGGTCGGCGGACGGACTGGTCCTGATCGACCCGCACGATCCGGACGTGCCGTGGCGGATCGTGGACTGCAACGAGGCGTTCTGCCGCATGAACGGGTACGACGCCGAGGACCTGATCGGGGCGTCCATCGACCTGCTGCACCCGTACCCGATGATGGCGCAGGAGGGCTCCGAACTGCTGGCCTGGATCCGCGAGGAGCAGCCCGTGCACGGCGAGGGCGCGCACCGGCACCGGAACGGGACGATCTTCCCGATCGAGAGTGCCAGCAGTCTCGTGACCGTGGGTGGCCGCGAGATGATCCTGGGGCAGGACCGTGACATCTCGGCCCGGAAACGCGCCGACGAGCAACTGCGGGAACTGGCGGCGCAACTGGCGTTCGACGCGCAGCACGACGCCCTGACCGGCCTGCCGAACCGCACGTTGCTGCTGGACCGCCTGCAACTGGAACTGCGCCGCGCGACCCGCTCGGGGCACGCGGTGGCCGTGATCTTCCTGGACCTGGACGGGTTCAAGCGCGTGAACGACATGCTGGGGCACGCGGTCGGGGATGACCTGCTGCGCGAGGTGGCGGCCCGCCTGCAGGGGTGCCTGCGGCCCGCCGATACGGTCGCCCGGCTGGGCGGTGACGAGTTCGTGGCGGTCATTCCGGACCTGCCGGGCCGGGAGGAAGCGGCGCGGGTCGCCCGCCGCCTTCAGGAGGCGCTGGCCCCGGTCGTGCAGATGAACGGGCAGCAGATCAACGTGCAGAGCAGCGTGGGCGTGGCGATCTACCCGCCGGACAGCAGCCTGCCGGCCAACCTGCTGCGGCAGGCGGACATGGCGATGTACCAGGCGAAACGGGCCGGGAAGAACGGCATCGAGTTCTTCGCGCCGAACATGGACGTCGCGGCGCACAGTCAGATGCACATTGAGGTGCGCCTGCGCCGCGCCTTGCAGGAGAACCTGATGCACCTGCACTACCAGCCGCAGGTGGACGTGCAGACCGGCGAACTGCTGGGTTTCGAGGCGCTGCTGCGCTGGACGGACCCGCACCTGGGGACCGTGCCGCCCAACCGGTTCATTCCGGTGGCCGAGGAGACAGGCCTGATCGTGCCGCTGGGCCGCTGGGTGCTGAACGAGGCGTGCCGTCAGGTGGCCGAGTGGCGGCTGACCGTGCCGGTGGCCGTGAACGTCTCGGCGCTGGAGGTCGCGCGCGAGGACTTCGTGGAGACCGTCGCCGAGACGCTGCGCCGCCACGGCCTGAGCGGCGAGAACCTGAAACTGGAACTGACGGAGCGGCTGGCCGTGCGGGACCTGCACCGCGCCGCGCGGCACCTGTCCGAGCTGCGGGCGCTGGGCATCCGGCTGTCCCTGGATGACTTCGGGACGGGGCAGTCGTCGGTGTCCACGCTGCTGCAACTGCCGATGGATGAACTGAAACTGGACCGTTCCCTGATCATGGGCATCGCCGACTCGCCCGCCGATCAGCGGGTCGTGGGGGCGCTGCTGGGACTGGCGCGCGGCCTGAACCTGAACGTGATCGTGGAGGGCGTGGAAACCGACGCACAGTACCAGGTGCTGCGCGCCATGGAGTGCGGCGCCGTGCAGGGCTACCTGACCGGCCGGCCCGGCCCGCCGGACGTGTGGGCCGGGCGCATCCAGCCGCACCAGAAATCCCGGCTGTCCTGAGCCCGGAGAGGAGCGGCCCCGAGAGGAGAGGCCCGGACGGTACGCGACCTGACGGCGCACTCCCGCGCCCCACCGCACACTGGGCGGCATGCCACCCGTTCAGCCCGTACCCCCCGCACCCGGCCAGGAAAGCGTGTGGGATTACCCGCGCCCGCCGCGACTGGAACGCACGCACCGCCACCTGGAAATCTGGTTAGGCGGCCAGAGGATCGCCGACACGACCGGCGCGTACCGCGTGCTGGAAACCAGTCACCCGCCCACGTACTACCTGCCGCCCTCGGCGTTCGCGCCGGGCGTGCTGGGGCGCGCGCCGGGCAGCAGCACCTGCGAGTGGAAGGGCCCCGCCACCTACTGGACCCTGCGCGGCGGCGAGCAGGTGGCCGCCGCTGCCGCCTGGAGTTACGAGGCTCCCACGCCCGCCTTCCGGGATATGGCGGGCTTCGTGGCCGTGTACGCGGGCCGCGCGGACGAGTGCCGCGTGGACGGCGAGCGGGTCACGCCGCAGCCCGGCGGGTTCTACGGTGGCTGGATCACGCGGGACGTGGTCGGGCCGTTCAAGGGCGGTCCCGGCAGCGTGGGTTGGTAAGCGGGAAATAAACGATTCCGCTGTTGATCCCGTGGCTGCCCGGTTCTGTTGTACGGGGCCGTTCTGGTTGGGGGCACCCTGAAAGTGATACGGACTCCGATGGAATGGTGGGCAAAAACCGTTCCATCCGAGCGGATGCGAGCAGGAGCAGAGAGGATTCCGGGCGTGGAGTTGGCAACCCGGTGCATGGGCGGGTTGTTAACGAAACAGACGGCAGTCCGTATGAGGCATCTACAGGTTTATTTCTGTGAGGGTTCACTGTGGGTGCGCGGCCCGGGGTACGGAAGGGCCCGGTTCTTTACCGGAAGGCCCCGGATCACCTGAGCGAATGCCACTTGCGGGGTCGTGAAGGGCCAAAGAATTGGGCGGTGCCGCTGCCCCTGAAAGTGAGCCGGGGCAATGATCATGGGGGCCTGCACAAGACGACTGGACTCCTTGTTCTTGCGTGCCTGGACGTCAGGAAAACCGCTTTCTCGTTCCTGGTTCGCCCGTATTCGATGATTTGCTGAACATGAGAGAAATACCGGGTGCTTTACTTTCATTCCCTGCGCCCTTCATACTGTGCGCACTATGGCTTACAAGAAACTCAGTGAACAGGTGATGGAACTCAGCAACCCCCAGCGCAGCGACAGCTTTGTGAAGATGTTCCAGGAAGCGGTCCGCCAGGGTCAATTCAACGGCGCGTACCTTCCCGAGCGCTTCACGATGCCCAAGCAGTTCAGCCGCCGCGGCAGCACCGAAACCTACAACCGCGACACCCGCGAGATGCTGTTCGACGAGACCCCGGAATTCACCGAGTGGTTCGAAGGCGTCAACCGTGAACTGGCCGCCGCGCGCAAGGGCGGCACCATCAAGCCCAGCGTGGAAGCCATCGAGTCCGGCCTGATCAGCTTCGACGACATGGTCGCCGAGACGCGCCGCAAGATGCAGGCCAGCTACGAGAAAGGGCAGGCGCTCGGCAAGGGCCGCGCCAAGGCCACCAAGGGCAAGAAGAAGTAAGACCGACTCCGGTTGAAAGGTCTGCAAAAGCTTTCAACCCGGCTTTCAACACAGGCGGCTCCCGGTGGGCCGCCTGTTCTCATTTCTGGGCGGGTCGCGTATCGTGAGCGGATGACGTCGCAGGACACCCCTCTTTCCGTGTCGCCCCGCCGGGGCCTTCTCCTGGTCATGACCGGCGCGTCCGGCGTGGGCAAAGGCACGCTGCGTGAACGCTGGCTGGCCGGGCAGGACGTGTTCTACAGCACCTCCTGGACGACCCGGGAGGCCCGCCCGGGCGAGCAGGACGGCGTGGACTACGTATTCGTCACCCCGGACGCGTTCGAGGCCAAGGCGCAGGCCGACGGGTTCCTGGAGCACGCGGCGTTCGTCGGGAACCGCTACGGCACGCCCATCGAACCCATCGAGGCGGCCCTGAGCCGCGGGCAGGACGTGATCCTGGAAATCGAGGTGGAGGGAGCCATGCAGGTCAAGGCCCGCATGGGCGAGGAAGCCATCCTGATCTTCATCATGCCGCCCAGCCTCAGCGAGTTGCGCCGCCGCCTGGAGGGCCGCGCGACCGAAACGCCGGACCGCATCGAGAAACGGCTGGCCCGCGCCCGCGAGGAGATCCGCGAGGCGCACGAGTTCCGTTACGTGGTCGTGAACGACGACCTGGACCGCGCGCTGGGCGAACTGCACGCCATTCAGACGGCCGAACGCGCCCGGCACCTGCCGGAAATGGACTGGGTCGAGGCGGACCGCGAGGCGCGCGTGCAGGCCGACGCGCTGCGCAGTTACACCCTGACCGACACGGACCTGCGCCGCATCGGGAACGAGTAAGGGAACGGGCATGCCGCTGGAACTGATTCAGGGAGATATCGCCGCGCAGGACACCGACGCCATCGTGACTGCCGCGAACAGGGAACTGGCGGGTGGCGGCGGTGTGGACGGCGTGATTCACCGAGCCGCCGGGCCGGAGCTGCTGCGCGCCATCCGCGCTATTGGCGGCACACCCACCGGCACGGCCGTCATTACCTCCGCGTTCGGGCTGTCCGCGCGGGGCGTGCAGTACGTGATTCACGCGGTCGGTCCGATCTGGCGCGGCGGGGGTCAGGGCGAGGCCGAGGCGCTGGCCGGTGCATACCGCTCCAGCCTGGAACTGGCCGCCGCGCACGGGTGCCGCAGCGTGGCGTTCCCGGGCATCAGTACCGGCGTGTACGGCTACCCCCTGGACCGCGCCGCCGAGGTAGCCCTGGCGACCGCGCAGGCGTTCCTGACCGACCACCCGGACATGCTGGTGCGCTTCGTGCTGTTCGACGGGGGCAGCCTGAACGTATTCCGCCGCGCCCTGGCACGCCCCCGCGACTGAGCAGGCCGGGCAGGCTGGATGTCTGGCCTGCCCCGGACCGGCCGCATACCCTTGGCCGTCCCTGCATACCGCGCTATAGTTGTTGACATCACCGCCTGCTGAGGCGGATTTTTTATTGTCTCTCTCTGCCGTCTGTGGCCCCCGCCTAGCCTTCCAGGGTGGTGAGGTCGCCGGGGTCCTCGCCAAGTGCCTGGGCACGCAGGAGGCGGCGCAGGATCTTGCCGCTGCGGGTTTTGGGGAGCGCCTCGACCACGCGGATCTCGGCGGGCGTGGCGATGGGGCCCAGTTCCCGGCGGACGTGTTCGGTGATGCTGGCGCGCAGGCCCTGGCCCACCTGATCCTCGAAGCCGCGCCGGAGGATGACGTGCGCGATGATGCTCTGGCCTTTCAGTTCGTCGGGAATGCCGATCACGGCGGCCTCAGCCACGGCGGGGTGGGAAACAAGCGCGTCTTCCACGTCGGCGCTGCCGATGCGGTGCCCGGCGACGGACAGGACGTCGTCGCTGCGGCCCAGGATGCTGATGTACCCGTGTTCGTCGCGGGTGGCGAGGTCGCCGGACAGGTACCCGGCGGGGTTCTCGTTCCAGATCTGCGCGTACTTGTCGGGGTTGCCGTGAATGCCGCGCATCATGCTGGGAAAGGGGCGGCGGATGACGAGGTGCCCCTGCTGTCCGTCCGGGACGCTCTGGCCATTCTCGTCGACGATGTCGGCGTCCACGCCAGCCAGGGGGCGTCCGGCGTAGCCGGGGCGGACGGGCCAGCGGGGGTGGGTGCCGAGAGTGGGGGCGCCCAGTTCGGTCTGCCACCAGTGGTCGATGACGGCGGCGTGCGCGCCCTCGCCCAGCCCTCCGCCGATGTGTTCCTGCGCCCAGCGCCACGCTTCGGGGTTCAGGGCTTCCCCGGCGCAGGCGACGACGCGCAGGCGGGTCAGGTCGTGGGGTTTCAGGGTGTCTGCGCCGAGTTTCATGAACAGGCGCAGGGTGGTGGGCGCGGTGAACAGTATGTCCACGCCGTACTCCTGCACGGCGCGCCACAGGACGCCCGTGTCGGGGAAGTCGGGGGCGCCCTCGCGGAACAGGACGGTGGCCCCGGCGACCAGCGGGCCGTACACGATGTAACTGTGCCCGACGATCCAGCCGATGTCGCTGGTGCAGAAGAACACGTCGCCGCCGCGCACGTCGAACAGCTGGCGCAGGTGGTAGGCGGTGCCGACCATGTACCCGCCGTGCGTGTGGATCACGCCCTTGGGTTTGCCGGTGCTGCCGGACGTGTACAGGATGAACAGGGGGTCCTCGGCGTTCACGGTGACGGCGGGTGCGTGTCCGTGCGTGAACAGCGTCTCCCAGGGGACGGTGCGGGCGTCGTGTTCGCGCTGGTACGTCTTGATGCGTTCCCACAGGATCAGGTGTTCCACGCCGCCCAGTTCGGCGATGGCCTCGGCGGCAATGCCGTACAGGTCCACCAGTTTTCCGCGCCGGTACCCCACGTCGGCGGTGATGACCACGCGCGCCCCGGCGTCCGTGATGCGGTCCCGTAGGGCGCCCACGCCCAGTCCGGCGTACACGACCGAGTGCACGGCTCCCAGGCGGGCGCAGGCGAGCATGGCGATCACGCCTTCCGGGGTCAGGGGCATGTAGATCACGACGCGGTCGCCGGGCTGCACGCCCAGGTGCCGCAGTCCGGCGGCGGCGCGTTCCACCTGTTCAAGCAGCAGGCCGTAGGTGTAGATCTGCCGCTCGCCGGTTTCCGACAGCCAGATCAGGGCGGCGCGGGTGCGGTTCTCGCCCCGGGCGTGGCGGTCCAGGGCATTGAGGGTGATGTTCGTCTGCCCGTCTGCGAACCACTGCATGTCCGGGCGGTTCCAGGTGAGCGCCGTGGTGGGTTCTCTCGTCCATTCGTACTGCCGGGCCTGTTCCAGCCAGAAGCCGTCCGGGTCCTGCGCGGCGCGGGTGATGTCATCCTCCGGGTCGCTGCGCAGGCGGCGCAGCACGCTGTCAGGAACGGGCCAGCGGTCGGGGCGGTGTGGGTCGGTCATGAGCAGTCCTCCAGAGGGGAAGGGGCGTGTCCGGGATTGGGTTGTGGGGTTGGGTTGTGGTGTGCCCCGTCAGTGTACGGCGGGCAGGGTGGGGGAGAGGTTGCTTGCGGGGCGCCGTTACCTGTCCGTGATTATGCTAGATACATAATATATGCTATGATATACGTATGAAAAACGCCCCGCTGACCCTGGAATTCGGCACCGTTCGTCTGCCCATCAGCGCGGACGGCCTGCTGCACGCCCCCAGTGCACTGACCCAGCTCGGCCTGAACGCCGCCGAGCAGACCGCCGCGCTGGACAGCGTGGACGCCCCGGAACGCGACTTCGGGGCCGGGCCGGAAGCGACCCTGACCGTGGCCGACTTCACGCGGCTGGCCTTCACGCTGGACACCCCCCAGGCCCGCCGCTGGCGCAGGCGCGCGCAGGATCTCCTGACCCACGCCATGCAGGGCGACGTGCGCCTCGCGGCCCAGATCGCCGAGCGCAACCCGGACCCCGAAGCGCGCCGCTGGCTGGCCGCCCGCCTGGACAGCACCCACGCCCGCCGCGACCTCATGAGCACCGTCGCCCGGCACGGCGGGGCCGGGAACGTGTACGGACAGCTGGGCAGCATCAGCAACCGCAGCGTGCTGGGCACCGACAGCGCCACCATCCGCCGCGAACGCGGCGTGAAACAGACCCGCGACGGCCTGAACGCCACCGAACTGCTGCGCCTCGCGTACCTGGACACCGCCAGCGCCCGCGCCATCCAGGAACGCGGCGCGCAGGGCAACGCCGCTATCCTGCGCCTGCACGAGTTCGTCGCGCGCCGCGAACGCCTCGGCTGGGAACTCCCGCTGCCCGGCGCGGCCGCCCCCTCACAGGCCGGATAATACGGACTCCGATGGAATGGTTTGCAAAAACCGTTCAATCCGAGCGGAGCGAGTGGGAGCAAAACGGATTTCGGGCGTGGAGTTGGCAACCCGGTGCCGTTCCGGGCTGTTAACGGAACAGACGGAATCCGTATGAGTGTCCGGCGCGCGCGGCTCCTGCGCGCCCATCCTCATCCGCGCCCGCTAGAATCCTGCTCGTGCCGCCCCTTCTCATCCGCCTCGTCCTTGCCGAGGTCACACGCTGGTACGCGGCGGGCGTGGCGCTGTTCCTGACCCTCCAGATGGTTGACGTGCTGAGCAGCACCGTCAGTAAACTCCTGACCTACCACCCGCCGCTCCTGAAGGGCGCCGCCGCGTTCCTGGCGATCCTGCCGACCATCCTGAACCGCGCGCTGGTGCTGGCCGTGCCCTTTGCGATCCTGCTGGCCTTCTCGCGCATGCAGCGCGACAGTGAACTCAAGGCCATCAGCGCGGGCGGCGTGCCCCCGCTGCGGCTGGTGTGGCCGCTGGCCCTGCCGTTCCTGGCGGTGGCGGCCGTGGCGTTCGTGAATGCCGACCGGCTGGTGCCCGCCGGACTGTCCGCCTGGGACCGCGCGTGGTTCAGCATCTACGACATTCCGCCGCCCCCGCCCCGGCAGGAACGCTACACGTACGCCCCGCCCGGCGCGCTGTACTACGCCGGACGGATCGTCAGCGAACCGGGCGGCAGCACCGCGCAGCTTCAGGGCGTGATGGTGCAGCGCGGCCAGGAAACCCTGACCGCCTCGCTGGGCAGCTGGGACGCGCAGAAACGCACCTGGACGCTGATCACCCCCTGGATCACCCGCCCCGGCCAGCCACCCCGGCAGAGCACGCAGTCCGTGACTGTCCCGCAGAACGACACCTTGCGTCCCCCGCCCGGCAACGCCGAGCAGGCCACCACGCCCGAACTGCGCGCGCGCGCCGCCGATCCCGCCCTGCTGCCCGCCGACCGCCGCGCCGCCACGTTCCAGCTGGCCCGCCGCGTGGCCGACCCGCTGACCGCCGTGGTGTTCGCCCTGGCGGCCGGGGCGCTGGGCCTGCTGCTGCGCAACCGCGCCGCCGCGTTCGCCGCCGTGCTGCTGTTCATCGTGACCTTCTATGTCCTGTGGAGCACCGTGCCGGGCCTCGCCACGGCCGGGGCACTGAACCCCGCGCTGGCCGCGTGGCTGCCGAACCTCGCGTTCGCGCTGCTGGCCGCCGCGCTCGCCTGGAGGCTCCGGTGAGAGGCCTGAAAACCTTTGAGCGGTACGTCCTGAACGAGATCCTGCCGTTCCTGTTCGGCGCGCTGGCCGCCGTGATCACCCTGCTGGTCGTCGGCAGCCTGGAAAAAGTCATCGCGCCGCTGCTCGCCAAGGGAGCCAACCCCGCCCTGGTGGCCCGCGTGCTGGCCCTGAACGTGCCCGAGGCCGCCGCGCAGGCCCTGCCCATCGCGCTGATGTTCGCCACGCTGCTGGGCCTCTCCCGGCTGGCAGCCGACAGTGAACTGAAAAGCGCGCTGGCGGCCGGGATTCCCGCCACGCGCCTGTTCCGCCCCGTCCTGGCGCTGGGACTGGCCGTGACCGTCCTGGCCTTCGCGCTGGGCGAGGGCCTCGTGCCGCGCGCCAAGACCGAGGCCCGCCGCGTGCAGCAGCAGATCGTGCTGGACAACCCCCGCGTGCTGGGCCTGAACGCCGCCGGGCAGAACGCCGTGCTGCGCGACTCGCTGGGCCGCGCCATCAGCATCGGGCAGATCCTTCCGGGCGGCGAACTGCGCGACCTGCGCGTCGTGACCATGCAGGCCGGCCTGCCCCCCCGCGAGGTCATCACCGCCGCCAGCGGCCGCCTGCGCCCGGGCAGCACTGTCCTCGAACTGCGCGACGGACAGCGCGTCACGTACCAGGACGCCCGGCCCGTCACGGTCCTGACCTTCCAGAGCGGCACCCTGCCCCTCCAGGACACCGGCACGGAACTCGGCGCAGAGGGAGGCGGCGACCTGAACCCCATCTACGAACCGCTGCCCGCCCTGATCGCCCGCACGAACACCTACCGCGCCCAGGACATCAGCGCCCCGGCGGACTTCACGGCCCTGCACCGCAAGTTCGCTGGCCCGCTGGCCGCGCTGGCCCTGGCGTTCTTCGCGGCGGCGCTGGCCGTGTTCAGCTTCCGAAGCGGCCGCGACCTCGGCATGGTCTGGGCGCTTCTGCTGACGTTCGCGTACTACGCCACCTTCAGCGTGTTCCGCATCATGGGCGAGAACGGCGCGCTGCCCGGCGCGCTCGCCGCCTACGCCCCGGACCTGATCGCCGTCGCGGCCGGCGGGGCGCTGCTGTGGCTCACCGCGCGGCGGTAAGGGGGAGACGGGCAGGGGCCGCGTGCATGAAGCCTGCCACCGGTCCTCCCCACTTCCGGGCGCGCGCAATCCGGTAGCGTGCAGCATGTCCCCCACCAGACCCACGGCCAGCCGTTCGGCCCTGACCTGGGCGGCCCTGGCCACCGCCGGCGCGGCCCTGATCGCCCGGCAGGCCACCCGCCCCGCCCCGACCGACACCGAAACGCTGGACGCCACGCGCACCCTGCTGCGCGCCGCGCTGCCCAGCGTGCGCCCCTTCGACGTGCAACTCTGGAACGGCGAGGTCATCGGGGCCACGCAGCCCAGCCGCGCCCGCCTGATCCTGAACAGCCCGGAAACGCTGGGCCGCCTGCTGAAACTCCCGCTGGACGTGGCGCTCGGCGAGGCGTACCTGCGCGGCGACTTCGAGATCGAGGGGAACATCGGGGATATCGCCGCCATCGCCGAGACCTTCGACGCGACCCTGAAACCCGCCGACGCGCCCGCCCTGCTGCGCGCCGCCGCCACCCTGCGCCGCCGCGCCGGGGCCACCCCGCCCATTGCTGTGACCGCCAGCCTGGAAGGCCCGCAGCACTCCCGCGAGCGTGACCAGCAGGCCATCTCGTACCATTACGACGTCAGCAACGACTTCTACAAACTGTGGCTGGACCGGCGCATGGTGTACTCCTGCGCCTATTTCCCGACCGGCACCGAGACGCTGGACGAGGCGCAGGAAGCGAAACTGGACCTCATCTGCCGCAAACTGCGCCTGCAACACGGCGAGCACCTGCTGGACATCGGCAGCGGCTGGGGCGGCCTCGCCATTCACGCCGCGCAGCGTTACGGAGCGCGCGTGCTGGGCGTCACGCTCAGCGAGGCGCAACTGCACGAAGCCCGCGCCCGCGCCGAGGCCGCCGGGGTCGCCGACCGCGTCACCTTCGAACTGCGCGACTACCGTGACGTGCTGGCCCACACGCCCGAAAGCAGCTTCGACAAGATCGCCTCGATCGGCATGGCCGAACACGTGGGCCGCAAGAACATGCCCACCTACTTCCGCGCCGCGTACGCCGCCCTGAAACCCGGCGGCCTGATGATGAACCACGCCATCAGCGACGGCATCCCCCAGGCCCGCGTGCCCCTGTGGCTCCAGAGCGGCAACTTCGCCCGGAAATACGTGTTCCCCGACGGCGAACTGCTGCCCATCTGGGAAACCGTGAAACACGCCACCGAAGCGCAGTTCGAGGTCCGCGACATCGAGAACCTCCGCGAACACTACGCCCGCACCCTCACCCACTGGGCCGCGAACCTCGAAACGCACCACGCAGAAGCCCTCGCCGCGCTCGGCGAGCAACGCCACCGCCTGTGGCGAATCTACCTGGGCGCCACCTCCCACTACTTCGAGAAAGGCCACCTGGGCCTCTACCAGACCCTGCTGGCGAAACCCGACGAGCAGCGCAGAGCCCACGTGCCCCTCAGCCGCGCGGACCTGTACGAGGGGTGAACAGTTGAAGGTTGATGGACAGGGTTCCTCCATCAACCATCAACCTCGACCTATCAACCCTGCGGTCCCTGCGTGGCCTGAATGGCGGTCAGGGCGATGGTGTACACGATGTCGTCCACGAGCGCGCCGCGTGACAGGTCGTTCACGGGTTTGCGCAGGCCCTGAAGCATGGGGCCGACCGCGATGACTCCGGCGGCGCGCTGCACGGCCTTGTAGGTGGTGTTGCCGGTGTTCAGGTCCGGGAAGATGAACACGGTGGCGCGGCCCGCGACGGGACTGCCGGGCGCCTTGGCCTGCCCGACGGACAGGACGCTGGCGGCGTCGTACTGCATGGGGCCGTCGACCAGCAGGTCCGGGCGGCGTTCGCGGACGAGGGCGGTGGCGGCCTTGACCTTCTCGACGTCCTGGCCGCTGCCGGACTCGCCGGTCGAGTAGGACAGCATGGCGATCCTGGGTGTGATGCCGAAGGCGTGGGCGCTGTCGGCGCTCTGGATGGCGATGTCCGCGAGTTCCTCGGCGTTCGGGTTGGGGTTGATGGCTGCGTCGCCGTACACGAGGACCTGTTCGGGCATCAGCATGAAGAACACCGAGCTGACTAGCCGTGAGCCGGGCGCGGTCTTGATGAGTTGCAGGGCGGGACGCACGGTGTTCGCGGTCGTGTGGATCGCGCCGGATACCAGTCCGTCCACCTCGCCCAGCGCGAGCATCATGGTGCCCAGCACCACCGTGTCCTCCAGTTGCGCTTCGGCCTGCGGGGCGGTCAGGCCCTTGCTGCGGCGCAGTTCGACCATGGGCTCGACGTACCGCGCGCGGATGGAATCCGGGTGCAGGATCTCCAGACCGTCGGGCAGCGTCAGGCCCTGCCCCTCGGCCACCTGCCGCACGCGTTCCGGGTCGGCCAGCAGCACGCAACGCGCGATGCCTTTCTCCGTGCAGCGGATGGCGGCCTTCACGGTGCGCGGCTCGTCCCCCTCGGGCAGCACGATGCGCCGGGCGGCCGCGCGGGCCTTCTGGATCAGTTCGTACCGGAAGGCGCTGGGCGGCAGGCGGCGGTCCCCGGCGACCTCCGGAACACGCAGCCGCGCACCCAGCGGCCCGGTGTCCAGCCGGTCGGCAATGAAGTCCAGCATGCGCTCCATGCGTTGCGTGTCGTCGTGCGGGACGCGTGAATCCAGCCTGGAGAGGCGCGAGGCCGTCTCGAACGAGTTGGTGTTCACGCGCAGCACGGGCAGGGTGCTGCCCAGCGCCGCCCGGCACAGCCGGTCAATGCTGTCCTCGGGGGCGCTGCCGGACGTGAACATCAGCCCCGCCAGCGGCACGCCGCTCAGGTGCGACAGGGCCGCCGCCATGATCACGTCCTCCCGGTCGCCGGGCGTGACGACCAGCGCGCCCGGCACGAACAGGTGCGCCATTTTCGGCACGGTGCGCGCCGTGACAACCGTGCTCGTCACGCGGCGCAGGCCTGCCTCGCCCTCGTTCACGATCTCGGCGCCCAGGTGGCGGGCCACGTCCAGCGTGCGCGGCGCGTTCAGGCCGCCCGACTGCGACACCACGCCCAGCAGCGGCAGCGTGCCCCCGTTCAGGACGCGGCTGCGGGCGCGCAGTTCCGCCATCAGCGTCCCGAAATCCAGACCCGGCGGCGCGAAGTTCAGCACGTACCCGCTGAGGCCCGAGCCGTCGCTGCGGCGGTACGCCTGCGCCGAGATTTCCAGCTCGTCCGCCAGTTCCGCCGCGCCCACCCCCGCCAGACTGGACACCAGGACCGTGTCCGCCTCCAGGTTCCGCGCGAGGCTGGCGTTCAGCGCCCCGGCGTACACGTTCCGTTCGTTCAGGGCGAGGCCCTCCACGATCAGTACGTCCGCGCCGCCCCCCGTGACCTGCCGGGCCAGGGTGACGACCTCCTCCATCAGGTCCTCCTCGGCCCCCAGACTCAGTTGCTCCTCGGCGCGCGTCAGGGTGATCGGGTCGGGCGTGGGCAGGTGCGCCAGCGTCCGCGCGAAATGCACGCTGTCGTCCGTGCGGGCCTCGTGCGTCTGCGCGATGGGTTTCAGGAACGCCACCTTCAATCCCTGGCGTTCCAGCGCGCGGGTCAGACCCAGCGCCGTGCTGCTCAGGCCCACGCCGTTCCGGGTCGGTGCGACGAACAGTGTTTTCATAAAACCTCCGGTTGAAGGGTGCCGGTCCACCCTTCAACCCGAGCGGACGCAAGAAGGAGCCGGGCGGGTGCCGGGCGTGGAGTCAATGCCCCGGTGACCTGCCGGGGGATTGACGGAACAGACGGCACCCGCCTCATGCCGTCCCCCCCTGACCCTGCGCCTGACCGGCCAGGACGTCCTGCGTCTGCCGGGCGATCATCAGTTCCTCGTTCGTGTTGACCACCAGCGCCGGCAGCGACCCCTCCGGACTGATTAACCCCGACTCGCCCCGCACGGCCCGCGCGTTCAGGGCCGGGTCCACCGCCGCGCCCAGCACGCCCAGCCGCGCCAGGACCGCGCCGCGCACCGCCGCGCTGTTCTCCCCGATGCCGCCCGTGAACACCAGCGCGTCCACGCGGCCCAGCGCGACCGCCATGCCCGCCATCTGCTTCGCGAGGCGGTACACGAACGCCTCGACCGCCAGCCGCGCACCCGCATGCCCTCGCGCCGCCGCTTCCTCCAGTTCTCGCATGTCGTTACTGAGGGACGAGAGGCCCAGCAGTCCGCTCTCACGGTTCAGGGCGGCCGTCACCTCCGACAGGCTCAGGCCCGCCTGCCGCGCAATGAAATCATGCAGGCCCGGGTCCACGTCCCCGCTGCGCGTTCCCATGACCAGTCCCTCCAGCGGCGTCAGGCCCATGCTGGTATCCACGCTGCGCCCACCGGCCACCGCGCACACGCTGCACCCGTTGCCCAGGTGCGCCGTGACCAGATTCAACTCTGCGAGCGGGCGGCCCAGCACCTGCGCGGCCTCCGCCGCCACGAACGCATGGCTCGTGCCGTGAAACCCGTATCGCCGCACCCCATGCTGCCGGTACCACGCCTCCGGCACCGCGTACCGGAACGCCACCTCCGGCATGCTCTGATGAAACGCCGTGTCGAACACCGCCACCTGCGGCAGGTGCGGGAACGCCGCGCGCGCCGCCTCGATCCCCGCGATGTTCGCCGGGTTGTGCAGCGGCGCCAGCGGCACACACGCCCGCACGGCGTCCAGCACCTCCGGCGTGATCAGCGCCGGTTCACTGAAGCGCTCGCCACCATGCACCACCCGGTGACCCACCGCGCCCACCTCGCCGCGCACGCCCAGCTCATCCAGCGCGCCCGCGATCACCGCGAACGCCTCCGCGTACGTCCCGCCCGGCAGCGCCACCGACCGCCGCCCCCCCGGCAGGTCCAGCCGCGCCGACGCGTCCCCCGACCCCAGCCGCTCGGCCAGACCCGACAGGCCCACCGCCCCGCTCCGAACGTCCAGCAGCGCAAACTTCACGCTGCTCGACCCGCAATTCAGCACCAGAGTCCACATGCACCCATTCTGACAGCGGCCACCGGGGCAGGCGGCCCTGTCACAACGAACGGTGCAGACCCTGTCTGGGAGGTGTCACTCTCGATAGGCTGCCGGCAGTCGCGTTCAGTCCGCTGCGGCCTCGCCACGCAGGTACGACACGATCCCCTCCAGGTCGCCTGCCGTCAGGTTCTCCATCAGCCAGTCAGCACCGACCGACTCGCCCTGCGTCCGTGCATTCAGCAGTTCCGCCAGGATGCCCAGCAGGGCGTCCATGGCTGCGTCGTCAGTGGTCGCGTCGGCCCCGGCTCCGGCCAGACGTTTCTCTTCTGCCAGCGAGAGAGGCAGGGAAGAGAAACTGATTCCGCTGATCTCGAACGGAGGTCGCTTGACGGCCTGACGGCCAAACTGCATGGGTTCTGTCATCTGTTCTCCTTCGCGTCGGGAATACCCCTCACCGGGGACTGACGCTGATCACGCCGCTGCGGTTTCTTGATCGAATGATCGAACCACGGCGCGGTCTTCGGGTTGAAATCGAAATTGAACCACTCCGTGATCTCGATCACCTGTCCGTAGAACTCCCGGAACACCCGGTCAAAGATAGGCCCGGCGTCCGTCCCGCTGGACACCAGAATCGCCACGCTGGTCTCGTTCGCCCCGGAGTTCTCCGGATTGTCGGTCTGAATGACAAAGTTGCGGAGTCTGGGAAACCAGCGCTGCAAGCCCAGATGCAGGCGGTACAGCTGGAGCCGCTGCTCCTCGCCCCCCGACATGTAAGGCTGAAAATCACCGTTGGTATAAGCGACGCGGGCGTAGTAAGCCCACTGTTCCTGCATGACAGAACACACGGCTGAACCCGTTTCAAACCAGTGTTCGTTATACGTGCTTCTCAGACGGTGTGTTCCTGCTGGTGCCCCACTATCAAGCCAGTGCCACAGCGCTATTGCAGTGGTAGGAGCTCTATAGACAGTGACAAAGACGTCATTGTTTCTCCCCATAGCAATTCGGTTACTGCCCTCTCTGAGCAGTTTTGCGCTGTTGAACGCTCCCCAGATGCACTCCAGCTGGTTGTACTGTTCGTGGAACAGCGCGAACGCGTCTCCGTAGTACTCCTGCGCCTGCTCATCGATATCCCAGCGGAACAAGGTGTGCTGTGCGCAGTGGGCTGACCAGCCCTCGTACATGGCCAGTTCGCTGGCCCGCTGCGCTTCGGTGAAGGGGTCACGGAACCGCAGGTGCAGCCAGTCGCCGGTCGGGTCGTCCAGCCATTCTCCGATCACACCGTCGTACTCGAACACGATGCGTTCCTCGCCCTGCTCAACCACCCGCGCTCCCCACTGCGGGTCGTGGAGAAAGGCCAGCACCGCTGCCCTGGGCGACGGGTACGCGACGCGCGGCCTGTCACGTGCCCGCTCCGGTCTGGTGAGCAGGAGTTTCAGGGTGCTCAGCAGACTCACGGGATCGCCCTTTCTTCCGGCGTCTGGGTGTCCTGATCGGGAGGTTCGTATGTCAGTTCCTTGGTATCTGTAATGGAGGTGTAGCCGCCAAGCGCGGCGGCTGTCTTCACGGTCTTGTCGAACGGTGTCAGCATCATCAGGGAACCGCCCTGCGCCTCTGAAGTCAGCCCAGTTCCGGCAGAGACGGCGTTCTTCAGCAGGTTGTTGCTGACTTCCTGTGAACCCTCCCGCAGGTGCTGGGCATTCGGGTAGGTTGCCTGTTCGTCCTTCTTGTAGGCTTTGGCTGCACCTGTCAGGTACGTTTTGAAGACTTCCTCACTCATCCAGCCTCCAGCGACCGCCCCGGCACCAGCCACGCCCCCCGCATTCCCCAGCGTGCTCAGGCGCCCCCAGGCGTCACCGACCATCTGCTGCGCGCCGGTCCAGTAGGCGCGTGGAAGCTGCGCCAGAATGCCCCGGCTGGGGTCCATGCCTGTCCGCGCCGCTTGGTTTTCTGCTGCGTACGCGTCGCTGGCCCGCTTGAGAAAGTCGGGCCGGACCGTTCGCGCGGCGCGGTCGCGGACCATATCCTGTGTCACCTGCGTTCGGGCCTGACGTCGTGCCGCCCTTCTGGACAGCGTGGAACCTGCCGCCCGGGCCTCCAGCCGCAGCATCCGGATGCGTTCCCTGACCAGCCCCGAACGGGCCACCGCCAGTTCCTGCTTCCAGCCGGCCGCCAGCGAAGGCGTACGGGCGACCAGACCTTCCATCTTCCCGGCCGTGCGCAACACGCCACCATGGCCGGCCGTGCCCAGCCACGTATCCCGCACCTCTCCACCAATGACCCTGGCCTCGCTGGAAACGTAATTGCGCATAGCAGACAGATTGCGCTCTGCAGCGCTGAACAGATGGGCCGAGACTGAACGAGTCGGATCGATAGCCAGACCGCGACCGTGCAGCTCAAAGCGTGCATCTTGCTCAAGAACACCGATTCTTGTCTTCGCATTCGTCCATCCACGCCCGGCTGCATTGCGGGCCTGCATCCCCGCGACAGCCACGCGGTCCCTGGCGTTACCCGTGACCTGCCGGGCAGCGCGGATCGCGTTGTTGATGCCCGGCCTGCCCGTCACGCTTGCCACGCGGGTGCGGACGGCGTCCGATACTCCTTTGACGACGACTCCACCCTGCCGGGCGCCACTTGCCGCCAGCCCTGCCAGCCCACGAATGCCCGTGCTGAAAGTGGAGTCAACCGCTCTGAATGCCTGCCCCGGCAGACTGCTGCCGACGTGCGTTCCCACTGCGCTCAGAACGGGCTGCGCGCCCGACTTGAGGGTGTTCCAGCGCGTGGTGGCTGCTGTGCGGACGTTGCGTGCCAGGATCCCCGTGGAGGTGCGAGCCGCCGTTGCAAGTCCCTGCACATACGTGCTGCCGGGAAGCCGGGCCGCCGCTTTGCCCAGTCCAGCCAGCACCGGGCGGCCCGCCGCGCGTGCCACGCCGCCCACCAGTTTGGCGGCGGGACCCACCGCCACGCCCAGTACGCCGTCCGTGATCAGGCTCTTGGCATTGATGTCATGACCCCACTGTTTTCCTGTCAGCAGGTTTTCGACCACGGTGCCGGCGGCGCCGCCCAGTGCGCCGGAGGCGAACAGTGCTCCTACCAGCACGGGACCCGCCAGCCCGCCGGTCGCTGCTGTGAGTGCGGCGGCACCGGCGATGACGGCGCCCCCGACGACGATGGCCGCGCCGACCTTGGCAATCTGCACGCCGGACGTTTTCAGGAAATGAACGGCTTTCTTGAACTTGGGACTGTTCCTGACTGCATTGACTTTCTCGGTGGCCCAGGCCGAGACGTTCTTCACCCCTTTGACGGTGGTGTTCCAGCCCTGGACCGCGAGGGCCGCGGCCTTTTTTCTGCCTTCGTCGAGCTGACGTGAGGCTCTGGCGACGCTGGCTCTGGCGGCCTTCTCTGCTTTCTGGCCCGCTTCCTTGGCTTGCTGGATGAGCTGCTGCTGTCTGGCTTTGGCCTTCGTAAGAGCGGCGGCCGCTTTGGCCTTGTATTCATCCCTGGCAGCTCTGGCCCTGGCGGGTAACTCCTTGACGGTTGCCTGAACACGCTGCCCGAGCTGTTTCACGCCCGCTGCTGTCTTCTGGAGAGAACTGCTGGCCAGCTTCGTAACTTTCTGAACGGCTTTCGCGGCGTTGTGCCGAAGCTGGTTGGCTTTCGCGGCGAGGTGCGTTCCTATGGCTTTTCTCTGCTGGTTCGCTTTCTGAGCGACGTGAGTGACCCTGGTGAGTGTCTTGCTGGCATACTGCCTGACCGTCTGTCCCGCTTTCTTCACTTTCCCGCGAAGAGTCGAGGTCAAGGTGCCGATCCGGGCGCCGGTCTTGCTGATGGTGGCATGGACCTTCTTGGTCGCGGCTGCTGCCGCTTTCTTGACGTTGTTTGCGGCCCGCTGCACACTCTGCTGGGCCTGTTTCTTGACGCTCTTGATGACTCCGGTGACCCTGTTGCCTGCACTGCCCGCCAGCTTTTTGAGGTCGCCAAGTCTCCAGCGTTGCACAGCCTTGCCCGAAGATCCGACCTTCCGGACTGGCACGGCATTCACTTCACGAACGTTCGCGCTTCTTGTGATGGGCTGGCTTGCGAGCCTCGCGCCCATCGCCCGCGCTTCCTGCTCCAGTCCGGCGTCCGGGTCAATGCCCGTCCCCACGCGGCCCTGGCTCTGCTGCACCGTGTGCGTCACCTCGTGCGCCAGCAGTTCCAGCCCGCTCTGCGTATTCGGGTTGAACCGCCCCGCCTGGAAGAAGATGTCGGTGCCAGTGGTGAATGCGGTAGCGTTCACGCCCTTGGCCAGCGTGTCCGCTTCCGCGTCGTCGTGAATCCGCACCCGGCTCAGGTCGTGGTTCAGGCCCTGTTCTAGGTGCCGCTGAATGGCCTCCGGCAGTGGGTTCCCCGCCCCGCGTCGCGCCTGAATGCGTTGCAGGACAGGCTGGGTCGCCTCGGCGTCCAACTCGGCCAGTTGCCGTTGCAGGGAACTCAGGGTGCCGAAGTTCAGCGCCGCCTGTTCTTGCGCCAGTTGTCGTTGCAGGGCTTCATCGGCGGCGCGTTGCAGCGGTAGGCGTTCGGATGGGGACACCATGCCCAGCACCACGCGGGATACCGGGGCGCTCAGCGCGTGGCGTTGCAGCGTGGCGAGGTGCTCGCCGTAGGTGGCATACCGGGCGGACGCCTCGCCCCGGTCATGGCGGAAGCTGTGGGCGAGGGTCTGCGCCACCTGTCGTTGCAGGGTCTGGAATTCCCCGAAGGCGCGGGTGTCCAGACGCTGCCCCTCGACGCCCTCGGCGCGGTGGCGCATGACCGTGACCCAGTCGGTGGGCGTGGTGGGTTTCACCGGGACTGGCGGCTGCGCTGGTTGCTGTGAGGGCGCGGGCTGGCCGAGCGTGGAGATCTGGCGTTGCAAGGTGGCGCGTTCGCCGGTCAGGCGGTCCTGTTCCTGACGGTCGAGGCTGGCTGCCCGTAGCACGGGCGCGGCGGCCTGTCGCTGGGCGGTCTGCGAGCGGGCCGTGAAGCGTTGCAGCATATGCCGCTGCGCTTCCAGATGTGCCGGGGCTGGCGGGTCCGGTAATTGAAGCACCGGTTGAACGGGCAGGGGGACTTTGTGTCTGCTCTGCTGAAACCGTTCCGTCATGACCGCCAGTGTACTGTGCGTCTGACCTGCCGTTCAGAAGATTTGCGTCTTCAGCGCCTGCGGGTCAGGCGCCGCACGTCGGGCGTGCCGTCCAGGTGTTCGAGCAGCAGGATGGGTGCGGCGGGGTAGTCGGCGTACAGGCCCTCACCCCATTCGATGATGCTCAGGCGGCTGCTCTCGATCAGGTCCTCAAGGTCCATCTCGTACAGTTCGTTCATGTCGCGTACGCGGTACGCGTCGACGTGCAGGACCTGTCCGGCCGGGGTGGGGTAGGCGTTCATGAGGGCGTAGGTGGGGCTGGTGACGGTGTCGGTGAAGCCCAGCGCGGCGACCAGTCCCTGCGTGAGGCTGGTCTTCCCGGCGCCCAGTTCGCCTTCCAGGAACAGGACGCTGCCGGGCGGCAGGGCGGCTGCCAGCCGGGCTCCGAACTGCTGCTGTTCGCTCAGGCCGCGCAGCAGCAGTTCGGAGCCCGGTTCCGGAAGGGGAGAGTCGGCGGTCATGCCGCCCAGTATGCCGGGCGGCGGGGTGGCGGGGGAGCAGTCAGCTCTCGCCGGTGTCGAGCCACGGGCCGACCCGTTCGTCCAGGGCAGTCCAGGTGACCGCGCGGCCCAGGCGCCACTCGCCGGGGGCGCTGCTGCGGGCGGACCAGACGTGCGCGGCGTCGTTCATGTCCAGGCGTTGCAGGCCCAGCGCGCTGGCCTGCGCCAGGAGCGCCGCCATGCCCTGTGCGGCGGTGTCCTGCGGGCCGTGCTGAATCTGCCCGCCCTGGAACAGCCACGTTTCCACGGCTTCCTGCGCGGGCGCGGTGGTGTCCGGCAGTGAGAAGGACGTGGGGAATCCAGTCGGGGCCGGCGTGGAGGTACTGGCCCCGGCAACCGGGGCGCTGGCGGGCGGGGCCCCGCCGGGCGTGATGGACGACAGCAGCGTGTCGAACAGCGAGGACGCGCTGGGCGCCACCTGACCGGTGTTCGACGGAGTGATGTTCACGGGCGGCAGCGGGGCGGCGGACGGGTCTGGGGCGGCAGCAAACAGGTTGGTGTCGGTCGCTTCCTCGAAATCGAACACGTCCAGCAGGCCGCTCAGGGCGTCCTGGCCGAAGGTGGCGGTGACTTCCTGCGCGGCGCGGTACTCGGCGTGCGCTTCGGCCAGCAGGGCCTCGGCGTCGTGCAGCGTCTGCTCGTAGCGTTCGCGGGCCTGCGCGCTCATGCGGCCCAGGCGGCGCTGGGCGCGCAGCGTGTCGGCCAGCCGGCCGAGTTTCTGCGTGGTCTCGCCGGCCAGACTGCGGACCGTGTCGTACTCCTGCACCACGCGGTCGGCGCGGGCGTCGAAGTCCTCGCGTTCCTGCGCGGCGGCCCCCATGCGGCGCTCCAGCAGGCTCCACAGCGTGGCGATATCCGGCTCCTGCCCCTGCGCCAGGGCCGCGCGGGCCTGCGCCAGCAGCGGCGCGAGTTCCGCGCTGGCACCGGCCACGTTGCGCCCCGAGCGTTCGATGTCCAGCAGTTCGCGTTGCGTGGCCAGTTGCGCCTGCGCGTTCACGCCGGCCCGCAACGATTCCTGCATGGTCCGCAGTTCCTGCAACTCGTCCGTGGCGAGGCTGCCGATGTCCAGCAGGTGCCGCGCGGAATCCAGGGCGATGCGCATGTCCGCGCCGGTCGCCACGCCCGACAGCGCGGATTCCAGGCGCATCAGTTGCGTCTGCTGTTCGGCCAGCAGGGTCGTCCGTTCGAACTTCAGCTGCTCGCGCCAGTTCTCGACCGTGTCGGCCGTCAACTGGTTGCCGTGCTGGAGGCTGCGCAGCGCGTCGTGCTGGGCGCGCAGGTCCGGGCGGGCGTCCATCAGGGCCGTGAACTCGCGGTCCAGCGTGCCGAGCTGCTGGGCGGCGTGCTCCTGTTCCAGCGCCAGCACGCGCGCCTGCGCGTCCGGGTCGAGGATCGTGGCGGACGTGGGAATCTCGGCGGTGTCCACGTTCTCGACGGTCTGCACCACCGACGATTCCAGCAGTTTGCGCAGGTTGAAGGTGATGTTCCGCGCCCGCTCGACCTCGCCGGGCAGCAGCGTGCCCTGCTGCTGCGCCTCGTCGATCTGCCCGATCAGGGTGTCCAGGCGGCGGACCTCGCGGCCCCCCATGCCCTGCACGCGCGCGAACGTCGCCTTCAGTTCCGCGAGGTCCTGCGCCTGCTCGACCAGCCCCTCGCGCAGGCGGCGGTCCATGACCTCGATCAGGTTCTGCCCTTCCAGGACCAGGGCGGCAATGTCACGCCCTTCCTTTTCCTCCTGCTTGGCGACGCTCAGCACGCCACGCAGACGCTGCGTTTCCGGCCAGTCGAAGTACAGCGTGAAGCGCCGCGCGCCGTCTTCCAGTCCGAGCAGCGAACTGATGGTCGGCGTGGGCAACTGGCGTTCCTGCGTGGTCTTCATCAGTTCGTTCAGAACTTCCGACACGCGTTTCTTGGCCAGTGGCGCGGGCACGCTCAGTTGCAGGCGCTTGAAGACCTCCCGCTTGAGGATGTCCTCGAGTACCTGCACTTCCAGCTGCTCGATGCTGGTGCCCCGTGCCTGCGCGGCGTCCTGAAGGATGCGTTCCAGCGCGCGGGGCGACACCAGATCGCCCAGCATCTGGACCGGCAGGCGGTGCAGTGATCCGCCGGTCATGAGACCTCCTCATCCCAGTCGATGCTGGTGTGCTGCGTGGTGTTCTGCACGCTGGGCTTGGCGGTGCCCAGCAGCCCGAACTGCTCGCACAGACCACGGAACCCGAAGGCCATCAGGCCCAGCGCGGCGGCGCTCAGGACGGCCCAGACGGGCAGTGCGTACGCGCCCTGCGTGAGCGTCAGGTTCAGCAGGTTCCGCAGCGGCGCGGCCCCGAACAGGTCACCGAACGCGCCCAGCAGCCCGAACAGGCCCTCCAGGAACAGCGGCAGCATCAGCAGGCCCAGACCCACCATGATGGCCCGCCAGTAGGTGTTCCGCCCGCCGAACGCCAGGTTCAGCAGGTACAGCGGCAGGACCGTCAGGCCCGCCAGCAGCGCGAAAATCAGCACGCGCAGCCACCCGCTGAACCAGCGGGACACGCCGGTACTCGCGCCGTCCAGCCGGCTGACGGGCTGGCCCGCCGCGGCGTTCTCCACGTTCGCCAGCGAGGCGATCAGGGCCTGCACGTCCGTGGGACGCAGGGCGCTGCGACCCGCCGCGCCCGCCACTGCCCCCTGCAGGCGGTCGAAGCCCGCCGCGTTCCGCAGCGCCGCCGGAGCGCCCGCCAGGGCCGTGCCCGCCTCGGCCAGGGCTGCGCGCGCCGCAGCGTTATCCGCGTGCCCGGACGCCGCCAGGGCGCGGCCCAGCGCCACGTACGCCGCACCAGCACCCGCCGTGGCCTGCGCCTGCGCTCCCGGGGTCTGGGTCGCTGGCGTCTGAGTGGCCGGTGTCTGTGTGGCCGGGGTCTGGGCATCTGGGGTCTGTGTGGCCGGCGTGACCGGAACGGGCGTCACCGTGGGGGCCGTGCCCCCGGCCGCCGGTTTCGTCCCGGTCGGGGTCGCCGCTGGCGGGGTGGCCAGGGTCGCCGCGAAGGTCGCCGTGCCCGAACGCAGCGCCGCCAGTGAGGTCTCCAGCGCCGCCGTGTCACCCGAGGTCAGTTGCCGCAGCGCGTCCCCGAACTGCGAGACCTTCAGGCCGCCCGCGCCCGCCGAATCCTGCACCACCGTGAACCACCCGGTCGCGCGCGCCAGGTTCACGTACGACGCCGTGCTCTGCGTGGCCCGCGCCGCCGTCAGACTGGCGCTGACCTTCTGCACCGCCGCCCGCTGAAGCCGCCACGCCGTGCGCTCCAGCCGCCCGGCCTTCGCGTCACTGGACAGTGCCTGGAGCGCCTCGGCACCCAGGCCGAACTCGCGGCCCAGCAGCTGAAGTTGCGCCGCGCCGTTCGCCGGAGCGCCCGACAGCAGCGCCAGCGTCTGGTCGTACAGCGCCTTGCGCATCAGCCCGCGCGACAGCAGCACCTGCGCTTCCAGTTCGGCCGGCGTGCGCCCCAGCGCGGCCCGCGCGCCGCCCATGGCGTCTTTCAGGCCCGACACGATCTGCCGGTTGCGAATGGTGGGGGCCAGGGCGTCCAGCGCCGACTGCGCCGCGTCCAGGCGCGTCAGGGCCGCCTGGGCCGAGGAGGCCCGCGCCGTCACCGCGCCGTCCAGGTTCTGCGCCAGCCTGGTGTACGCCGCCAGGTCCTGCGCGCCCGCGCCGCCCAGCCCGGTCAGGCCCGTTCCGCCCAGGCCCAGCGCACCCAGCGCCAGCGTCGCCCGCCACGCGCCGCCCTTCGGTTGCCCGTTGCCTTCACCCTGCACAGCCGAATTCACGCCGCTACCCGCAACTGCTGAAGTTCCACAAGAAGTCTCCCCACGTTCGCTTGAGAATTGGCCACCACGGCCACGCAGTACGCGCCCAGCGGGCACATGCACACCGTCTGACCACCCAGATCCGCCGACATCAGCCGCAGCGCCCGCTTCTGGAACAGCATGGCGCTCGCCGCGACCACGCTGCCCAGACCCGCCGGGTCCTTCACGGACCGGGACCGCAGCACCTCACCACTGGAACGGCACACCATCACGCCCTGCACGCCCGACAGTTTCCCCAGCAGTTGAATCAGGGCGTCCTGATCCAGCGTGGTCGACAGGTCGTACGCGCGGCCTTCCAGCATGCCCCCGTACTCGGGGTCCTCGAATTCAAAATCATCCGCGCTGAGCATCAGGTCATTCCAGACGGTCGTGCCCCCCTCGGCGTCATCCCAGGTGGCCAGCGGCACGTTCTGCGTGAACAGCGTCGGCGCTTTCGGGTACTTCGATTCCAGTTGCCCCGACAGGCTCTGCAGTTCCCGCCGCGCCTGCGCCGACGGCATCACGGACGACAGCCGGTCCAGCAGCGAACCGGAAATCAGTTGCTGCATCTCCTGCGCCGACACCGTATCGGGCGCAATGTTCTGCTCGCGCAGCACCGCGCGCAGCATGGTCTCGGCAGCCCGTTCAGAAACAACGCCCGACAGGGCGCGGACGGTCATGGTGTACACAGCGTTCGTCATGAAGAACCTCAAGGGAGTATAGGTAGGCCGCGCTTACATTTTTATCTCACGTTTGCTTGCCCTGCGCGCAGGCATTCCCGCCTGTGGGCGGCCCTGCTATAATCCCCGCTGCGCCGCTGCCGCGCCCACAGTCGGCACTCGTAGCTCAGTTGGATAGAGCGGCCCCCTCCTAAGGGGCAGGCCACTGGTTCGAATCCAGTCGAGTGCACCACACAGCGCCAGACCAAAGAGCCGGACCCCCTCGTCGCTGAGCGGGTCCGGCTTTCTGGTGCGTGCGGGGCTTACAGGACGCTCTTGACGACCTTGACGACGTTGGGGACGCTGAACCCGAACTTCTCGAACAGCACCTCGGCGGGCGCGCTGGCCCCGAAGGTGTCCATGCCGATGACGGCGCCGTCCGTGCCGACCCACTCGTACCAGGGGCCCTTGCTGGCGGCCTCGATGGCGACCCGTTTCACGCCGGGCGTCAGGACGCTGTCGCGGTAGCTGCGGTCCTGCGCGCGGAAGACTTCCATGCAGGGCATGCTGACCACGCGCGCCGGAATGCCGTTCTCGGCCAGCGCTTCGGCGGCGTTCAGGGCGAGGCTGACCTCGCTGCCCGACGCGATCAGGATGATCTGCGCGCCCTCACCGCTGGCACCGTCGGCGTCACGCAGCACATACGCGCCTTTCTTCACGCCGGCGTGGTTGCGGGGCAGGATGGGCAGGTCCTGTCGGGTGAGGGCCAGCGCGGTGGGGCCCTTGTCGTACTCAAGGGCCATCTGCCACGCGGCGGCCGTCTCGTTGGCGTCGGCGGGGCGGATGACGTGCGCTCCGGGCACGGCGCGCAGCATGGCCAGCTGGTCGATGGGCTGGTGGGTGGGGCCGTCCTCGCCCAGGCCGATGGAGTCGTGCGTCAGGACGAACGTGACGGGCTGCATCTGGATGGCGCTGAGGCGGTAGGCGGGTTTCAGGTAATCGGCGAACACCAGGAACGTGCCGACCAGGGGGCGCAGGCCGCCGTAGAGGCTCAGGCCGTTGGCGGCGGCGGTCATGCCGAACTCGCGCACGCCGAACAGGACGTTGCGGCCGGCCATGCTGCCGCTCTGCATCTCGCCGGCGTCCTTGATGGTCGTCTTGGTGCTGCCGGACACGTCGGCGCTGCCGCCCATCAGGCCGGGCACGGCGGCGGCCAGGGCGTTGATGATCTCGCCGCCAGCGTTGCGGGTGGCGACGGCCTTCCCGCCGACCTCGTAGCTGGGCAGCACGTCGCTGAGGTTGGCGGGCAGTTCGCGGGCCAGCAGGGCGTCCACTTCGGCGCCCAGTTCGGGGTGCGCGGCGCGGTAGCCGTCCATCAGGGCGTTCCAGTCGGCTTCCAGTTTGGCGCCGCGTTCGGTGGCGTCCATGTGGGCGCGGACCTCGTCGGGCACGGTGAAGGGCGGGTATTCCCAGCCGAGCGCGGCCTTGGTGGTCGTGACGCCCTCGGCGCCCAGTGGTTCGCCGTGGGCTTTGCTGGTGCCGGCGCGGGGGCTGCCGAAGCCGATGACGGTGCGCACCTGGATCAGGGTGGGGCGGTCACTGGTCTGCGCTTCCCTGATGGCGGCGCGGATGGCGTCGAGGTCGTTGCCGTCGGCGACTTTCAGGACGTTCCAGCCGTACGCCTCGTAGCGCTGGGCGGTGTTCTCGCTTTCGGCCTTGAAGGTGGCAGTGTCCAGCTGGACTTCGTTGTCGTCGTGCAGCCAGATCAGTTTGTTCAGGCGCAGGTGGCCGGCCAGGGCGGCGGCCTCGTGGTTCACGCCTTCTTGCAGGTCGCCGTCACCGAGGATGGAGTACGTGTGGTTGTCGAAGATAGGGAAACCGGGGCGGTTGTAGCGCGCGGCGAGGTGCGCTTCGGCCATGGCCATGCCGACGGTCATCGCGGCGCCCTGCCCGAGCGGGCCGGTGGTGGCGTCGAGGCCGGGGGTGTGGAAGAACTCGGGGTGGCCGGGGGTCTTGCTGCCCCACTGGCGGAAGTTCTTGAGTTCCTCGAGGGGCATGTCGTAGCCGGTGAGGTGCAGCAGGCTGTAGATCAGCATGCTGGCGTGCCCGGCGGACAGCACGAAGCGGTCGCGTCCGGACCATTCCGGGTGGGCCGGGTTGAAGCGCAGGAAGTCCTGCCACACCGCGTACGCCATGGGTGCGGCGCCGAGGGGAGCGCCTGGGTGGCCGCTGTTGGCGGCCTGCACGGCGTCGATGCTCAGGGTGCGGATGGTGTTCACACTCAGCTGGGGGATGTCGCTGGACATGTTTCGTATCCTACCCCGAGAAGAGTATGTGTACTGTGTACACTTATGGGGACACCTTCACAGTCCCATAGATAGGCCCTGCCGGCCGCTCCCGTGGGCCGCCGCGTAGAGCGCCCAGTCTGCCTGCCAGATAGGCTGGGCGCGGGCAGAAAAGGGCCGCCTATCGTGGTGACGGGCGGCCTGACTGGGCTCTGTGAGGGTGGGGGCTGGCCGCGCAGGGTCAGTCGACATGGGGTCGGCAGACGTGATCTGGGGCCGGTATCCGTCGTGGGGTGCAGGCGCACCAACGTCGCCTCCGTTCCGGTAAAGACATAATACGCCGGTGGCGTAATAAGGTCAAGCCCTTCCGTGAATAGAGTCTGAGTATGCGGACCACTGCATCTTCACCCGATCTCCATCTCCAGCCTGCCCCAGCGGGTTCCACTGCCGGGCAAACACGCCGCATATGCACGGACCAGATGACCCTCCACCCGACCCTAGGCCAGAAGGCTTACCCGCCCGGTTCGCCTCCAGGGTGGGGCGCCGCGCACCATGACGGCCATGACCCACGCGACACACCGCACCGACCACCTGCCCACCCTCCGCCCATTCCGCGCCACCGACGCCGCAGCCGTCGCCCGCCTTGTCACGGAGGGCGTGCGCGGCCACTGGACGTACACGCCGGAACACTTCCGCGAAAGTCCCGCCGGCACCCGCCCCACGCGCCTCGTGGCCGAGCAGGACGGCGTGGTGGTCGCCACCGCGCGCCTCGCGCCGTTCGGAGAGGGCGTGCCGGACGCCCTGCGCCTGGACATGGCCGGAGACGCCGCGTCGTTCACGCCGCTGCTGCTGGCGCATCTGGCTGCAATTCCCGCCGGGTTCCGGCGCGTGCTGGGCGTCACCCGTGAGGACTTCACGGAGCAGATGACCTTCTTCGCGGCGGCCGGGTTCCGCAACGCGTGGCAGTCCTGGGGCGCGCACCTGGACCTGACCACCTTCGACCCTGCGCCCTTCGAGGGGCTTCAGGAGCGGCTGTTCCTCGCCGGCTACGAACCCGAACGCCTGAACCCGGACGCCCCCGAAGCCGACTGGGACGCCCTGTACGCCCTGCACCAGACTGGCGTGCGCGACCAGCCGCGCAACCCCACCACCATGCCCGACCCCCTCACCCGTGACGGCCTGCGGGACGTGATCCGGCGTGAAGAGGCCGCGTTCGTGACCCGCTGGCGCGGCCAGATCGTCGCCCTGACCCGCCTGACGCCACGTGGCACGGAAGTGGACAGCGAGCAAGAGTTTCCACTTCCCTGCTGATGTCGTGTCACGCGGCGTCAAGCAGGGGGCCGTCCTGCTCCATCCCGGTCAGGACGTACTTTTCGGCATTCTGAGCTGCCTGCCGTTGTGCGGCCCGCCACGTCATTCCCGGTACTTCCCTACGCACCCGTAACACCGCGTGAAAGGCCTCCACCACGCACCACACCCAGTTCTCCTGCGCCTGGATCGTCCGGCAATGACAGCGTCCCAGTCCCAGGTTCTGCTTGAAGAACCGGTGAATCACCTCAATTCCCCAGCGGGCCTTCCAGGCCCGCAGCAGTGAGCGAACCGTGACGTCACCACCAAACGTGCTGAACAGGAAAAACCGTGTCCACTCCCCGTGCACCTTGCGCCACACGATCAGGACATCGAACCCACCGACCTCACGGGTGACCGACAATCGACGGACACGCCACCCGAACTCCGCGTACAGGTGGCAGCGTTCTGGAGGGAACTGCCGACTCAGCGCACCGAGGGTGAGTCCCTCACCCTCGAACTGCACGGTCATATTGGCTTTGGCACGGATCAATACCGGAATCTGATGCTCGCGACTGAAGGTCACAGCCGCGTCCCGCCCGAACTCCCCATCCAGGAGGAGACCCGCCATGGGGACGCCCGCCGCGAGGCAATCCTGGACGACGTGGATCATTTCCTGAGTCGCTGTACGGTAAGGATAGCGCTCTGTATGCAGGGCCTGGGAAACCTTGAAGCGCTCCAGCAACGGAACTGGATCTTCACCGAACCTGACCAGGGCCGCGGAGGTGAACTGATGGCCCAGACGGGTCTGGGCCTGACCGCTGTAGTGGTAGTTCACGCCTTCCATCGTCCGTCCGGCGTGGGGCACCATGACGAAATCAATGGCCAGGAACGCGCCCTCCGGCGCGTTCCTGGCTCGACGCTTGAAGTCCTCCGTGGAGGCGAAGGAGTCCCGCGCCATCTCTTTGGAGATGGCACTTTTACACAGGGTGCTGTAGGGGATGAGGCCACTGAGGCTGGTGACCCGGTTCAGCTGAGCGGTGATGATGCTGTGCGGTAGGCTGGGGATGCGAGGCATAGTCACTTCGCATAAAGGCCCATGAGACCGGGGAATTTCAAGCCCCTGCCTCCTGGGCCTTCGTGCTGGTCGCTATTCCCTCGCCTGTGGAAACTCTTGCAGCGAGGGAACCGTCACCCACCCGGATCACCGCCGCCGGGGCGTGACGACTGCCCTGAAAGCCCACGCCCTGACCTGGGCGAAAGGGGAGGGCCACACGCATGCCGGGACGGGCGGCACGGTCCTGAACCTGCCCATGCTGCGCGTGAACACCCGCCTGGGCTACCGCACGGAACGCATGTGGATCACCTGGGAGAAAGACCTCTGAAGGCAGGGACCCGCTGCATACCCCGCCCGGCCGCCCCCGCAACAGGAGCGTGTCAGGGCGAGTTTTCCGGTGCCCGTGCATAGGCTTGACGGTTCCTGCATTCCGTGGTATTCTATTCCTATCAATCGAAAGAAACGCAGCCGCCCGTAAGAGGCGGATTATTTATTTGTTCCCGGTGCCCTTCCGGCCGGGTTCCGGCGGGGCGAACTGCGCCGCGCCGCCCGCCGCGTCGAACTCTGCCTGAAGGTCGGCCACGGGCCGCTCCGGGCGGCTGGCCGGATCGCCGGGCAGTGTTCTGGCAAAGATCTCCAGCGCGTCCGGGTACCCATCGCCGTCGGCGTCCCCGCCCGATTCGAGCAGCACCGAGAGTGCCTGCGGGAACTTCACGGCGCGGCCCGCCTCCGCCTCGCGGCGGAACGTCGCCTGGATAGCCTGCCCGAACGGATTCCAGGGCGCGCCGCCCGCCTCCTGCACGTGGCAGTACGAGCAGGGCATCACGCGGCGGTCCAGCTGCCACAGCTCGTTCCCGCCCGTCAGGTGCAGTTGCGGCGCGGCCTGCAGGCGGTACTTCGGGAGGGCCAGCGCCGCGCCGCCCAGCAGCGCCGCCAGCGCCAGCGTCACCCTGCATGTGGCCTTCATGCCAGCCAGCCCGGACCCCGGAAGTCGCCGTTCAGGATCTCGCGGGCGTTCAGGCCCAGCCAGCCGCTCAGCGCCTCGGCGTACACGCCCCGGAAATCCTGCCGGTACTTGATGTCCCCGTCCGACAGGTCCTCCAGATCCGGGCTGCTGCCGTGCACGCCGCCCCTGACGCCGCTACCGAGCGCGAACATCACGCTGCCCTTGCCGTGATCGGTGCCGGCGCTGCCGTTCTCGGCGACGCGCCGCCCGAACTCGGAAAAGCCCATGACGACCACGTTCTCGGCCAGTCCCTGCCGTTCCAGGTCCGCGTGGAAAGCCGCGAGGCCCGACGCGAGCGTGCCCAGCAGCTCGTCCTGCTCGGCGCGCTGCCCGGCGTGCGTGTCGAAGCCGCCCAGCGACACGTACAGCACCCGCTGCCCTACCCCGGCGGCGATCAGGCGGGCCGTGTCGCGCAGCTGCGCAGCGAACCTCCCTTCCGGGTACGTCGCCCCGGCCCGGTACTTCTGGGCGTTGGCCTGCACGCGCGCCGTGTTCTTCATCATCTGCCGGGTCGCCTGCGTCAGGAACGCCGCCTCACCGCTCCTGGCGGCGTCCAGCATGTCCCCGAACGCGCCGCCCAGACCCTGCGGGAGCTTCAGCTGGAAGTTATCCACCGTGTCGATGCTGGGCAGGCTGAACTCGCTGGCCCGCAGCGCCTGCGGCGTGGCCGCGCCGATGTTGCTGGCGCAGAACGGATCGCCGATGCTCTCGGCCAGACGGCCGATCCAGCCGTCCGACTGCGCCTGCGAGGGGTCCGCCGTGTGCCAGATCGCCATGCTGGCAAAATGACTGCGGTTCGGGTTCGGGTAGCCCACGTTCTCCATCCAGGCCATGCGGCCGCCGTCCCACAGGCCCATCAGCGGCCTCATCGCGGGGTGCATGCCCAGGTCCGGCGTGAGGGTCAGCACGTCCTTCTTCGGGATGGCGATGGTGGGCCGCGCGGCGTAGTACGCGCCGTTGCTGTACGGAACGAGGGTGTTCAGGCCGTCGTTCCCGCCGGTCAGCTGAATCACGACCAGGGTCTTGCTGCCAGCGGCCTGCGCGGCGGCGCGCGCCAGGAAACCGGGCATGCCGGTCGTGGCGGCGGCCGCCAGGGCGGAGAGTTTCAGGAAATCACGTCGGTTCGTCACGGCAAAACCTCCCGGAAGGTTCATGTTCAAAGCAAAGGAGAATGGTTGGACACGGTGCCCACAGCCCACAACCCGGTCGGGGTCAGGCCAGCTGGAATTCAGGGCTGATCAGGTGCAGGTACGTCGCCTGCTGCGGGTTCAGCTTCAGGGTGGCCGCCGCGCTGGGCGGGCGTTCCAGGCCGGTCAGGGCCAGCGCGGACGGCGCGGCCGTCAGGGGCGGGGCCTTGCTGCCCAGCGTCAGGGCCGCCGCGAGTTGCAGGCGCAGCAGCAGGGTGGTGTCGTTGATCCACTCGCGCCCGCCGTCCCAGCCCTTGACGTTCTCGGGTTGCAGTAGCACCTGCCCCATGCGTCCGGCCGTCTGCGTGAGGTTCAGCAGGGCCTTGGCGTCCATCTTCGGTTGCCCTAGGGTGCGCAGCGCGCCCACCACGTACTCGACCGGACTGCGGATGATCCGGGCGCGGCTGGCGTAGAAGGCCTCGCTGGACAGCAGTTCTTCCAGCACGGCCCGCACATTCCCATTCGTGCGCCGCCACGTTTCGGCGCTGCCCTGCACGGCCGCCGTGTCCGGCGTGTCGGCTAGGAACGCGCGGTGCAGTTTGCGGCTCACGAACGTGGCCGTCTGCGGGTGCGTGGCGGCCAGCCGGATGATGTCCTCGCCGCGCAACTCGCCGCTCTGACCCAGGTACGTCTTGCGGCCCGGGTCGTGCTGCCGCTCGTTGAACACGAACCGTGACGGTTCCAGGTAGTTCTGGTTGCCGCGCCCGCCCTCGAAGGTCCAGCCGGTCAGGGCGCGCGCGCCCTCGCGCACGTCGTCCTCGGAGTACTGCCCGATGCCGGTCGTGAACAGTTCCAGCAGTTCCCGGCTGAAATTCTCGTTCGGTTTCCCCCGCCGGTTCTGATCGTTGTCGAGGTACCGCAGCATCGCCGGGGCCTGCGCGACCTCCAGCGTGAAGCGTTCAAAACTCGTGGTCGCCGCGTGCCGCCGCAGCAGGCCCAGGTACCCGGCCAGCGCGTGCACGTTCCGGACCTTGTCGGTGCCGATCACGAAGTGGTTACTCCAGGTCAGGGCCAGTTTCTCGCGCAGCGGGTGCGGGCCGTACACCAGCTCGAACAGCCACGCGCCGCGCGTGAGTTGCAGCATCGGCCCCGGGCCGGCCCCCTGCATGGGATCGAAGGGATTACCGGGCGCGGTCTTCTGATCGAACGCCAGGGCCTCGCGCGCGGCCGTGCGGGCGTCCTTGCCCACCAGCGCGCGGATCTGCGCGTCGGTCGCGCCGAACGCCGTGCGCCGCAGGAAGTGCGCGGCGTCCTCGGCGCTCAGGGGGCGGGTCAGGGGAGTCAGGGTCATGGGGTCTCCTTGAAGCGGGGGTGCGCTGCTGTGTGAACCGTGGTGTGCGTGTTCTACGGGTTAGAGTCGCCCGGCCCCGCAAAAGTTCCCAGGGTGTCCGCCGAGGCCCGCCGCACCCCCGCGAGCGCCGCGCGCAACTCCGCGTCCGGGAGGTTCCCGACCAGCCACACGAACACCTTTCCCACCCGCCGGGACGCCACGCCCGGCGCGCCCCTGACGTCCTGCGGGGCCAGCACCAGTGCCAGCACGTTCAGACCGTCGCTCAGGGTCACCTCGACCCCGCCTGCCACGCGCGCCCGCACCCCGACCGGCGTGAACCCCGCCGGGAGACTCAGACCCGGCAGCGCCCGCCCCAGCGCGCCGCGCAGGCCCTCCGGCACGGCCGGAACCGCTGCCGCGACCTTCGCCGGCGCGGCGTTCACCTTCAGGAACGCCGCGCGGCGCACCACCGCGCCGTCCGCGCGGCGTTCCTCGAAGGCCAGCGGCACGTTCCACGCGCGGTCCACCCACAGCGACCAGTGGCCCGCGCCGCCCACCTTCGGCGTCAGGTCGAAGCGCACGGCGTCCCGGCCCGCCACGGACTGCGGCCCGGCGTTCACCACCGCAAAATTCTTCAGCAGCAGCGCGGGCCGCACCGCCACGACCGGCAGGGCGTTCGCGGCGCGGGTGGGCACGGCGCGCGGCGGGAACAGCACTGTCACCTCGGCCTGCCCGCGCGCGGCGAGCGTCCGCGCCCGCTTCAGGGCCGCCAGAAGGTCGTCCGTGTCGGTGGCGTGCGCCGCGCCGCCCAGGGCGGCGAGCAGCAGGCCGGTTCCCAGCAGCGCGTCCCGCCTCACCAGCCCTCTCCCCAGGCGCTCTGGTACGCGTCGTACGCCGCGCTGCTCGGCAGGGCCGGGGCGGGGCGCAGCACGGTCAGGCCCGCCACGACGGCCGCCGAGGCCAGCGCCGCCGACACCCACCCGGCCCGCCAGGTCCGCGCCCGCTGCTGCCGCGCCGCCTCCTGCCGCGCGCGGTGGCCCGTCAGGAACCGCCCGGCCGCCCCGGAGTCCTCGGGCGTCAGGGTGCGGGCCCGCTCGAACAGGGCGTCCAGTGCAGGGTCAGGCAGGTCATTCGGGTGTGGGTGGTCAGTCATGGGGGGTCACTCCGGCGCGGGTCAGCCACGCCCGCAGGGCCGCGCGGCCCCGGTTGATACGGCTCTTCACGGTGCCCAGTTCCGCGCCGGTCAGCGCGGCAATCTCGGCGTACTCCAGACCCGACACCTCGCGCAGCGTCACCGCCTCGCGCTGCTCGGGCGGCAGCGTCTGCAGCGCCGCCGAGAGCTGCTCACGCAACTGCGTGACCTCGGCTGCGCGCGTCAGGTTCTGCGCCGAGGCGGGTTCCGGCGCGTCCTCCAACGGCACACTGGGGCGGTGGCGGCCCAGGGCCCTGGCACAGGCGTTCAGGGTGATGCGGTGCAGCCACGTGCTGAACTGCGCGTCGCCCCGGAAGCCCCGCAGGCCCCGGTGCACGGCCACGAACACGTCCTGCACGACCTCGTCCGCCGCGCCCGGCCCGACGTTCAGGGCCGCCAGCCGGTGCACGGCCGGGGCGTGACGGGTCACAAGCACCTCGAAGGCCCGTTCGTCCCGCACGGCCAGCCGCGCGAGCTCCGGGTCAGACAGGGAATCCAGGGGGTCATTCAAGGTCACCTCATACCTTAGAGGCCCCGCCCGCCCGAAAAGTTCCGCCCGTCCGCCCCGGCTACACTGAGCGGCATGACCGCCCGTCCGCTCTCGCCCTCCGCCGAGGATTACCTCAAGCACCTGCTGCGCCTCGGGCAGACCGGGAAGGTCAGTACGCAGGCGCTGGCCGACGCCCTGAACGTCGCGCCCGCCAGCGCCACCGGCATGCTGCGAAAACTGACCGAACAGGGCCTCGTGTCGCACGCCCCGTATCAGGGCGCGCGCCTGACCGCCGAGGGTGAACGCGTCGCCATGGAAGTCCTGCGCCACCACCGCCTGCTGGAACTGTTCCTGCACCGCGCGCTGGGCGTCCCGCTGGACGAGGTGCACGAGGAAGCCGAGCGGCTGGAACACGCCCTGAGCGAACGCCTGGAAGCCCGCATTGCCGCGTGGCTGGGCGACCCCACGCACGACCCGCACGGCGACCCGATCCCCACCCTGGACGGCGAACTGCCGCACCAGCCGCAGCGGCGCCTGTCGCAGCTGGCAGTGGGGGACACGGCGACCGTGGCGCGCGTCCCGGACGGCGACGCCGTTCAGCTGCGCGCCATGGTGGCCGCCGGGCTCACGCCGGGCGCGCCGCTGCGGCTGGACAGCGTGGACGCCGCGCTGGGAACCCTGACCGTCTGGGCGACCGACCACCCCCTGACCCTGGCGCTGGGCGTGGCCGCGCAGATTCACGTGCACACCCCGTGATGCGCGATCAGCTGCGCGCCGCGCACCTGGCCCTGACGTTCCTGACGACCCTGCCCCTGCCGCACATCACCGAGATCCGGGACGGCGATTTTGCGCGGGCCAGCGCGTACTACCCGCTCGCCGGGTACGCCGTGGGCGGCGCGGTCTCGCTGCTGCTGTGGCTGCCCGTCCCCCTGCCCGGCGGCGTGATCGCCGCGCTGGGCGTGGGCGCGTGGCTACTACTGACCGGCATGCTGCACTTCGACGGACTGGTGGACAGCGCCGACGCACTGTTCGCCATGAAAACCCCCGCCGAGCGGCTGGTGATCCTGCAGGACGTGCACGTGGGCGCGTTCGGACTGGCAACCGGGGGCCTGTCCCTGCTGCTGCTCTGGAGCCTGCTGTCAGCCCCCATTCCGCCGCTGGCGCCGCTGGTGGCGGCCGTCGCCGCGCGCACGCTGCTGCTGATCCCCATGAACACCTACCCGGCGGCGCGCGCCGAGAGCCTGGGCGCCCGCAGCCGCGAGGGCCGCACCTGGGCCGCGCTGCTGATCGCCGCGCCCACCCTGCTGATCCCCGGCGCGTGGGTCGCCTGGGTGGCTGCGCTGGCCGCCGCGCTGCTGACCGCCGCGTTCAGCGCCCGCCGCCTGGGCGGAGGCCTGAACGGCGACACCTACGGCCTGATCGTCGTCACTGCCGAACTGGCCGCCCTGACCGCCCTCGCCTGGGGCCGCTGAGCGTGCCCGGCGACACGCTGACCCTGCACCTGATCCGCCACGCCCCAACTCTCCCCAACGCGCAGCGCCGCTACCCCCACCCGCACGAGGACGCCCCCCTCACGCCCGCCGGGGCAGAACTGGCCCGCCGCCTCGACCTGCCCCGGGGCGCGCTGGCCTTCACGTCCCCGCTGGGCCGCGCCCGGCAGACCGCGCGGCTGGCCGGATTCCCGGACGCCCTGCCCCAACCCGCGCTGGCCGAGGCGAGTTTTGGCGTGATGGCCGGGCACACCTGGACCGAACTGGAAGCCGCGCACGGAGAGGCGCCACGCACCTGGATCGACGCGCTGAGCGACCCCCACAGCCCCCACGGCCCCCCCGGCGGTGACACCGGCCACAGCTTCCACGCGCGGGTGCAGGCGTGGCTGGACACCCTGCCCGCCGGCGAGGCCGTGGCCTTCACGCACGCCGGGCCGCTGCTGGCCGCGCTGCGCCTCACCGTGGGCCTCTCGGCCGCAGCGACACCCCCCGGCACCGTCGCCACCCTGCGCCGCGAAGGGGGGCACTGGTGGCTGACCGCGCTGCGCCCACCCACCTGAAACGGCACAATACCCCCTGATGCATCCTGACCTGACGGCCCTCCTGAACGCCATCCAGCCTGCCGACGCGGGGGTGATGGCGCGGGCGCGGGCGCGGCAGGCGCAACTGACCAAACCCGCCGGGGCGCTGGGTGATCTGGAGGACCTGGCTGTGCGGCTGGCGGGCGTGCTGGGCAGCGAGTGCCCGGACCCGCGTGGCGTGGCGGTGATCGTGGCCGCCGGGGATCACGGCGTGGCACGCGCGGGCGTCAGCGCCTACCCGCCCGAGGTGACGCCCGCGATGGTCGCCAACTTCCTGGCAGACACCCCCGCCGGGCCGGGCGGCGCGGCCGTGAACGCACTGGCACGGGCGGTGGGCGCGCGGGTGTACGTGATGGACGCCGGCGTGAATGCCGAGCTGCCCGAGCACCCGGCGCTGGTGCGCGCGGCGGTGCGGCGCGGCACGCACGACCTGAGCGTGCAGCCCGCCATGAGCGTGGACGAGGCGCAGGCGCTGATCCTCGCGGGCGCAGCCCTGGCCCGCCGGGCCATCGAGGACGGCGCGGACATCCTGATTCCCGGCGAGATGGGCATCGGGAACACCACCCCGGCCGCCGCCATCACCGCCCGCCTCCTGAACCTGGACGCCGCGCAGGTCACGGGACGCGGCACCGGCGTGGACGACGAACGACTGGCACACAAGGTTGCGGTGATCCGCACGGCCCTGGACCGCACGCCCACCACCGACCCGCTGGAGGTCCTCGCGCAGTTCGGCGGATTCGAGATCGCCGCCATGCTGGGCGTCATGCTCCAGGCCGCCGCCATGAGGCGCGCCGTGATCCTCGACGGTTTCGTGGAAGGCAGCGCCGCGCTGATCGGCGCCGCCCTCGCCCCGCACCTGCGCGACTCCCTGTTCCCCGCCGGACAGTGCGCGGAGATCGGACACGCCGCGCAACTCGCGCACCTGAACCTAAGGCCGATGTTCCACCTGAACCTCCGCCTGGGCGAAGGCACCGGCGGCGTCCTGGCCGCCCCGATGCTGCTCGGCGCGGCCGCCACCCTCCGCGAGATGCGCACCTTCGCTGAAGCGGGCGTCCCCGGTGGCGCGTGACCCGGCGCGGGCAGTAGAGACTGGGGCGTGGGTCGGTGGAAGGGGATGGTCGCTCTGGCTCCGCTGTCCTCACCGCCGGATCGTGAGGGGCCGTGCCCCGGCGGGGGGGCTGGTGCCGGAGAATGGCGCGCATGAGTGACCGGGAATTGAATTTTGCGAAGGAGATTCTGGGCAGCCGCAGTTACCGTGACGTGCCGGACGGCGAGGTGCTGCGCGAGGCCGAGAGATTGCTGGGCGACTGGATGAGCGGCGAGGCGCGCATGGAACGCCCGAAACTGTACGACCATTACGCGCTACTGCTGCTGTCGTTGACGCGGCAGGTGCGGTCGCTGGAGGCGCGCGTGACTGAACTGGAAGCCGCGCGGGGGCGCGAATGACCGTGCGGGTGAAGGTGTGCGGCACGACCAGCGTGCACGACGCAGTCCTGAGTGCCGGGGCGGGCGCGGACGCGCTGGGCTTCATCTTCGCGCCCGTGAGTAAGCGGCTGGTGTCGGCGCAGGTGGCGCGCGAGGCGGGCCTGAGCGTGGGCCCCAGCGTGGCGCGCATCGGCGTCTTTCTGGAGCAGGGGCTGGACGAGGTGCTGCGCACGGCGGAGGCGGCGCGCGTGAGTGCCGTGCAGCTTCACGGGCCGTTGTCAAGTCTTTACGTGAGGCAGGTCGCCGCGTATTATCCCGTTCTGCGTGTTTTGCGCCCCGCCGATCTGGCGGCGGAGGCAGGCATGTGGAGGGACGAGCCCGGCGTGACCCTGATGCTGGACGCCCCGGAGCCCGGTGGCGGCGTGCCGCTCGACTGGGCAGCGTTGCGGGAGGTGTTCCCGCGTGGGGCGTGGCTGGCGGGTGGGCTTGGTCCGGCGAACGTGGCGGCGGCCATGCAGGCCCTCAGCCCGGCCGGGGTGGACGCGGTCAGTCGCCTGGAAGCGCGGCCCGGCGTGAAGGACCCGGCCCTTGTCAGGGACTTCGTGCAGGCGGCCCGATCCTCATAAACCAGAGTTATCCACAGTGAAACGAGAGCCTGTGGATAACTTGCGGTCATGGTCGATTCCGCTTGTGGAACACGGCATTCTGCGCGTCAGACAGACAAAACGGGGGGCAGTTCACTGCGGCCCCCACCCCTTATCCACAGACTTTCCACAGGGGTTGTGGATAAGCCTGTGGATAACTTCGGTGCCGGAACGCGAGGCGCGGCGTCACCTGAAAAAACCCTGACAGCAGGCCCGGAAACTGGCGCGGCCCCCAGGTGCGGCTTTCGAACCCCGGCGCGGGCTGGCCCATCCGAAAGCCGTGTCAGTCCGGCAGGCCGAACCAGCCCGCCAGCACCTGCCCGGCCTCCACCACGTTCACGGGCGATCCCAGGTTCACGCCGGACCCCGCGAACGGCACGCGCGCGTGCGTATGCCCCTTCACGCCCAGGTCCTCCAGGTTCCCGTGATCACTGCTGACCACCACCCGCGCGCCCGCATCCAGCAGGCCGCGCAGCAGGGCGTCCACCCGGCGCAGGTACGCCCGGCCCGCCGTCAGCGCGTCCGGCGGCACCGGGTGCGCGCCCGCGTGCCCCAGCAGGTCCCCGAACCACAGGTCAGCGGCGATCAGGTCATGCCTGGCCGCACCGTCCGCCAGGGCCGCGCCCATTCGCACCCAGCGTTCAGGGCTGCCTTCCTCCGGCCAGGGACGCGCGTACCCCAGGCCCAGCGTCGCGCCCACCAGCGGCACGCCCGGCGGATTCAGCGGCAGGGCCGCCGCCCGGAACGAGAACGGAAAGCACCCCATGCGGTTCCGGCCCGGCCGCGCCGCCTGCGCTTCAAAGTACGCCGGAACGTAATGGTTCGCCAGCGCTGCCCGGCCGCCCGCCCGCGCCAGCCGCACCGGCAGACTCTGCGCGCTCAGCAGGCGTTGCAGCGTCGGCCCCGGCTGCGGTCCGAAATGCTCGCCCATCAGCGCCACGGCGTCCGTGCCCGTCAACCAGCACGCCTGCCCCGTCCCGGACTGCGGCAGGCCCGGCACGCCCAGCGTCGCGTCCAGGCACAGGCCCGCATCCACCAGCGGCCGTAGCGTCGGGAGGTCCTGCTCCCACACGCTGCCCGGCGGCGCGTCCTGCGGGTGCCCCACGCCGTCCAGCGCCAGCCACACGATCCCCCTCACCCCAGGTTCCTCACCCCGCGAGGATACGCCTCCACCCGCCGCATACCCTTGACCGTCCCTGCATACCGCGCTATAGTTAATGACATCACCGCCCGTCGAGGCGGATTTTTTATTGCCTGTTCCGCCTGCCCTCTGCGCCGGATGGCGGATGCCCCGCCCGCCCACAACCCGCTAGCGTATCTGCATGACCCGTGACCTGCTGCCCGGTACCCGCGTGACCCTGCATGCCGCGCAGGGTGATCTGCCAGCGGGCGCGGCGGGCGTGATCGTCTCGGGGAGCGGCAGCGTGTACGACGTGCTGTTCGGGGCGGGGGTGCGGGCCGTGAACCGCGTGCACCTGAAAGTCGAGCGCGCCGCCCTGGAAGCCCTGCCACCCGTGCGCGGCGACCTGCGGCCGTTCGTGCAGTACGCCTGCGTGATGGGTAGCCGCGCTTTCGGGCTGGACACCGGCGCCAGCGACACGGACCTGCGCGGTTTCTACCTGCCGCCCGCCCGCCTGACCTGGGGCCTAAGCGATCCGCCCGAGCAGCTGGAGTTCGCCTCGCGGGCCGGGCCGGGGCCGGGCACCGAGGAGGTGTACTGGGAGGCCCGCAAGTTCGTGCGGCTGGCCCTGAAAGCCAACCCGAACGTGCTGGAGGTGCTGTTCTCGCCCATGCCCGTGCAGGTCACGCCGGTCGCGCAGGCGTTGCTGGACATTCGGGGCGCGTTCCTGAGTCGCCTCATGTACGTCACGTACGGCGAGTACGTGCGCGCGCAGTTCCGCCGTCTCCAGTCGGACCGCGAGCGGCACGGCGAGGTGCGCCCGAAGCACGCCATGCACCTGCTGCGCCTGCTGATCAGCGGCGCGCACGCCCTGCGGACCGGCGAGGTCATGGTGGACGTCGGCCCGCACCGCGAGAAGCTGCTGGCCGTGAAGAAGGGGCACCTGACCTGGGAGGCTGTCGGGGCGTGGCGTGAGGAACTGCACCGCGACTTCGAGCGGGCCTTCGCGGAAACGGATCTGCCCGAACGCCCCGACCATGACGCCGCGCAGGACTGGCTGATCGGGGCGCGGCGCGCGGCCCTCGACTGGTAGTGCAGGACGGGTGGCACACCCCGGCACACCTGGGCCAGGAGGCCTACGCCCCCGCCGCAGATGGCGGATGCCGCGCCGCCCGCGCGTGCGTAGGCTGCGGGGCGGTGATAGCCCATGCGAATCAAGTACCCGTCCACCCCCCACCTGCCCTGGTCGCCAGGATTGCAGAACGATGACCGCCTGATCCGCGACCTGAACGGCTTCCTGGGCCGCGAGGTCGTCGTGACCGAGAAACTCGACGGCGAGAACACCAGTCTGTACAGGGGCGACCTGCACGCCCGCAGTCTCGATACGCGCCCGCACCCGTCGCGGACGTGGGTGAAGGCCGAGCGCGGCCGCTTCGGGCATGAGATCCCGGCGGGCTGGCGGTTGTGCGGCGAGAACGTGTACGCCGTGCACAGCCTGCGCTACGACGCGCTGGAGGGGTACTTCTACCTGTTCAGCGTGTGGGACGAACATAACGTGTCCCGCCCGTGGGACGAGGTGCGGGCCTGGGCGGCGCGGCTGGGCGTGCCCACCCCGCGCGAGCTGTACCGGGGCGTGTGGAACGAGGTGGCCCTGCGCGCCCTTCCGGTCGATCCCCAGCGCATGGAGGGCTACGTGGTGCGCGTGACCGACGAGATTGGGTACGCGGAGTTCCCGCGCCGCGTGGCGAAGTTCGTGCGTGCCGGGCACGTGCAGACCGACGCACACTGGCTCAGCAGGCCCGTGGAGGCGAACGGGTTACGACAGGGGAATGAGGACGATGCGGGCCGCTGACCTGCCCGCCCACCTGGGTGCGGGGGAGCGGTTGCCGTTCCCGGTGATTCACGCGGCCCTGCGTCCGTTCGTGCCGCTGCTGGACCGGCTGGGCGACACGCCGCAGGACGCGCAGTGGCACGCCGAGGGGAACGTGGCGGTCCACTCGGCGCTGGTGGTGGCGCACGCCCACGCGCTGGCCGACGAGGCTGGCCTGACCGGCGAGGACCGCGCCGCCCTGATCCTGGCGGCCGCGCTGCACGATACCGGCAAGGCCCTGACCACCCGCACGGAAGCCGACGAAGCGGGCGTGACGCGCCTGCGTTCGCCCCGGCACGCGCGGCGGGGACGGGATCACCTGTCGTACCGCCTGCTGGACTCGGGCCTGCCGCCCCGACTGATCCTGACGGTGCTGCGGCTGGTGGCCGCGCACCACAGCCTGCACCGCGCGCTGGACGGCAACCTGGACCGGGGCGTGCCAGCCCTGGCGCGGCGCGTGCCGCTGGGGCCCCTGGTGCTGCTGGCACGGGCGGACGCGCGGGGCCGCGTGGTCCTGAGCGGCGACGCGCGACGGGGCGAGGACACGGCAGACCTGCTGGAACTCGCCGCCCGCGAACTGGGCGTGTGGGAGACCGGCGATCCGTACGCTGCGTTCCGCGCGGAGGTGCGCGCCCTGCTGCCCGGCGCGTTCCCGGAGTTGCACGCCCTGGCACTGGGCCGGGGACTGCGGGACTGGGAGGCGGGCGTGATCCACACCCCGCACGAGGCGGCGGCGCGCGTGCAGGACGCCGCCCGGCGGGGCTTTGCGCGCCTGACGGTCCTGTGCGGCCCGAGCGGCAGCGGCAAGAGCACGCTGGGCCGCGCCGACCCCGGCACGCAGGCGGTCAGCCTGGACGCCCTGCGCGCCCGCCTGGGCCGCGACCACACGGACCAGACGGTGAACGGGCGGGTCATGCAGGCCGCCCGTGAGGCCGTCCGGGCAGGCCTGCGCTGCGGCGCGCACGTCGTGTGGGACGCCACCAGCCTGCGCCGGGATCAGCGTTCGCAGGTGCTGGCCCTGGGCGAGGCATACGGGGCGCTGACCCGCATTCACGTGGCCTGGACGCCTCCGGCGGTGTTCACGGCCCGCAATGCTGCCCGCCCGTCCCCGGTGCCGCCGGCCGTGCTGGCCGCGCAACTGAACGCCCTGGAATTCCCGGACGTGACCGAGGCCCACACGGTCACGCTGTTTGCGCCGGACGGTGAATCATGGACCCTGTAAAAGTCGACGCTGTCAAGGCTGTCAAGATGGACGCCGTGACCTCCTTCCCGCCGCAGCTGCCTGCCGCCGTTCAGGCGCATCCCTTCCCGCTGGTGTTCGCCACAGTCAGTGGGGCGCACCTGTACGGGTTTCCCAGTCCGGACAGCGACTGGGACCTGCGGGGCGTGCACGTGCTGCCGCTGGCTGAGGTGCTGGGCCTGGAGGACGTGCCGGAGACGTACTCGCTGGAGCGGGACGACGGCACTGTGGAACTCGATCTGGTGTCGCATGACGTCCGGAAGTTCGCCCGCCTGCTGCTGACCCGTAACGGGTACGTGCTGGAGCAGCTGCTGTCGCCGCTGGTGGTGCACACGACGCCCCTGCACGCGCAGCTCGTCGCGCTGGCCCCCGGCGTGCTGACGCGCTGGCACGCGCACCATTACCTGGGGTTCACGGCGAACCAGTGGCAGCTGCTGGCCAAGGAACCCGTGCCGCGCGTGAAGCCGCTGCTGTACGCCTTCCGCACGGTCCTGACGGGCCTGCACCTGATGCGTGCGGGCGTGATTGAGGCGAACCTGGAGGCTCTGAACGCCGACGCGCGCCTGCCCTTCCTGACCGACCTGATCGCCCTGAAGCGCGGCGGGCGCGAGGCCGAGCCCCTGCCGGAACCGCTGAGCGTGTACCGCGCCGAGCATGCGCGGCTGGTACTGGCGCTGGAGGCCGCGCGGGAAACGACCCACCTGCCCGGCGCCGTGCCGGAGGGCGTGCGCCGCGCCGTGAGCGAACTGGTGGTGCGGGCGCGGCTGGGCAGTGCTTTCTGAAACGGATTCCACCGTTCGAGCAGAGTCCGTCTGACCTTCCGGCATGGCGTGTGCGAGGATACGGGGCGTGTCCGCCGAGCCCGCCCTGACCGAACTGACGGTTCCCGCCCTGTCCCTGGTCGTGCTGATCGGCGCGCACGGCGCGGGCAAAAGTACCCTCGCCGCGCGGCACTTCGCGCCGGAGGAGGTGTTCGCGCAGGCGGACTACCCGGACGTGCCGTCATTGCTCTCGGCGGCGGGGGAGAGGCTGGCGGCGGGACGGCTGGCGGTGCTGGACGGCCTGTTCGTGCGCCCGGTGGACCGCGTGCCAGTCACGGCGCTGGCCCGCGCGCACGACGTGAAGCCCGTGCCGGTGGTGCTGGACCTGCCGCGCGCCGTGCTGGAGGCCCGCACCGCCGCCCCGGCGGACGTGGTGGCGGCGCAGGTGGCCGAGTTGCGCCGCACCCGCCGGGGCCTGCACGCCGAGGGCTTCCGCAATGAGCAGGTGCTGTTCAGTGACGAGCAGGCAGGCACGCTGCCGCTGCGGCGCACGCCCCTGCGCGGGGACCGCCGCGACCTGACCGGCCCGTTCGACGTGATCGGCGACGTGCACGGCTGCCTGCCGGAACTGCGCGACCTGCTGCGCGACCTGGGGTACGACCTGAGCGGCGGCGGCGCGCGGCACCCGCGGGGGCGCACGGCGGTGTTCGTGGGGGACCTCGTGGACCGCGGGCCGGACAGTCTGGGCGTGCTGAACCTCGTCATGGGCATGGTCGCGGGCGGCGCGGCGCTGTGCGTGCCCGGCAATCACGACGAGAAACTCTGCCGCGCGCTGGCCGGGAAGGCCGTGAAAGCCATGCACGGCCTGGACGTCACCCTGGCGCAACTGGAACAGGCGGGTCCCGACGTACAGGCGCAGGTTCGCACCTTCATCGAGACGCTGCCCACGCAACTGGTGCTGGACGGCGGCGCGCTGATCGTCGCGCACGCCGGGCTGCCCGCCCACTACCACGGGCGCGGCGGCGGTCGCGTGCGCAGCTTCGCTCTGTACGGCGACGTGAACGGCCAGCGGGACGAACTGGGCCTCCCCATCCGCCGCGACTGGGCCGCCGATTACCACGGCGCGGCGCTGGTCGTGTACGGCCACACCCCGCACGCCGCGCCCCGCTGGAAGGGCCACACCGTGAACGTGGACACCGGCTGCGCCTTCGGCGGCCATCTGAGCGCCCTGCGTTACCCGGAACGCACCACCCTCAGCGTGCCGGCCCGCGCCGTGTACGCCCCCCCGCCCCGGCCCCTGCCCGTGCCGGAAGGGGGGAGTGGGTTGTAGGAAGTGGGCAGTGGGTGGGCCTTGACGGCGGCGGAGGCGTAGCGCACACGCTGTTGACCATCCACCATCCACCATCCACCATCCACCATCCACCATCCGCCATCCGCCATCCGCCATCCGCCATCCGCCATCCGCCATCCGCCATCCGCCATCCGCCATCCGCCATCACCACCAGCCGCGCCGTTTGAAGTAAGCGGCGAGCAGGCCGCCGATCAGCAGGAAGCTCGCCCAGGCCAGCGCGTACCCGTAGGGGCTTTTCAGTTCCGGCATGAATTCGAAGTTCATCCCCCACACGCCTGCCAGGAACGTCAGGGGCAGGAAGATCACGCTGACGGCCGTCAGGGTCCGCATGACCTCGTTCATGCGCTGGCTCTGGAGGTTCAGGTGCAGGTCCAGCAGGCTGGTCAGCAGGTCCCGTAGCCCGTCGAGGCGGCCGGCGGCACGCGTGAACGAGTCCTGCACGTCGCGGTAGCGCACCAGGTCGGCGGGCGTGCAGTTGGCGTGGCGGCCCATCAGGGCGGTCGCCTCGCGGGCGTCGGTGGCGAGGCGGCGGGCCTGACCGATGCGGTGCTTGAGTTCGAACACGTCCGGCACCGGGTTCTGCCGCTGGTTCTGAAACACGCGTTCCTCCAGGGTATCGGCGTTCTCCTCGAGGGCGTCGGCCGCCGTGAAGAAAGTATCGGCGGTATGGTCGAGCAGTTCGTACGTGACCTCCTGCGGGTTGTTCACGCTGTCGCGGCCGGTCAGGAGCCACACGGCGTTCAGGGCGTGCGTGCCGCCGCTGCTGATGGTCAGCACGGCGTCCGGGAACGTGAAGACGCTCAGGCGTTCCGTGAACTCGTCGGCCTGCTCGGGCCGCGCGAAGGACCGCACCGTGATGAACGAGTGCTCCGGGTACACCTCGGCGCGGCTCCAGTGGCCCTGTTCCAGCGCGTCCTCCAGGGCTAGGGGGTTGAGGCTGAACGCCGCCTGGAGGCTGGCGAGTTCGTCGGGCGTGAGGTTCTGAACGTCCACCCAGACGCCGCCGGTCTGCCCGGTCCAGGGTTGGTCCTCCCCGCTGCGCAGGAGTTTGACGCGAATCATGCTGCCCAGCATGGCAGACGCGGCGCGCCGGGAGCGGCGTGACCCTCTGCTCTATGCTGCGTGAATGGGGCTGCGGGCATGAGTGCGTGGGTGTGGGTGATGGCCGGTGGGGCGCTGGGCGCGGCCGCGCGGTACGGCGCGGGGCTGGCGCTGGGGCCGCTGCTGAACCGGGGCGGGCTGCCCGTGACGGTGCTGCTGATCAACGTGCTGGGCTCGTTCCTGCTGGGCCTGACCCTGACCCTGGTGGGCCGGGGCATCTGGCCGGACGCGGCGCGACTGGCGTTCGGGACCGGGGTGCTGGGCGCCTTCACGACCTTTTCCACCTTCAGCGTGGACCTCGACACCCTGCTGGCGCGCGGGCAGGGCGCGGCGGCACTGGCCTACGCGCTGCTCAGCGTGACGCTGGGCCTGCTGGCCGCCGTCGCGGGCCGCGTGCTGGGGGGTCGCCTGTGACGCGCCGCAAGAAGACCGACCCGGCCCGGCCGCCCGAGCAGTTCCTGGAACTGTCGGAGTTGCTGGCGTACGTGGGGCAGGTCATCGCGCGCGGCGTGCCCGGCGCGGTGTGGGTGCGGGCCGAGGTGGCCAGCGTCACGGACCGCCGCCACCTGTACCTGGATCTCGTGCAGGCGGGCGAGGACGGCGAGGTCGCCAAGTGCCGCGCGACCGTCTGGGCGCGGGAACGCTTCAGTCTGGAAGGCAAGTTCCGCCGCGCGACGGGCGGGACCCTCACGGCGGGCCTGAAGGTCCTGCTGTTCTGCGAGGCGACCTTCCACGAGCAGTACGGCTTCTCGCTGAACGTGCTGGACATCGCGCCGGAATTCACGCTGGGAGACGCCGCGCTGCGCCTGGACGCCCTGCGGGAGACGCTGGTGCGCGAGGGCGTGTACGGCCTGAACCGCCTGCACCCCGCACCCACCGATTTCGACCGCCTCGCCGTGATCGCCCCGGCGGGCGCGGCGGGCCTGGGTGACTTCCGGCGCGAGATCGACCCGCTGGAGGCCGCCGGGGTGCTGCGCCCCGTCTACCTGGAGGCGACCTTCCAGGGCCGGGACGGCGCGCCCAGCCTGCTGCGCGCCGTGCAGGCGGCCGCCGACCTGCACGCGCAGGAGCCGCTGGACGCCCTGATCGTCCTCCGGGGCGGCGGGGCCGTCACGGACCTCGCGTGGCTGAACGACCTGCCGTTCGCCCGCGCGCTGGCGACCTTTCCCGCGCCGGTCATCACGGGCCTCGGGCACGCGCGGGACGACACCCTGCCCGACGAGGTCGCGCACACTCGCACCGACACGCCCAGCAAGGCCGCCGCCCTGATCGTCCGCACCGCCGCGCAGGCCGCCGCGCAGGCGCAGGAGGACGCCCGCGCTGTCCGCGCCCACGCCGCGCAGATTCTCGTGGACGCCGACGCGGGCGCGCAATGGGCACTGGACCGCGCCCGCACCGCCGCTGGCCGGCACGTGGACCGCGCCGCGCAGGACGTGGACGCCCTGATGCGTCAGGCGCTGGGCCTGACCCCGCAGCGCACCCTGGCACGCGGGTACGCCCTCGTGCGCGGCGCGGACGGGCAGCCCGTCACCCGCGCCGCGCAGGTCCACGTCGGGGACACCCTCACGCTGGAATGGACGGATGGCACCGTCCCGGTCACGGCAGACGACAGCCCGGCACCGAGGGAATGACCACCCTGGCCCAGGTCTGGTCGCCCTTCAGTCTTCCTGGCCCACGCCCACCGGGCGCGTGTCGTCGCTGATCCAGTCGCTCCATGATCCGGCGTACAGGCGGTTGTGCGGGCCGAGCGGCACGCCGGCCAGTTCGCGGGCCAGCAGGTTCGGCGTGGCGCTCACGCCGCTGCCGCAGTACGTGATGGTGGGGGCGTTCCCGGCGTTCAGGTGCACGCCCAGCACCTCGGGGCTGCGCCAGTGGCCCGCGCCGTCCAGTACGCCGCTCCAGTCGCGGTTCACGGCGCCGGGGATGTGCCCGGCCTTCCGGTCGATGGGTTCCATTTCGCCCCGGTAGCGGGCCGGGGCGCGCGAGTCGATCAGGACCGTGCCCGGCGCGCGGGCCTGCACGTCCTGCGTGCCGGCGACCATGCTGGGCTGCACGCGCGGCGTGAAGGTTGTGGGTGCGTGTGTGGCGTCGTCGGTACTCACCGCGCCGCCTGCCCCCTGCCACGCGGGCCAGCCGCCGTCCAGCACGAACACCTGCGCGTGCCCCAGCCAGCGCAGCAGCCACCACGCCCGCGCCGCGTAGAAGCCTTGCCCGGTACTGGGGTCGTCGTAGCACACGACCACGCTGTCGTTCCCGATGCCCACGCGGCCCAGCCATACGGCCAGCGCCGCCGGGTCCGGGAGTGGGTGACGGCCGCCCGCGCCGCCGGGCTGCACGGGGCCGCTCAGGTCCGTTTCCAGGTCGGCGTATGCGGCGCCCGGCACGTGCCCCGCCAGGAACGCGACGCGGCCCACCAGCGGGTCGCTCAGGGCGTACCGGCAGTCCAGCACGCGCACGCCTGTGTCCTGCGCGTGGTCCAGTAGCCACGCGGCGGCTTTCAGTGGGTGGGAGGTCATGCCCCACAGGCTACAACTGTGCCGCGATCAAAAACAAAAAATCCGCCTCGTGGGCGGTGATTTCTAAAAGATAGCGCGGACTGCACGGCCTGTCAAATCCATGCAGTCCGCCGGGAAAAAGCCGTCTGGGACGCGTCTGGGTACGTCGGAAGGCCTCCGGCTCCATGCACCCCCCCGGCGAATCGTGACGCGCCGTCTGGGAGAAAGGCCGCCAGTCTGTATACTGGAAAGTCTGTGGTCCGGGCCGCCCAGTGGGGGCGGCGGACAATCGGCGGAACCCCCCAGGCGCCCGGGGCGGAACCGACACCGTACAAGGAGCGTCCACATGCATAAAGTCGCTATCGTAGGCCGACCCAACGTCGGCAAATCCAGCCTGTTCAACCGCCTCATCGGCCGCCGTGAGGCCGTCGTGGCCGACCTTCCCGGCGTTACCCGAGACGCCAAGGAAGGCCTGATGCTGCACCAGAACCACCGCATCACCCTGATCGACACCGGCGGCCTCTGGAGCGGCGACGAGTGGGAAGACGCCATCCGCGAGAAAGCCGAGTGGGCCATGGAAGGCGCGCAGGCCGTCATCTTCGTCCTCGACCCTCGTGAGGGCCTAAGCGCCGCCGACTACGAGGTCACCGACTGGCTGCGCCGCCTCGGGAAGCCCGTCATCATCGCCGCGAACAAGATCGACAGCCCCAAGCACGAGGTCTACATGGCCGAACTGTGGGGCCTGGGCTTCGGGGAACCCATCGCCATCAGCGCCGAACACGCGCGCGGCCTCGACGACCTGCTCGACCGCGTCATGACCTACCTGCCCGAGGACGATGAGGACATCCCCGAGATCGCGCCCATCCGCATCTCCCTGATCGGCCGCCCGAACGTCGGCAAGAGCAGCCTGCTGAACGCCATCACGCAGACCGACCGCGCCATCGTGGCCGATCAACCCGGCACCACCCGCGACTCCCTGGACGTCGAGTGGGATTACGGCGGTCAGCGCTTCGTGCTGGTCGACACCGCCGGCATCCGCAAGAAACCCGACACGGCCGTCGAGGACTACGCCATCCAGCGTTCGCAGGCCGCCATCGGCCGCAGCGACCTGATCTGGCTGGTCGTGAACGCCGGCGACCTCGGCGACCACGAACTGAAGCTCGCGAACATCGCGTACGACAGCGGCAAACCCGTGATCGTCATCGTGAACAAATGGGACCTCGTGCCCGACGCGGACCTCAAATCCACCGAGAAGGACCTGAACCAGAAACTCCACCACATCAGCTACGCGCCCCGCGTGTACACCAGCGCCATCAACGAGTACGGCATTCACGAGATGCTGGCCGAAGCCATGAAACTCCACGAGAAATGGCAGAGCCGCATCCCCACCAGCGAACTGAACCGCTGGCTGGGCGTCTGGCAGATGCGCCAGAGCGTCCCGAACTTCCACGGCAAGAAACTCAAGATGTACTTCATGACCCAGGTCGAGACCGCGCCCCCCACGTTTGCGATCTTCTGCAACCGCGCCGACTTCGTCACCCGCGCCTACGAGGGCTTCCTGCAGAACCGCATCCGCGAGGACCTGCAACTCGCCGGGATTCCCGTCCGCCTCAAATGGAACGAGAAAGGCCCGTACAAACGCGGCAAGAACGCCGAGAACGACGACTGAATCTCGTCACGTGCCCCCGCTCCGGCGGGGGTTGTTCGTTACCAGTCAGCCTTGACCCGTCAGTTGTTTACGGCGCTGCCCCCGGTCAGGGTGCCTGTCCCGTGAAGTACCGGCGGGCCAGGGCCACGGCGTCCAGCCCGACCTCGTGCCCGATGCGCCGCCCGGCGAGGTCGTCGGGTTCGATGTGAATGCCGCCCCAGATGCGGGACTGCCCGGCCTGATCGGCGGCGTCGGCGTACGTGGCCCATTGCAGGCGCACGGGCGAGTCGTTGGTACTCGAGTCGCTGCGGATGAAGCCGGGCGCGGCCGTCATCTCGTACAGGCCGCCGGGGAAGAAGCCGCTGCCGGTCAGGTCGGTCAGGACGCTGGCGGCGGCGCGGCTGAACGTGGAGTGCCCGGACACGAAGCCGGGGAAGGCGGGACTGACGAACACGGCCGTCTGGTACGGAATCCAGTCGGCGGGGTCACGCCAGGAGAAGCCCCCGGCGGGGTTGAAGCTGCGGGCCAGGAGTTTCCCGCCGCGCTCCTCGGTCACGCCTGCTTCGTCAGGGAGGGCCTGCCGGGCGGCCAGGACGCGCACCAGCGTGATGGGCCGCGCGGTGTCGGATTGCCGTTTCACGTCCCAGGCGGCAATGGCGGCGTCGTGCATGGCGGCGTTCAGGGCCAGGTACAGTTTCACGTCCCATTCCAGGCGGGGCAGCGCCGGGCCCTGGCCGCCCAGCCGGTGGGGGAGGCGGGCGTCGTCGCTGACGGCGTTCGCCAGGACGTTCCAGTGGCCGGGGGGCGTCTCGGCGCGCGGGCCGTCCGCCCAGAATTCCGCGATGATCCGCCCGTAATCCGCGAGTTTCGTGGGATTCGGCGCGTACGGCTGCCCGGTCACGGGGTTGAGGGGGTGGCCGCGCCCGTCGTTGGTGCCCAGGGGGTTGTTGCCGGTCACGGCGGGGGACAGGTCGGTCATGTCCGGCCGGGCGGGGTCCAGCTGGGCCTGCCGGCGTAGCAGGTCCGGTACCCAGCGGGCGGCCATGAGTGGGTCGCTGATGCTGGGGACGGGGCCGGGGTCGTGGTAGAAGCGGCCGTTGCGGGTCATGGCGAAGGGTTTCACGTTGCCCCACTGCGCGCCCATGAAGGTCTGCGGGCCGCTGAGGGGAATGCCGTTCTGCGTGAACGGTTCTTTCAGCAGCAGCGGTTGCCAGCGGTCGGGGTTGCTGGGGGTCGCGCCGGGAATCTCGGGGCGCAGAGGGCCGTTCACGGCGCGGTAGCCGGTAGTGTCGGCATACCCCTGCGCCTCGTTCGCGCCGTCCATGCGGGCGGCGTCCAGGATGGCCTGCGCGATGCGGTTGCCGGTCGCGGCGGGCGTGTCCCCCTGCGTGCCGGTGTCGGCGGGGTCCAGGCCCAGGTGCCGCAGGCGGTCGTCGAAGCAGGTGCCGAGCGCCGGGACGACGCCCGCGTACCGGGCGCGCAGGACGCGGTGCGCGGCGCGGTTCAGAGCCAGTTCGACCTGCGCGGGCGTGCCCTGGTGGGTTTCCTGAACGAACACGCCCTGCGCGGTGGGATCAAAGGCGGCCCAGGTGTCGTACATGGCGGCCGACAGGTGGAACAGGTTGCGGGCGTGCGCGGCGGGTTGCGGTAGCACGCTGCGAATGGCGTTCAGGGCCAGTTCGTCCCACACGCGCGCCGCCGAGTTCCCCGGCGCCTCGATGGCGGCCCACGCGGCGGGCGTCAGGTTGCAGGGGGGCGCGCCGGTGCTGGCCGTGCCCCCGGCGGGGCCAGGGCTGCTGGGGGCCGCGCCGCCGCTCATGCCAGTGCCAGTGCCGGTGTCCGTGATGGGCGTGGCCGGGCAGGCGGTCAGGGTCACGGTCAGGGCCGCGCCCAGGGCGCCCTGCCGCAGGGAACGCGGCCAGACCCGGCGGCCGGGGCGGGAGCGCGTGAACGTGAAGGGCGTCTTCATCTGCCGCGCAGTCTATGGCCCAGACTGACCCCTGGTACAGAACCGGAACGAGGGACACGGGCGCCGGGTCTGGCCGTGTCCCCCGCCCCGTCCTGCCGCTTACGGCTGGTAGGTCTTGATCAGCCCGCCGAACCCGCTGAGCGTCCGGGCGCGGTAGAACACCAGGCTGATCGGCAGGTTGCTGCCGCTGGCCGGCACGAAGTCGATGTTCAGGCGGTCGCTCTGGGAGCGCCACAGCATGACGGGTTCGTCGGGTTTCAGGGCGTTGCCGCTGCGGGGCAACTTGATGGTCTGCGTGATGGGGCCGTCCTGCACGTTCATGGCGCCCCGGTACAGGCCGCCGCGCGGGCTGAGGGCCACGGCGGTGCCGGCCGCGCCGTTCACTTCCAGGTCGTACAGCACGCCGTAGTTGCCGCTCAGGCGCACGCTCTGGCGGGTCAGGGCGTCGGTGCCCACGATGGCGGGGTCCACCTGACCGTCCCCGATCACGATGCGGGTGGGCAGGGTGCTCAGGTTCACGCGCAGGTGCCGCACGGCGTCCGGGAAGGTGCCGCGCACGTGCCGGCCGTCCGGGCGCAGGTACGGGAGTTGCTGCGCGACCTGCCCGGTGGGCGGCAGGGTGTCTTCCAGCATCAGGAAGGTCAGCTCCACGCGGCCCGAGGTGGTCAGGTCCTGCATGACGTTCACGCCGCTCCCGGCGCTCAGGGTGGGGCTGGCGTACACGGCGGCCGACTGGCCCGGCATCAGGCTCAGGGTGGTGCCGCCGCTGGAAGCGAAGTACTCCATGAGCGTCACCTGCCCCAGGATGCCCTCGATGCGGGTGGGGGCCGTCTCGCCCAGGCGTTCGCTGCGGACTTCCACGGCGCGGGATTCGAGGTTGCGGGCCATGACGTACAGGCGGGCCGGGCGGCCCAGGCCGTTCAGGTGGTACGCCAGCAGCCGCGCGCGCCCCTGCACGCTGTCCTGGTACAGGATGCCGCTCTGGGTGGGCACCTCGGGGCTGTCACTGAACAGCAGCGGGTAGTTCGGGCCGTCCACGGTGACGGGCGTGGCCGACGGGTAGTTCAGGATCTGCGGGTCGGGGAAGGCGTCGCCGGGCTGCGCGTACTTCAGGGCGTACGTCAGGGGACTGTCGGCGGGCGTGCCTTCCACGCGGATGGTGCGCGTGAACGGCTGGCTCTGAAGGCCCCGGCTGTTCGTGACGGTCAGCCCGACGGTGTACGTGCCGGGCTGAAAGTACGCGTCCTGCCGGCCGGTCCAGCGGCGCGCGGTGATGTCCGCGCCGTCCGGGTCGAAGGGGTACTCGGTGTACACGACCCGCTCGCCCGGCGCGTACACGCTCTTGTCGGTACTGAAGCGCGCCTGCGGGGTCAGGGGGTTGCCGCCGTCGCGCAGGGCGGTCAGCGTGAAGGTGCGGTCGTCGCTGATCAGGTTGGCGTTCAGGGCGTCGGCCAGTGTGCGGGCGCTGACGTACAGGGTGGTGCCCACGCTGGCGACCGTCCCGGCGGGCTGCGCCTGCCCGCTCAGCGAGGCGCTGTTCTGGCGGGCGTCCACGCTCAGGCGCGCCAGTTGCAGCTGCGTGGTGGTGCCCAGCAGCGGTTGCCCCAGCAGGTCCGCCACCTCGCGCAGGGGCAGCATGGTGCGCCCCCCGATCAGGCGCGGCGGGCTCTGCAGCGTGACGGGACTGCCGTTCACGAACGCGCCCGCCTGATCCAGCGTGAAGGTCAGCTGCACCGAGCCCAGCATGGGCTGAGCTGCGTGCGCGTGCCCCAGCGCGGCCAGACCGGCCACGGCCAGCCCCGCGCCCGTCAGGCCGCCGGTCAGGGGGGCCGCCAGTGGGGGGGTCAGCAGGGCCAGCAGCGGCAGCAGACGGGATCGTCGGGGGAAGGAAAGAAGCGTGAACGGGGAGAACCGTGAAAACCGCATCCGCCGAGTATGCCTGTCCAGGCTGACCGGAGTCTTCACGCGGGCCTGACACGGCCGCTTTGGTGGTTGAACGCTTAAGGGAACACCGGCCGCCAGGGGAGGGAAGACGGCCGGACGGGTGGCCGCAGGGAGACCAGTGGAAGGGTGACCAGCGGAACCCCCGGTGGGCGGGGCGGCCCGGGGCGCTGAGGGGCCTTGCTTTCAGTCTGGGGGCGCGGGCGGGGTCTACACTGGGGCATGACCGATTGGGGCACGACCGACGGGACCATAAGGGGCGTCACTGCCGCGCCGCAGAGGGCCGGATGAAGCGGCCCACCGTGCTGTGGGGACTGGGGCTGGCGCTGCTGCTGCTCCTCGCGCTTGGCATGACCCTGCCGCGTGACCGCAGGAACGAACTGAACCTCACGGAGTTCACGGCGGCCCTGAACCGCGGGCAGGTCAGTACGGCCGTCATCGTGTACCAGAACGGAACCGCGCAGGTCGGCGGGCAACTCGAGGACGGCCGCCCCTACCGCACCCGCACCCTGGCGGCCGACCCGCTGCTGAACCTCGCGTCGCTCCAGCAGTCCGGGGTGACCGTCTCGTACCTCGCGCCGTCCCGCCTGAGTGTCCTGAGCGTCCTGAGCGTGGCCCTGACTGTCGCCCTGATCGGCGGCCTGATCGTCCTGCTGATGCGCGGTCGCCAGAGCGGCGGCAGCGACGCGGCGGGAAATTTCGGGAAGTCGAAGGCGGCCGTGATCAGCGAGGGCCAGATCAAACTCAACTTCACCGACGTCGCCGGCTGCGACGAGGCCAAACAGGACCTCCAGGAAGTCGTCGATTTCCTCCGCCACCCCGAGAAGTACCACCAGCTCGGCGCCCGCATCCCCCACGGCGTGTTGCTGGTCGGCCCTCCCGGCAGCGGCAAGACCCTCCTCGCCAAGGCCGTTGCCGGTGAGGCCCGCGTGCCGTACTTCAGCATCAGCGGCAGCGACTTCGTCGAGATGTTCGTCGGCGTCGGCGCCGCCCGCGTCCGCGACCTGTTCGAGCAGGCCCGCAAGGCCGCGCCCTGCATCGTCTTCATCGACGAGATCGACGCCGTGGGCCGCAAGCGCGGCATGAACATGCAGGGCGGCAACGACGAACGCGAACAGACCCTCAATCAGCTGCTCGTCGAGATGGACGGCTTCAGTAGCGGGCAGGAGGTGATCATCCTGGCCGCCACGAACCGCCCGGACGTGCTGGACGCAGCGCTGCTGCGTCCGGGACGCTTCGACCGGCAGGTGGTGGTGGATGCACCGGACGTGCGGGGCCGCGAGCAGATCCTGCGCATTCACGCGCGCAAGAAGCCCCTGGACGCCAGCGTGGACCTGGGTGTGGTGGCACGGCGGACGGCGGGGATGGTGGGGGCGGACCTGGAGAACCTGCTGAACGAGGCGGCGTTGCAGGCGGCGCGGTCGGGTCGGACGCGGATCGTGGGGCGGGACGTGGATGAAGCGCGGGACCGGGTGCTGATGGGCCCGGAGCGGCGCAGTCTGGTGGTGCGGGAGGCGGACCGGAAGGTCACGGCGTACCACGAGGTCGGCCACGCCCTCGCCGCGCAACTGCTGCCCGGCGCGGACAAGGCCCACAAGCTGACCATCGTGCCCCGGGGCCGCAGCCTGGGCAGCGCGCTGTACACCCCGCAGGACCGCATGCACCACACCCGCGCCGCGCTGCTGGACCGGATCTGCGTGGCGCTGGCCGGGCACGCCGCCGAGCAGATCGCCACCGGGCAGGTCACGACCGGCGCGGCCAACGACTTCCAGCAGGCGACCAGCATCGCGCGGCGCATGGTCACCGAGTGGGGCATGAGCAGCGTGGGGCAACTGGCGCTGGAGCAGGACAGCGGCTCGTACCTGGGGTACGGCCCGCAGCAGGGCGCGTACAGCGACCACACCGCGCAGGCCATCGACGAGGAAGTCAGCCGCATCCTGAACGGCGAGTTCCAGCGGGCACTGGACCTGCTGGGCGAGCACGCGCACGTCCTGTACCGCCTGACCGACGAACTCGTCGCCCGCGAGAGCCTCAGCGGCGAGGACGTGCAGACCGTCCTAGCCGGGGGTACGTTACCTCCCCTCTCGCCCGACCTGCGCCCCACCGAAACCGCTGCGCCCACCGGGAAGCTCACGCCGGGACCCGCGTAGGCCGCAGGCGGATGGCAGAAAACAGATGGCAGATGGCGAATTCCCGCCTCTGCCATCTGCCTTGAGCCATCTGCTATCTGCCCTGTGCCTTCCCGGCGTTCAGTTCTGCGCGGGCACGGCGCACTGCCCGTCCTCGCAGCCTTCGGCGGGGGCGTCCGCGCCGATCATCTGGAGGGGCGCGGGGTGGGTCTCGTCCCAGACCTGCGTCAGGGCGCCCAGCAGCGTCTGCGGGTCCTGCGCGCCGTTCACGCCGTACTTGCCGCCCAGCACGAAGAAGGGCACGCCGCTGATGCCCAGCGCCTGCGCCTGCGTTTCATCCTGGCGGACGGCGTGTGCGTGGCGGCCGTCCAGCAGCGCGGCGCGCACCTCGGCGCCGTCCAGTCCGGTTTCCTCGCCCAGGCGGACCAGGGTGTCCAGGTCGCTGATCAGTTCGCCCTCGCTCATGTAGGCGCGCAGCAGGCGTTCCTTCATGGCGTCCTGCTGGCCGTGCGCGGCGGCGTGGTGGATCAGCTGGTGGGCCAGGAAGGTGTTGCCGATGCGCACGCGGTCGAAGTGGTAGTCCAGGCCCTCGTCGGCGGCCACGCGGGTCATGTGGTCCATCATGCCCTGGGCCTCGTCGGCGCTGCGGCCGTACTTGCGGGCAGTCCGTCGCGCATGTTCAGGGGGTGCTCGGCGGGCGTGCTGGGGTCGAGTTCGAAGGAGTGCCAGACGATCTCGACGTTGTCGCTCTGCGGGAACTGCGCCAGGGCGCTTTCCAGGCGGCGTTTGCCGACGTAGCACCAGGGGCAGGCGACGTCGGACCAGATGTCCACGCGGATCTTGTCGGGGCTGGCGGGCTGGAAGGAGGCGGTCATGCCCACATTCTCCCATGCTTTACAAAACAAAGCATGAGCTGGAGCACAAACGCCGCCCGCGCAGGCCTGCATGAAGCGCCCCCTGAGCAGACCCTCAGGGTCCGTCAGCCCACACGTGCTACCACTGACGGTATGAACCGGCGTGCCACGCCCACGACCCGCTCCCTTCCCCTCCCGGCGCCGCGCCGCCTGGCCCTGCGCGCCGTGGCCCTGACCCTCGCCCTGACCCTGCTGGCCGCGCACGCCCAGGCCCGCACGCCGGACCTGAGCGCCGCCGCCACCCGCACCGCCGCCGCCCTGAACGGCGTGCTGCGCAACTGCCCGGCCAGTTTCGACCCCATCGGCACGCCCGGCAAACAGTGCGTCGGCGCGCCCGGTACCACCGAGCAGGTCCGGCAGACCCTGACCGCCGCCCTGAAAGCCGACCTGTACGGCGTGTGGCGCAGCCGCGACGACCAGCGCAGCGTGTTCAACTGGCTGGACACCCCCGGCGGCTTCGTATACCTGCGCCTGCAACCTGACCCGGACGGCCGCGCCCAGACCCTGATCTACCTGGACCTGCCCCCGGACGGCGACCCCACCCCGGACAGCAGCGCCCCCGCCAGTGCCCCGGCCACCCCGCTGCCCGCGCCCACCCTGCCCGCCGGGACCGTGCAGATGGGCGGCGTGACCCTGACCCCACTCGACCCGCCCGGAACCGCCCAGGCAGCCCGCCCGGCGCCCACGCCTCCCACCCCGCGCGTGACCCTGCCGGCGGCTGAACAGGCGACCCCGGCTGCCACTGCGTCCCCCACCGTTTCTACCCCCGCGTCCGGTCGCTCGGCGCGCTCGCTGGCCCCGGTACCGTTCAGCCGGCCACTCGCCGTGCAAACCACCCGCCTGAACGGCCCGGACGTGCTGGCCGTGCAGAACCGCCTGATCCGCCTGATGCGCCCCGCCCGCCCCGGCCAGGGCGACGGCTGGTTCGGCCCCGTCACCGCCGAGGCCGTCCGCGCCTTCCAGCAGGCCAGCGCCCTGCCCGTCACGGGCCGCGTGGACCGCGCCACCTGGGACCGCCTGTTCGCCCCGGACGCCCGGACCTTCAACGCCCCCTGATACGGAGCGGAGTGAGCAGGAGCACAGAGGATTCCGGGCGTGGAGTTGGCCACCCGGTGCCCTGGCGGGTTGTGAACGAAACAGACGGCAGTCCGTATGACTTCTGTACGCCCTGAAAGGCGGCGCGGCCGCTCATGAGACGCCGCGCGCCGCCGGAGGAACGAGCAGGCCGCACGGCTGAAAGTGTGTGCTGGCGGGCGCTGCATGCCCGCTGAATAAAAATGAGTCTTTCTGCTCAATTCTCACTGCGGACAGGTAAAGTACAGGTCAACATGAAGCTGACTGCCACTTTCCTCTCATCCGCGCTGCTGATGGCGGTCGCGGGTTCAGGACTGGCCCAGACCGGTGATCCGTTTCAGCGGTCCGCCCCCGCCGCCGTTCCCCCCACCGTCTCTGCGGCGGGCAGCGCGACCGTCACGCCGTCAGTGCCCATCACACTGACCGGCGTGCAGAACGCCACCTTCGGCTCGCCCCGCTCCAGCAACCAGGGCAGCGCGACGCGCGTGGTGTTCGACCTGGCTCCCGGCGTCAGTTACTCCCTGACCCCTACCTTCACAGGCCTGCGCGTGGACGTGCAGGGCGCGCGCGTGCAGCCCGCCGTGGTCAGCGGCCTGGGCAACAGCGTCACCGAGTACCGCGCCGGGGGCGGGCAGGCCACGCTGTCCACCCTGTTTCCGCTGTCCCTGACCGACGGCTGGCAGGCGCGCGAGGCCACGCTGGCAACCGGCACCCGCGTGCTGATCATCGACATCGGCGCGACCGTCACGGGCGGCGCGCCGAACAGCCGCGTGCTGCCCAGCGCGCCCATCAGCGCCGCCGCGCAGGCCGTCCTGAACGCTCCAGTCAACACAGTCACCTCCGCCCCGGCCAGTGTCAGCAGCCTCCCGCCCGGCGATACCGTCACGCGCGGCGGGAAGGTCCTGCCGCCCGCCCCGGCCCTGCCCGGCGACAACACCGCCCGCCCCAACGACCTGAACGGACTGGTGCCCGGCACGTCGGGCGGCGTCACGCTGCCGCAACTGCGGATCGGCAAGAGCCCCGGCCAGACGCGCGTGGTGCTGGACCTGCCGCCCGGCACCGCCTACCGCATCGTGCCCGGACCCGGCGGCCTGAGCGTGGAGCTGACCGGCCCGGCCGTCCCGGCCCAGCGGGAACGGAACGTCAGCCCGGAACTGACGGAATGGTCCGCGCAGCCCACCCTGAGCGGCGGGATCATCCTGCTGTCCACGCCCGCCCCCACCACCGCCCGCAGCGGCTGGCGCGCGCAACTGCTGCTGCCGGGCAGCGGCGCGCTGTCCCGGCTGGCCATCGACCTGTCGCCCGCCATGGCCGACCTGACCCCACTGCCCGCCGCCGCGCGGATCGTGGCGGCCGTGCCGCCCTTCCCGGCCACGCGCGGCACGGCCATCCTGGCCCTGAGCGCCACGTACGTCCGGCCCCGCGTGGTCATCGACGCCGGGCACGGCGGCCGGGACCCCGGCGCGGTCGGGTCGGTCACCGAGAAGGAAGTCACGCTGGCCGTCGCGCTACGCGTGCGGGACCTGCTGGCACCGGCCGGCGTGGACGTCGTCCTGACCCGTGACAGCGACCGCGAACTGAGCAGCGACAAGAACACCGACCTGAAGATGCGCGCCGGCATGGGCACCCCCGGCACGCAACTGTTCGTCAGTATTCACGTGAACGCCCTCGAAGCCCGCAGCGCCCTCAAGGGCTACGGTGTGGAAACCTGGTGGAATCCCAACCACCCCAACAGCAGCGCCCTGGCCTCGCTGCTGCAACGCAACATGGTTGAGCAGACCGGCGCGTTCAGCAAGGGTCTGAAGAACAACCAGTCCCTGAGCGTGCTGCGTAACAGCCGCATTCCGGCCGCGCTGGTCGAGATCGGCTTCGCCAGCCACCCGGTCGACGGGCAGAACCTGAAAGACAGCAATTACCTGGACCGCGTGGCGCTGGGCATCGCGCAGGGCGTCCGCGAGGCCCTGGTCAGCGGCGTGACCGCCGATGCCGGGAGCTCCCCCCCCCTCGCCAAACGGGCCCCCTGACGCGGCCCGGGCCGTCCAGTCGTGCACAATGACGGCATGAGCGACCCTGCCCAGTCTGCGCCGGTGGCCCCCGCGTTCCGTGAACGGGTGCTGGCCCTGGTGGCCCGCATTCCCGAGGGCCACGTCATGACGTACGGGCAACTGGCGCTGCTGGCCGGGAATCCCGGTGCGGCCCGGCAGGTGGGCTTCGTGATGAACTCGCTTGTGGGCGGCGTGAGCACGTCCGGCGACGGGTTGCCGTGGCACCGCGTGATCAACGCGCAGGGCCGCGTCAGCACCCACAAGGTCGGCTTCGGGGACATGCAGGAGGGCCTGCTGCGCGCCGAGGGCGTCGTGCTGGACGGCACGGGCCGCTGCGACCTCGCCGCGAGGCAGTGGTGGCCGGAAGAGGAACGCGGCGCGCCCCCCACCCCGCTGCTGTAACGCCGCGCGCCCCGGGAGGCGGCGGGCAGGGGCATGAAGAAACTCCCCCGGCGGCCCTCCCACATGTCCCGGCAGGCCAGTCGTATGCTCGGGGCATGAACAGACGAACGCAGCGTGAAGCGGGTGACGTGATGTCCTGGGCCCTGGGCGTTACGGCCGGACTGGTACTGGGCGTGACCCTGCTGATCGCCACCCCGCAGCTCATGAAAGCCCCCCAGGCCGAAACCACGAAGACCGGGACGACCGCAACGACCATGCCCGAAACGGCCACCCAGTCAATGACCACAGAGTCAACGACCGCAGAGTCAACGACGACCAATTCGACGACCACGGGGGCCACCACGACCCCTGCGCCCGCCACCGATACTGCTGCCCCCGACGCTACACCTGCCGCCGCTGCGACCACCGACGCCGCGCCTGCCGGGGAGGCCGCCGCTGGCGATCCCACCGCCGGGCAGACGGTCTTCGCGGGCAACTGCGCCGGGTGCCACGGCGCGAACGCACAGGGTCAGATCGGCCCGAGCCTCGTGACCGCCGACGGCCCGAAAGCCTGGACGGACGCGCAGTTCCTGACCTCCCTGCGCGAGGGTAAAACCCCGCAGCGTGAACTGAGCGCCGCGATGCCCCGCTTCAGCGAAGGCCAGATCAGCGACGCGGACGTGGCCAACATCCACGCGTACCTCAAGACTCTGAACTGACCCGGAACCCGGTTGAATGGGTGTCAACCTGTTCAATCCGGGCGGATGCGGGTGGGAACAGACGGCACCCGTATGACGTCCGGCAGCGGCCCGGTCTGCAACGCTCCTCGCAGGGCGTGCAGGTCGGGCCGCGCCTCGTCGGCCGCGCGCTGCGCCAGCCACCAGCGGGCCGCCGGGATGCGCGACCGGGCGGGCCAGAGTTCGCGGACCTGCCCGGCGTCCAGCGCCTCCTGCGCGGCGAACAGGGGAACCAGACTGGCCCCCATGCCCAGTGTGACGGCCCGCACCACGGCCCGCAGGTCCGGCGCGATCAGCGCCTGCCGCGCCGCGAACCGCTGCCCCAGCGTGCCCGTGAAGAACCGCCGCGTGACCGGCAGTTCCACGCTGTAACTCACCCACGGCCGCGCGTTCAGCCACGCGCCCAGCGTGGCGGGCAGGGTGGGCGCGGCGTCCCAGTCGGGCGGGCCGATCAGCGCGAACGGCATCTCGGTCACGACCTGCGCCGTCAACTGGCGGCCCTCGGGTTCGGTCGTGACCAGCGCGGCGTCCAGCGTGCCGCTGCCCAGCGCGGCCAGCAGCGCGCGGTCCTCGCCGAACGTGACGTGCAGCGCGCCCGGCAGTCCGGCCAGCCGGGGCAGCGCGAAGCCGTGCAGGACCTCGGGTGTCAGGCCCAGCCGCAGTGGGCCAGGCGGGGCCGGGCTGCCGCGCAGGGCAGCGCTGGCCGCCTGGAGGTGATCCACGCTCTGCGCCACCTGTGCGTACAGCAGTTTGCCGCGCTCGGTTGGAGTCACGCCGCGCGGGGTGCGCAGAAATAGAGGCTCGCCCATGCGGGCCTCCAGCGCCGCCAGTTGCGCACTCACGGCGGGCTGGGTCAGGTGGCGGTCACGGGCGGCGCGGCTCAGGCTGCCGGCACGGTACACCGCCACGAACACACGGAACGGATCAAGAGACGCCATCAGGTTTTCTTATACCCCATGCCAGGGCCTGTGATTTGCAGTGATGCCCGGCGCAGGCGCACCATCAGGGCATGAGCGACCACCCCGCCCGCGCAGACCACGCCACCCCTGACACCAGCAGCGCGGCGCAGTTCAACCGGCACGCCGCGAAGTACGCCGCCAGCGAGGTTCACCGCCACGGGCCCAGCCTGCCCGCCCTGCTGGCCGCCGCCGACCCGCACGCAGCCGACGTGGCGCTGGACGTGGCGACCGGGACCGGGAACACCGCCCTGGCCCTGGCACCGCACGTCGCGCAGGTCACGGGCCTGGACGTGGCCGGGGGCATGCTGGCCCACGCGCGGGACCGCGCCGCGCAGGAGGGCGTGCCCAACGCCACGTTCGTCGTGGGCAGCGCCGAGGCCATTCCCTTCCCGGACGGGTCGTTCACGCTGGTCACGTCCCGCCACGCGCCGCATCACTTCCGGGACCTGCCGCGCTTTCTGGCCGAGGCGCGGCGCGTCCTGAAACCCGGCGGGCGGCTGGTCATCGCCGACCAGATCAGCCCTGCGCCCGACCTGCAAGCCTGGATCGACGCCTACCAGCGGCGGCGCGACCCCAGCCACCACGCGCAGCGCACCGTGCCCGCATGGCAGGCCCTGGCGCGGGAGGCGGGCCTGCGCTGGGCAGGCGAGACGCTGGTCCCCTACCGCCTGGAGTTCGCGTGGTGGACCGCGCAGAGCGGCAGCACGCAGGGCACCGTGCAGGCGCTGCGCGAGATGGTCGCGGCCCTGACCCCGCCGCAGCAGGCCGCCATCGGCGCGGAATTCGACGCTGCCGGACAACTGAGCGCCCACGTGGATCAGATGATGGTCGCCCGGCTGGAACGCGACTGACCATCGGGGCCGGTAGGCGCAACTGCGGATGCGCCCGCCCCTGAGTCGGCCGGGCTTCCGCTCACGCCTGCCGACGTTCCTCGCAGCACAGGTCGTCCATCAGTTCCCGCAGCGGCGCGATCACCGCAAAATTCCCCACGATGCGCCCCTTGTGCCACTGGGGCGTGCCGGTCACGATCACATCCAGGGTCGTGCCGTCCGTGCGTTTCAGCCGCGTCCGGTACGAGCTGGCCTGCCCGGCCTCCCGCGCCCGGCGGCCCTCCTGTAACTGCGTGTGATCGTCAGGGACCGTGAACTCGAATGGCGTGCGCCCCACCAGCGCGCTGGCGGGCAGCCCCAGCATCTGCGCGTACGCCCGGTTCACGTACGTGAAACGCCCGTCGCCGTCCAGCACGGTCAGGCCGTGATCCACGCTCTCCATGACCTGCCGCGCAAAATCCAGTTCCTGCTCGAACGACTCTTTCAGCAGCCGGTGCCCGCGCACCAGGGTCACGATCCGGGGGGCCAGCCACACGGCCACGCCCTGCACGGCCAGCAGCGGCAGCACCAGCACCAGCGCCGCCGGCTGCGGCGCCAGCCACGCCACCAGGAGCGTCTCCAGGGCCAGCAGCGCGAACAGCAGGTACGCCCACCTCAGTTCGGCCAGACCCGGCTTCATACCTCAGGGTGACCGACCGGACCTGTCAGGATTCTTACCGCCGGCCCCTGGGCGGGTGTGTCAAGCAGGTCTGCGCTGCCTCTGTCCCTCCCGTCCCATTACGCTTCCGGGCATGAACGACCGACCGTCCGGCTGCGGGCCGACCTTCCTGCTGACCTGCGTCCTGGGTCTGCTCAGCGTGTATGCGCTGGGCACGTTCGTCTCGGCGGGCATGAGCGCCAGTTTCATCACTCCGCAGGAGCGGGTGCTGGGCGAACTGGGGGGCGCCCTGTTCTGCCTGTGCGTGATTCTACTGGCCGCCCTGTGGAGCGCGCATTTCGTGCTGCGCGGCCAGTGGCCTCACCTGCCTGTGGCCCGCTGGCGGCGCGTGGCGCTGTGGGTGGCGGGCGGACTGCTGCTGACCGCTGCCGGATTCTACGTGGCGTTCGAGGTGCGGCTGCGGCAGGTCACGTTGGCCACGCCGGTGGGTGATCCGGGGGAAGCTGCGGCCGGGGGCCGTCAAGTCCGGCCGTCACTGACAGGCCGCCCCGCCCCGCCCTAGACTCGCTTCATGACCGCCCCCGACCTCGCCCCCGCGCCTCACATTCACCTGCCGGACGGTTCCTGCTGCAAGCCCAAGCGGTTCGCGCATCTGCACCAGCACACGCAGTACAGCCTGCTGGACGGCGCGGCGAAACTGAAGGACCTGCTGAAGTGGGCCAAGGAGGTCACGCCGGAGGGGCAGACCCCGGCGCTGGCGATGACGGACCACGGGAACATGCACGGCGCGGTGCATTTCTACAATTACGCGACCGGGATGGGCGTCAAGCCGATCATCGGGTACGAGGCGTACGTGGTGCCGGGCGAGGGCACGCGCCGCGACCGGACGCGCGGGCAGGACGGCGAGAAGGGCATCTTTCACCTGACGCTGCTGGCCCGTGATTTCGAGGGCTACCAGAACCTCTGCCGACTGAGCAGCCGTGGGTACACGGAAGGCTACTACTACAAGCCCCGCATCGACCACGAACTGCTGCGCGAACATCACGCAGGCGTGATCGCCATGTCCGGCTGCCTGGGCAGCGAGGTGCAGCAACTGCTGATGCAGGGCCGCGAGGATGATGCCAAGAAGCGCCTGATGTGGTACCGCGAACTGTTCGGCGAGAATTACTTCATCGAGATTCAGGATCACGGGCTGCCCGAGCAGAAGAAGAACAACCCCATTCTGAAAGCCTGGGCGAACGAACTGGGCATCGGGATGGTCGCCACGAACGACGGCCACTACGTCAAGAAGACCGACGCGACCGCGCACGAGACGCTGCTGGCCATCCAGACGAAAGCCACGCTGGCCGACGAGAACCGCTTCAAGTTCCCCTGCGACGAGTTCTACGTCAAGAACCTCGAGGAGATGCAGGCCGCACTGCCCGTCAGCGAGTGGGGCGAGGAAGTCTTCGACAACACCGCCCTGATCGCGGACCTGTGCAACGTGGAACTACCGGTCGGCAAGAAACGCGTGTACCAGATGCCCGCCCTGCCCATCCCGGAAGGCCGGACCATGTCCGAGGAACTGCGCGTGCAGACGTACCGGGGCACCGTGAAACGCTACCCGGCGCACGCCACGGAAGCGTTGCTGCGTGATTACGCGGCCCGCACGCTGAGTGCGCTGGGCGGCGACGCGGCGCGGGTGCTAGAACGCGCGGGGGGGTGCGACCCGCAGACCTGCGACCTGGAAACGCTGTTCACACTGCTGGCCTTCGCGGGCAGCGAGTGGGAAGCGCGTGGCAAGGCCGCCGGGGAGAAGTACACCAAGTACCCCGCGCTGGAACTCATGGAAGCCGAAGCCGGGGAGGGCACGCTGCCCGCCTACGCGCACGAGGACTGCCGCCGCGCCAGACAGAACAGCAGCGACACCAGCATCGAACTGACGCCCGACGAGCAGCACGAAACCACGCGCGGTCACCACCAGCACGCGCTGGTGATCCTGCGCCGCGCCGAGTACGAACTGTCGGTGATCAACAACATGGGGTTCCCCGACTACTTCCTGATCGTCGCGGATTACATCAACTGGGCCAAGGATCAGGACATCAGCGTGGGGCCGGGGCGCGGGTCCGGCGCAGGCAGCCTCGTGGCGTATGCCATGCGCATCACGAACCTCGATCCCCTGGAATTCGAGTTGTTGTTCGAGCGATTCCTGAACCCTGACCGTATCTCCATGCCGGACTTCGACATCGACTTCAACGACGCCCGCCGCGTCGAGGTCATCCAGTACGTGCAGGACAAGTACGGCGAGGATAGGGTTGCGCAGATCGCCACCTTCGGAACCATGGCGAGCAAGGCCTGTCTGAAGGACGTGGCGCGCGTCATGGGGCTCGAGTACGCCAAGGTCGACAAGGTCAGCAAACTCATTCCCATCAAGTTCGGCAAGAGCTACAGCCTCGAACAGGCCCGTGAGAGCGTCCCCGACATCGCCCAGATGCTCAACGAGGACGCCCAGCTGCTCGAAGCGTACGAGTTCGCGCAGAAACTCGAGGGCCTCACCCGCCACGCCAGCGTGCACGCGGCCGGCGTGGTCATCGGCCGCGACAAACTCACGGACCTCGTGCCCGTCATGCGCGACACCAGCGGCGCGGGCATGGTCTGCCAGTACGACATGAAAGCGGTCGAGGACATCGGCCTGATCAAGATGGACTTCCTGGGCCTGCGCACGTTGTCGTTCCTGGACGAGGCGCGGCGCATCATGCGGGAATCCAAGAACGTCGACATCGACTTCGACGCCATCCCCTTCGACGACAAGATCACGTACGACCTGATGAGCCGCGGCGACACCAAGGGCGTCTTCCAGCTCGAAGGCGCAGGGATCGCGGACGCCAGCCGTCGCCTCAAACCCCGCCGACTGGCCGACATCATCGCCCTCTCGGCCCTGTACCGCCCCGGCCCGATGGAGAACATCCCCACCTACGTCCGCCGCCACCACGGCCTGGAAGAGGTCGATTACGTCCGGGACGGCTTCCCCACCAGCGCCAGATACCTGGAGAAGATCCTGGCCGAAACGTACGGCATTCCCGTGTACCAGGAGCAGATCATGCAGATCGCCAGCGAGGTCGCCGGCTTCTCCTTAGGCGGAGCCGACCTGCTGCGCCGCGCCATGGGTAAAAAAGACGTGGCCGAGATGGCCAAGCAGCGCGAACTGTTCGTGGACGGTGCCAGGACCAACGACGTGCCCAGGGATGAAGCCAACAAACTGTTCGACCTGCTCGACGCGTTCGCCAACTACGGCTTCAACAAATCCCACAGCGCCGCGTACGGCGTGATCACGTACCAGACCGCGTGGCTCAAGGCGAACTACCCAGTCGAGTTCATGGCGGCCCTGCTGACCGTCGAACGCAAGGACAGCGACAAGGTCGCCGAGTACATCAGCGACGCCCGCAAGATGGACGTGCACGTCCTGCCGCCCGACATCAACCGCTCGGCCGCCGACTTCGCCGTGCAGGGCGAGGAAATCCTGTTCGGTCTGTACGCCATCAAGGGCCTGGGCGAGGGCGCCGTCCTGAAAATCCTGGAGGAACGCGAACGCGCCGGCCGGTACAAATCCCTGGCGGACTTCTGCTCACGCCTGGGCAACAAGGTCTGCAACCGCAAAGCCCTGGAAAGCCTGATCAAGAGCGGCGCCTTCGACCAGTTCGGGGAACGCAACCAGCTCATGCACAGCCTCGAGGACGCGCTGGAAGACGCCGCCGGCACCGCCGACATCAACGCCAAAGCCCAGACCGGCATGAGCATGATGTTCGGCCTGGAAGAAGTCAAAAAGGAACGCCCGCTGCGCGCCGGCATCCCCGCCTACACGGACCTGGAACGCCTCAGCATCGAGAAAGACGCCCTGGGCCTGTACATCAGCGGCCACCCCCTCGAACAGCACGAAGGCCTGCGCGAAGCCGCCAGCTGCCGAATATCCGACCTGGACACCTGGTTCCAGACGCAGAACGTCGCCCCCGGCAAACGCATCAAAGCCGTCCTGGCTGGCATGGTCGAGAGCGTTGTCAAGAAACCCACCAAATCGGGCGGCATGATGGCCCGCTTCATCCTCGCCGACGAGAGCGGCCAGACCGAACTCGTCGCCTTCAGCCGCGCCTACGACCGCATCCAGGACAAACTCGTCAACGACACCCCCGCCCTCGTCATCGTCGAACTCGAATCCGAGGACGGCGGCCTGCGCGCCATCGCCGAGGAACTCGTCAGCATCGAACAACTCGCCGAAGTGCCCAAAGTCATGTACGTCACCATCGACCTCGAAACCGCCAGCCCCGACGCCGTCGGCGAATTCCAGAGCGTGCTGGACGAACACGCCGGCAGCATGCCCACCTACCTCCGCCTGGAAACCCCCGAACAGTTCGTGATCTACCAACTCGACCACGGCATGGGCAGCCCTGAAGCCATCCGCGTTCTCAACCACACCTTCCCCTGGGCCGACGCCTACCTCGCCTACGACCAGCAGACCATCCTCGGCCGATTCGCCCCCAAACCCCCCGCCTGGATGAACAAGCAGCAAGGTGGGGGCATGCGGGCTTGAACGAGATCCCTGCCGTTCTGGCCGATGAAGCCGCAGAGCGTTGGGCCGCCTTTGATCTCGGCCTGATGGACTGGGCGCAGATCATGGCCTGGGCCGACGGCTGGATTCTGCGACTGGACACCCACCCTGAACTTCTTCTGGATGTGAGCCTGAGCGTCACCCGGCCGAAAGACGGAGCAACAGCCCTCAAAGGGATGGCGGACGAGAGCCGCAGGACGACACTCGTCCCTTACCTCAAGGCCATCTGGCGGGAAAAATGGATCGCTGGCGAGATCAGCAGCGGTGAGGTGGTCAGTGGGGCGTGGAGAGCCGGTCAGGCCCTCCCCTCGGATGCCGAAGAATGGACCCACATCCACCGCCTGGATCATTACCTTGAGGAAGCGATTGCGGACTGGCTCCCTGACGAGGCTCGGAAAGCTGCCGAACATATGCTTGCTCAGGAGGTTGAGGTCTACCTGGAACTGATCCGGAATCCGTATGAGTCCTGACGAGCACACTCTGCCTTTTGAGAGCCGCGGAGGCGAGCCGGAATGATTCCCCCCGACCTTGCCCAGGAGGCACTGATCTGGCAGTGGCAGATCCTGCTTGATCTGCACGGCGTGGCCGCAGACCCAGCGCAACCCGTCCGCGCTTGGGCTGACGCGTGGATTCTCAGGCTGACCGACCTGCCCGACGACCTGCTGGACATCAGCCTGCACGTGAAGATCATGGCCGACACCGGGATCCCACTGGCGAACCTCACGGCCACCGCATCCTGGCCAGCCACCCTGCCTGAATTCGCACGGCGAACCCTCCCCCTTATCCGCCCCCGCGCCATGAGCTACGCCCGCCACTTCTCGAACTTCTACCCCGTCACCCGTGCGGACGCGTTCCCAGCCGAACGCCGACAGGAATTCGACGCCTGGCAAAGCCAGTACGTCGAAACCTTCGACGAGGACCAGGACTTCATCTGCTTCGAACGCCTGCTCCAGGACTGGGCAGCCCTCGCCTGAACCCAACTGAACGTTATGGGCGACCCCTCCGCCCCTTCGGGGCACCTCCCCTTAAAAGGGAGGCTTTGAAGGGCGTCACAGGCGACGTTTTTGTGCTTTTAAGGCTCCCTTTTGAGGGGAGCTGTCAGCGAAGCTGACTGGCTGGCACAGCTGCGAAGCAGAGGGGCGGTTCTTCCGCTTATGCTCTGGGCGTGCGGGATATGTACTCGAAGAATCTGGCTCTGCGTGCGCGGGAGTTGCGGAACGCTCTGACGCCTGCCGAGCGCCGGTTGTGGTTCGATCTGCTGCGTACCCATCCTGTGAAGTTCCGCCGGCAGGTGCCGGTGCTGGGTTACATCCTAGATTTCTACGCGCCGTCTGCCCGGTTGTGCATTGAGCTGGATGGTCGCAGTCATGACGAGGCGGAGGCCCAGGCGTACGATTCCGAGCGGTCGCGGGTGCTGGGTGGGGCGGGGATTCGGGTGGTGCGCTTCCAGAATGCGGAGGTCATGCGGAACCTGCCGGGCGTGGCGGCCCTGATCGAGTTGGCACTCCAGCAATAAAAAAGGCTCCCCTTGAGGGGAGCTGTCAGCGTAGCTGACTGAGGGGTTTCTCTGCGGAGCAGAGGGGTTGCCCCCCGCTCAGGCGTACTGGGCGCGCATCATCATGATCTTGAGTTCGTGGGGGCTGGTGGCGCTGGCCATGGCGTCTTCTTCGGTCATGAGGCCGCTGGCGACGAGGCCGGCGAGGTGCTGGTCGAAGGTGTGCATGCCGCGTGAGCCGCCTTCCTGGAGGGCCTGTTTGATTTCTTCGGTGCGTTCGGGGTCCTTGATGCATTCGCGGACGGTGGGGGTGCCGAGCAGGATTTCGAGGCCGAGGACGCGGCCGCCGGTGGCTTTGGGCAGCAGGCGCTGGCTGACGATGCCGACGATGCTTTCTGAGAGGCCCTGGCGGATCTGGTCGCGTTCGTGGGGGGCGAAGAAGTCGATGATGCGGTTGACGGTGCGGATGGCGTCCTGGGTGTGCAGGGTGCTGAAGACGAGGTGGCCGGTCTGCGCGGCGGACAGGGCGGCCTCGACGGTTTCCTTGTCGCGCATTTCGCCGATGAGGATGACGTCGGGGTCCTGGCGCATGCTGGCGCGCAGGCCGTTGGCGAAGCTCATGGTGTCCATGCCGAGTTCGCGCTGGCTGATCATGGCCATCTGGTCGCGGTGCAGGACTTCGATGGGGTCTTCGAGGGTGACGATGTTGACGGGTTGGGTGGCGTTGATGTGGTTGAGGAGGCTGGCGAGGGTGGTGGTTTTGCCGCTGCCGGTGGGGCCGGTGACGAGGACGAGGCCGCGTTCGTGCTGGGCGAGCGCTTCGAAGGTTTCGATGGGCAGCCCGAGTTGCTGGAAGGTGGGGATGGCCTTGTCTTCGATGACGCGCATGATCAGGCCGATGGTGCCGCGCTGGTAGTAGGCGTTGACGCGGAAACGGGCGAGGTTGGGGATGCCGTACGCGAAGTCGGCTTCGCGTTTCTCGGTGAAGGCGTCCCACATGGCGGGGCTCATCATTTCGCGGGTGAAGGCTTCGACGTGTTCGGGGGCGAGTCGGGTGTCGCCGTAGCGTCTGATCACGCCGTTGACGCGGCCGGCGGGGGCGCTGCCGGTGCGCAGGTGGATGTCGCTGGCTCCTTCCTTGACGATGGCGGTCAGTACGCTGTTCAGGACACTCATGTTGCACTCAGGGTAGGAGGACGGGTCTTACAGTTTTAATGCAGAGCGGTGTTCCGGGTGGGGGGGACGGTGGGGGTATGGGAGGGCGGGCAGGTTCCGGGTAGGTGGTGCTTTTCCGGAAGCTGCCCGCCTGCGGTGCGGGGCGCTGAGTTGTCCGCGCTGCGCTGGGGGATTACTCGCCGCGCAGTTTGCGGCTTTCGAGGTCGGCGTGCTGCGTCAGGTAACGTAGCCACGCCTTGGTGGTCATGGGGCCCAGGCCGTTGTGGTTGACGGTCAGGCTGTCTTCGGGGGGGTTGTGGCCCAGCCGGCGGGTCAGGTCGACGGTGCCGGCGCGGGTGCTGGTGATCAGCGCCTGTAAGTCTTTCAGGGTGGTGTCCTGCGGGGGGCGGTAGGGGTGGTACGTGTCGGTCTGGTCGGCCGCTGCGCCGAGCGCGGCGTTCAGGCGCTGCTGCCCCCAGCGTTCAATGCCGATGATGTGCGCCAGGACTTCGCGGTTGGCGTGGGTGTCGGCGGCGCGCGCGGCCCGGCCGGTCAGGAGTGTCCCGGCCCGTTCGAGGCTCTGCCCGAGGTCGCTGTAGCTGCTGCGGCCGGCGGGGCGTTCCAGCACGCGGTTCACGACGAGTTCCGTGACTTCTTTCTTGCGGGTGCGGGCCACGTAGGCGGCCCCGGCGGCCACGCCGACCGTGGCGACCGTGACGAGGGCGGGCACGTAGGTGGGGGTGGTTTTCTTGCTCATGCCGCATGGTACGCGCTTCAGGGCCGGTTCGTTCCATCGGGCAGGTGCGCCGGGGGCGTGATGACCCGGTCGGGCGTGCCGATCAGGGTGACGTGCGAGTCGGCGGGGCAGGGCAGGGCGGGCCGCAGCATCAGCGGGTGCGCCAGCGTGAATTCAGGCAGGTCCAGGTGCAGGCCGCGCGCGCCCCAGCCGAAGCCCTTCCCGAGCCGCGCGCCGTGGTGGTCGGCGGCGACGCAGGCGAGCACGGCCGCCTGCGCGCCGGTCGGGGTCAGGGTCGCCTCGCCGTGTGCGCTCAGGGCGCTGAGTTTCGCGCCGGCCGGGTCGGTCACGCGCCAGTACCAGCCTTCTTTCTTCTGGTGCGGCACGAACAGCGTCTTCCCGGCCTTCAGGGCCTGTTGCCGCAGGGGCAGCAGCGCCCGTTCCGGCCCGACGATCAGGGTGTGCAGGGCCGCCACGTCCGGGTGCGAGAGCAGTTGCGCGGCGGCCTTCCTCGCGTGCGTGAAGTTCGGGCAGTGCCCGTGCGGCGGCAGCGGGTACGCGCAGGCGCGGCGGGCCAGCAGATCGTCCCACACCTGTTCGCGCAGCGCGCCCGCCGTGACCGTCATGCGCGCACGCTACCAGAGGGGCGGCGGGGGGATAGGTCATCTGGCGGCGGTGCGCGTGCGGCGGGGCGGGTACACTCGGGCGCATGACAGGGCATGTGGGCAGCGTGGAACGGGTGCGGGTGGCGGCGGCGGCGTACCCGGTGGACTTCCTGGCGGACTGGGCGGCCTTCGAGGCCAAGCTGTCGCGCTGGGTGGCGGACGCGGCGGGCCAGGGGGCGCAGCTGCTGGTGTTCCCGGAGTACGCGCCGCTGGAACTGGTGAGTCTGCTGCCGGTTGGGCTGCACCACGACGTGATCGGGATGCGCCCGGCCCTCCAGGCGTTCGTGCCAGAGTTCGTGGCGCTGCACGCGCGGCTGGCCCGGGAGTACGGCGTGGGGATCGTGGCCGGGAGTTACCCGGTCGCGCACGCGGGGGCGTTCGTGAACCGGGCGTTCGTGTTCGGCCCGGACGGCACGCAGGGCCATCAGGACAAGCTGCTGATGACCCGGTTCGAGGCCGAGGAGTGGGACGTCGCGCCGGGCGAGGGCGTGCAGGTGTTCGACCTTCCGCTGCCCGGCGGCACGCTGCGCTTCGGCGTGGCGATCTGCTACGACAGCGAGTTTCCGGGACTGGCGCGCGCGCAGGCCGAGGCGGGCGCGGAACTGCTGGTCGTGCCGTCCTTCACGGGCAGCCGGGCCGGGTTCACGCGCGTGCGGGTGGGCAGCATGGCCCGCGCACTCGAAAACCAGCTGTACGCGCTGCACGCCCCGCTGATCGCGGACGCCCCCTGGACGTACGCGGTCGAGGACGCGCACGGCGCGGCGGGCGTGTACGCCCCGTCCGACAACGGGCTGCCCGAGGACGGCATCGTGGCGCAGCTCGGCTGGAACGAGCCCGGCTGGCTGGTCACGGACCTGGACCTGACCCTGACCCGCCACGTCCGTGCGGACGGGCACGTGCTGAACTGGCGGGACCGGCACGTCGGCGTGAGCCGCGCTGTGCCCGCCGGGGTCGTGACGCTGGGCGGAGCGCCGGAACCCGCGTGACCGTCACGGTCCGCCGCCTGACGCCCGCCGACGCACCCGCGTACCGGGCCGCGCGACTGGCCGCGTTGCACGCCGACCCGGCCGCCTTCCTGACGAACACCGCCGAGTTCGCGGCGCTCGGCGACGAGGCGCTGGCGGCCCGCCTCGCGCCGGACGCGGCGGGCGTCACGCTGGGCGCGTTCGGGGGCCGCGAACTCGTGGGGCTGCTGACGCTGGTGCGCGAGGCGGCCCCGCCCCTGGCACACCGTGTGAACGTGTACGGCGTGTCCGTCGCCCCGCAGGTGCGTGGTCAGGGCGTCGGCGCGGCGCTGGTCGCGGCGGGCGTGGAACTGGCGCGCTCGTGGGTGGGCGTGACCTCGCTGCACCTCGCGGTCATGGACTCGCAGCCTGCCGCGCTTCGCCTGTACGAACGCGCCGGGTTCCGCGTGTGGGGCACCCGGCCGGACGCGGTGCGCCGCGATGGGAGCGTGCACGCCGAGCACTGGCTGAGCCTCGACCTGACCGTGCCCTGAGCCTTCCGCCTGCTGCCAGTACGCCAGTCGGCGCAGGCGGCCCGCACGCCCCGGCGGTAGGCTGCCCGGCATGACCGTTCCCGATCCGGCGTCCCTGGTGCCTCCCTCCGTTCAGCGCGGGTTCGTGCGTCCGCCGCGCCTGGGGCCGGGGTCGCGGGTGGCGGCGCTGAGCCTGTCGAGCGGTTTTGTCACGGAGGTCATGAACCGCTACCGCGCCGGGGTGGGTCAGGTCGCGCGTGAATTCAGGTGGGAGGTCGTGGCGGCCCCGAACGCTCTGCGCGGCCCGGAGTTCCTGGCGGCGAACCCGCAGGCCCGCGCGGACGACCTGCACTGGGCGCTTCAGTCGGCGGACATAGACGGTATGGTCAGCATTATCGGCGGGGACGACAGCGTGCGCCTGCTGCCGCTGCTACGCCCGGACCTGATCCGTGCGCACCCGAAGGCGCTGCTGGGCTTCAGTGACTCCACCGTCACCCTCACGCAGTTCCTGCGGGCGGGCGTCATGGCGTACCACGGCCCGGCCCTCCTGACCGATCTGGCCGAGAACGGCGGAATGCACCCCTTCACGGTGCAGGGGTTGCGGCGCGCACTGGTGGACCCACCCGCGCCCTTCGAGCTGGAGGCCGCCCCTGAGTGGACGCAGGGTGGCCCCGACTGGGCTGACGAGGCCGCGCAGGAAGTCCCGCGCACCTTCCTTCCCGGCGACGGCTGGGTGTGGCTCCAGGGCGACGCGCCCGCGCAGGGGCACCTGGCGGGCGCCGCCGGGCTGATCCTGGCCCGCCCCCGCACCTACACGCCCGGGATGGTCGAGGACCTGCACGGCTGGGTGCGCCGTGTACTGGCCGAGGCAGGCCGCGCGGAGATGCCGGTCGTGGCGAACGTGGACTTCGGGCACACCAGCCCGCAACTCACGCTGCCACTGGGCGCGCCCGCCCGTCTGGACCCCCGCGCGGGCCGCGTGACCGTCTGGCCCTGACCCGCCCGGCCCGGCCTCAGCTGGGGCTGCCTGAACCGGCTGCGTCCTGGCCGGTCACCTCAACCTCCAGGAAGTCCGTGATCACGCGGTTCAGCACCCACCAGCCGTCGGGCGTGGCGCGCAACTGCTCGCCGTCCAGGGCCAGCAGGCCGCGCGCCACGTTCACCTCGATGGGCGCGGCGTACACCTGCGGCACGTTCAGTCCGCTGCGGCGCGACAGGTCGCCCAGGTTCACGCCCGCACGCAGGCGCAGGCCCATGAACAGCGCGTCCGTCACGAACTCGGGCGCGTCGATGGGTTCCGCCTCGCCTGCCTCGCCGGTCAGCCACTCGTGCAGGTGCGGATTCGTGCGCCGCACCGTCAACACGTCCGCCGCGCGCGGTCCGCCCCCATCCGCCATCTGCCATCCGCCATCCGCCGGGTAGTGCCCCGCAGCCCCTGGCCCCAGCCCCAGGTACGTGCGGCCCTGCCAGTACGCGAGGTTATGCCGGGATTCCTGGCCGGGGCGGGCGTAGTTGCTGATCTCGTAGCGGGTCAGGCCGCGCGCGGTCAGCAGGGCCTCGGTCTGCTCGAAGCCGCGCCGCTCGTCCTCCTCCTCGACCGTCACACCCCGGCGCGCGAATTCCGTTCCGGGCTCGATGGTCAGCGTGTACGCACTCACGTGCCCCACACCCAGGTCCAGCAGGCCCTGAATGTCACTTTCCAGCGGTTGCCCCGGCACGGCCGTGATCAGGTCCCCACTCACCCGGAAGCCCGTCCTGATCAGGGTGGTGACCGCCTCGCGCGCCTGCTGCGCGTCATGCTGGCGGCCCAGGAAGGTCAGGGTCGCGTCGTCCAGGCTCTGCACGCCCACACTGGCCCGGTCGAAGCCCAGCGCCCGCCAGTGCATCGCCCGCTCCGGCGTGGCCGTCCCTGGGTTCACTTCCAGCGTGTTCTCCAGGCGGCCCCAGCCCAGGTGACGGCGCACGCTGCCCACCAGCGCCTCTATCTCTGCGTCCCGCAGGAAGCTGGGCGTCCCGCCCCCCAGGTACACCGTGTCCAGCTCTGTGCGGTACGTGGCGGCCAGCTGCGCCGCCTCGGCCTCCAGCCGCTCCAGGTAGCGCTCCACCATCCCCGCCCGGCGTGTCAGCACATGAAAATCACAGTACGGGCAGATGGTCGGGCAGAACGGCACGTGCACGTACAGGTGCCGCACCACATCCGGGGCTGGGCTGGTCTGGGCGGCGGGGTCGGCACTCACGCGCGGCAGTCTACGCGTATCCTCGCCGCATGACCGACGCGCCCCTCACGAACGACCGCCAGCGCACCTACACCTGGGCCGACACTGCCCCCGCCCTGGCCGCCCTGCGCACCCTCAGCGGCCTGGAATTCATGCACGCCATCGCCCGCGGCGACCTGCCCCCCTCACCCGTCGGCATGACGCTGGGCATGGAACCCCTGCGCGAGGAGGACTTCACGGAAGGGCGCGCCGTGTTCCGCCTGAAACCCCAGGAATTCCATTACAACCCCATCGGCAGCGTGCACGGCGGCGTGTTCGCCACCCTGCTCGACTCGGCGCTGGCCTGCGCCATTCACACCACGCTGCCCGCCGGGGTGGGGTACACCACGCTGGAACTGAAATTCAACTGCGTCCGCCCCCTGATCGCCGGCGGCCCAGAAGTGCAGGCCGTCGGGCAGGTCGTCGCCACCACCCGCCAGACTGCCATCGCCGAGGGCCGCATCGTGGACGACGCCGGCAAACTGTACGCGCACGCCACGACCACCTGCCTGATCCTGCGCTGAAGCCCCGCCAGTGAACTTCAGCGGCCGTGCGGCGTGCGGTCCATCCAGGCGCTCAGGGCTCCCCCCACGTTCTCCGGGCCGACCACGACCACCGCCGCGCCTGCCTGGGCTGCTGCGGACGCGGCCGCGCACTCGCCCAGCGGGCCGCCCGCGCCGTCCGCGCCCGTCCAGGCAGGGAACTCGCCGCCCTCGTGGTACTCCACGCCGCCCGCGTCGTTCACCACGCACTCCGGCACACTCACGTTCGGGCCGCCCGACAGGGCCGACGGGGCCACCACGATCACGCCGCGCGGGTCCGCCTCGCGCAGCGCCGCCAGCAGCGGCGTCAGGCCGTCATGCACGACCAGCGTCACGCGGCCCTTGCCGTCCACGCCCGCCAGTTCCTCTGCCAGCCCACCCGCCAGGGACGGGGGAGCCGCGACCAGCCACGCGTGCCCCCCCGCGCGACCCTCGAACAGGGCGAGGGCACTGCCGTACACGTCAGACCAGGTGCGGGTGTGTTGCATGCCGCCCAGCATAGCGGGCGCACTACCCCTCTCAGACCGCCCCGCTCAGTCCGTGAAGCGCAGCAGGTAGCCGTCGGGGTCCTGCACCAGCACCTGCCGCTGCGTGTGCGGCGTGTCGCTTTCCATGTAGGTGGCGGTGGTCAGCGGTGCGAACAGCGGATAGCCCTCCGCCCGCAGGCGCTCGTGCAGGGCGTCCAGCTCCGGGTGCACGATCTGGAAGTTGATGCCGCGCCCGTAGGGACGTTCCAGCGGCCCCGTCAGCCACGCTCCCTCCGCGTGCGCCTGCTCCAGCATCCACTGCGCCCGGCCCAGGCTCAGGTACGCGAAACCGGGCCGCGTGTAGTTCAGCGTGAAGCCGAACATGCGGGTATACACGTCGAGGCTGTGCGGCAGGTCGCTCACCATCAGCTCGGGCACGAGCGCGGCCCACTCGGTTACGGGCACCAGGGATTGGTTGTCGGTCATGGCTGCACGGTAGCGGCCCAGCGTGGCTGTGGGATCGGCGTGGTGGCCTACGCGCCGCGCAGGGCTCTGAAAACAAAAAATCCGTCCTGCGCGGACGGTGATAAGGAAAGAATAGCGCGGTATGCAGGGTGTGTCAACTTCGGCGGGCGGGTTGCGCAAATGCTGTGCTGGTGGGCATTTCCGGGAGTGGGGTATGCGCCGTTTGCATGCTGTTCCCGCCTTGCCGCGCGCAGGCCCACGCCGGGGGGGCTGGTACGGACCGGCGGGCCGGGTGTTTATGCTGGGGGCGTCACACAGCTGGGCCGGAGGTCAGATGCAGGATTACGAGAAGCTGGGCGCGTTCTACCTGGGCAGGGCGGTCGACCCGAACACGAATCAACCGACGGATGAACTGTTGCTGTACGACAGCGCGGACCTGACCACGCACGCCGTGATCATCGGCATGACGGGCAGCGGCAAGACGGGCCTGGGCCTGAGCCTGATCGAGGAGGCCCTGATGGACGGCGTGCCGGTCCTGGCCGTCGATCCGAAGGGGGATCTGGGGAACCTGCTGCTGACCTTCCCGGACCTCGCGCCCGGCGATTTCCGCCCGTGGGTGGATGAGGCGGAGGCCGCGCGGGCGGGCGTGTCGGCCGATGATCTGGCGGCGCAGAAGGCCGCGTTGTGGCACAAGGGGCTGGGCGAGTGGGGCCAGAGCGGCGAGCGCATCCGCACCCTGCGGGAGAAGGCGGATTTCGCGGTGTACACGCCGGGCGGCAGTGCGGGCCTGCCGGTCAGTGTCCTGAAGGGCTTCGACGTGCCGCCCACGGAGATCATGGATGACGCGGACGCCCTGCGTGAGCGCATTCAGGGCACTGTGACTGGACTGCTGGGCCTGCTGGGCATCGACGCCGATCCCATGCGCTCGCGCGAGCACGTGCTGCTGTCGAACCTGCTGGGGCACGCGTGGGGCGAGGGGCAGTCGCTGGATATGGGCGGCCTGATCGCCGGGATTCAGGCGCCGCCGTTCGCGCAGATCGGCGTGATGCCCGTGGACGCCTTCTACCCACCGAAGGAGCGGTTCGAGCTGGCCATGAGCCTGAACAACCTGCTGGCCTCGCCGGGCTTCGCCGCGTGGACGCAGGGCGAGCCGCTGGACGTGGGCCGCTTCCTGTTCACGCCGGAAGGGAAACCGCGCGTGTCGGTCATGAGCATCGCGCACCTGGGTGACGCCGAACGCATGTTCTTCGTGTCGATGCTGCTGAACGCCACCCTCGCGTGGATGCGCACGCAGTCCGGCACGAGCAGCCTGCGCGCCGTGCTGTACATGGACGAGATCGCCGGGTACTTCCCCCCGAACGGTAACCCGCCCAGCAAGCCGCCCATGCTGACCCTGCTGAAGCAGGCGCGGGCCTTCGGGCTGGGCGTCGTGCTGTCCACGCAGAACCCCGTGGACCTGGATTACAAGGGCCTGAGCAACACCGGCACCTGGATGATCGGCCGCCTCCAGACCGATAACGACAAGGCCCGCGTGCTGGAGGCGCTGCAGGGCGCGACCAGCGGCCCGAACGCCCTGACCCGCGATCAACTGGACGCCCTGCTGTCCGGCCTGGGCAAGCGCGTGTTCCTGATGCACAACGTCCACGAGGCCCGCCCCACACTGTTCACGACCCGCTGGACCATGAGTTACCTCGCCGGGCCGATCACCGGCACGCAGATCCGGCGACTGATGGGGGAGAAGAAGGCGGATGGCGGAAGGCAGAAGGCAGAAGCTGGAGGTTCGCCTTCGGCCATCGGCCTTCAGCCTTTTGCGCCGGCGAAGCCCGTGGTTCCGCCCGGCATCACTGAGGTCTTCGTGCCCACGTCCCAGCCGGACGTGCAGTACCACGCGCAGCTGCTGGCGGTCACGCAGGTACGCTACGCCTCGGTGAAGTACCGCCTGGACGTGGCGGGCGTGCTCCCGCTGGTGGCAGACGTGACGGACGGCCCCATTCCCGTGAACTGGGACGAGGCGACCGAACTGCACATCGACCCGAACGCACTGGAGCAGGCGGGTGTGGACGGCGCGACCTTCTCGGACGTGCCGGCGGCGCTGCTGAACGCGAAGAACCACGCGCGGTGGGCGAAGGAGGCTGCGAAGTTCGTGGCGGGCAGCCGGCCCCTGACGCTGTGGCAGGAGCCGGGCAGCGGCCTGATCAGCGCGCCCGGTGAGCCCGAGGGGGACTTCCGCGCGCGGGCCAGTCTGGCCGGGCGGGAGGCCAGGGACGCGGCCGTGCAGAAGCTCCGCGCAAAGTATGCCAGTAAGGTTTCCACGTTGCAGGACCGGCTGGCGCGCGCGCAGTTGAAGGTGCAGCAGCAGCAGGCGCAGGCGCAGCAGGCCCAGCTCCAGACGGCCATGAGCGTCGGCGCGGGCGTGCTGGGCGCGCTGTTCGGCGGCGGGCGCAGGACCACGGCCATCCGCAGCGGCGTGTCCGGCGTGGGCCGCAGCATGCGCGAGGGTCAGGACGTGCAGGCCGCGCAGACCGAGATGATGCAGGTCTCCCAGCAACTTCAGGACCTGCAGAATCAGGTGCAGGCCGAGGTGGACGCCCTGACCCTGACCGCCAGCAGCGAACTGGTGCAGCTGGACGTGAAGGCCAAGAGTACCGACGTGACCGTTCCGCTGGTCGCGCTGGCGTGGCTGCCGTACACCCGCGCGGCCAGCGGCATGCTGACGCCCGCCTGGGACACGCCCACCTGAACGGTCGGGGCGCGGCCTCCCGACAGAGGGGGAGGCCGCGCCCGCCAACCGTCGGGGAGACATAAAAAATCCGCCTTCCCAGGCGGCTGTTTCGGCTTTCTACTATGTTATTCAAAGGGTGCCGAGGGATTTCCTCGATTGATAGGTTCAGCATAGCGCGGTATGCAGGAATCGTCAAGTCCATGCGGGGCCTCCGGAAAATGCCCTGTGGCACGCGATTTCTGTCTGGAGGGTTGATCCGGTATGCAGCGGTCACGGGCCGGGGCGGGCTGCCCGCGATGATCCGACTGGAACTCCTGATCGGATCACCAGAGGAGAAAACAAAAAATCCGCCCTCTGCGGACGGTGATTGGAAAAGTATACCCCGGTATTCACGGATGGTCAAGCCAAGCCCGGCGGTCCAGACCTGAAGGTCGGAAAGGGCGTACAGCAGCGGGTTTTCCCCTGTTCCGGAAAGAGCCGGATGTGGGAGATGGTCTGCATAGGCCCGTGCCCATGATCGGGGCAAATGAACGACGCCCTCCGCAGAGGGAGGGCGTTTGTTCGGTGCGGCGCGTCTTAGACGGCCAGCACCTGGCGGCCATCGTAGTAACCGCAGCTGGGGCAGATGTGGTGGCTGAGCTTCTTCGCGTGGCACTGGGGGCACTCGGTCAGGTTGGGCGCGACGAGGGCGTGGTGGCTGCGGCGCATGTCGCGCTTGCTCTTGCTGGTCTTCTTCTTGGGGACGGGGTGCTTGGCCATGATTTTTCTCCTGGGCCGCACGGCGTTTCTCGCCGGGGCGCGATTCTCTGCCCACAAGGAACCCGGGCGAGACAACAGCGGGGAGTATAGCACAGCGCCCCGCCACGCTGCCAATGCACCCGGCCAGTCACGGCAGAGCCGCGCCCTGCACGGCGCGCAGCCCACTCCCAGCCCGCCTCCACGTTACGGGCGGCCCAGATACAAGCAGCGCAGACACGGGCGGCCCAGACACAGCCGACGCAGACACGGGCGTGCCGGGACGCCGGACGCTCCGGTACAGTTGACGAGTGCATGAACTGCAGTGGACTCCCATCACGCTGGCGACCGGCCTGCACATCCTGGATCTGATCGGGGTGGTGGCGTTCGCCATGTCGGGCGCGCTGCTGGGCGTCCGTAAGCGCTTCGATCTGTTCGGGGTGCTGGTGCTGGGCTGCGTGACGGCCGTGGGGGGCGGCGCGATCCGCGACACGCTGACCGGGCAGACGCCGCCGCTGTTCCTGCGGGACGAATCGTACCTGTGGGCGGCCCTGGCGGGCGCAGCGCTGGCCTTCGCGTTCGGGGAGCGGCTGGCGCGCTTCGAGCGGACTCTCAGCGTGTTCGATACGGCCGGACTGGCCCTGTTCGCGGCGTCCGGCGCGATCGGCGCGATCAACTTCGGGCTGGGGCCGCTGGGCGTGGTGTTCGCCGGGATGCTTTCCGGGGTGGGCGGCGGGATCATCCGCGACCTGATCGCCAACGAGGTCCCGGAAGTCATGTACCGCCGCGATCAGCTGTACGCCACGGCCGCCGCTGCCGGGGCGCTGATGGTGTGGGCGCTGTACCCGCACGTCACGCCGTTCCAGGCGCAGTTTGCGGGGGCGGGCACGGTCGTGGCGCTGCGCTGGCTGTCCCGGCGCGGCTGGGTGAAACTGCCCGTGCGCCGCCTGCCCGAAGCCTGACCACGGCGCGGTCTGCCCACGGCCTGATCAGCCGGCCATCCGCCCGTCACCCGAAGCTGCGGCCGGGGCGGGTAAGCGTTCCCACCGTCCGGCGCGGGCCGGGGCTGGTAGAACGGCAGGCATGATTCACGATTCGCGCGTGCAGGTCCTGCGGCCCGGCACGCCCCGCCGGGGGGGCTTCGTGCTGCTGTGGGTGCAGGCCAGCGTCCGCACCCGCGACAATCACGCGCTGGAGTACGCCGTGCGCGAGGCGAACCGGCTGGGCCTGCCCCTGGTTGCCGCGTTCGGCCTGACGCCGGGCTACCCCGAAGCGAACGCCCGCCACTACGCGTACCTGCTTGAGGGCCTGCGCGACCTGCGCGTGAACCTCGCGGCGCGCGGCATTCCGCTGCGGGTCACGCTGGGCGACCCGCCCGCCGTGGTCCTGAACGCAGCGCGGGAGGGGGCGGCGCTCGTCGTGACCGACGTGGGCTACACCCGCATCCAGCGCGAGTGGCGCGACTGGCTGGCCGGACAGCTGGACGTGCCGCTGGTGCAGGTGGAATCCGAGGCCCTCATTCCCGTGCGGGTGGTCAGCGGCAAGCAGGAGTACGCGGCGCGCACCATCCGCCCGAAGATCCACCGGCTGTGGCACGACTACCTCGTGCCGCTGGAATCCCACGACCTGAAACAGCAGGCACGCGACTGGCAGACCGGCGAGGACATCAGCGACCCCGCCCGCCTCCTGAAGACCCTCCCCATCGACCACAGCGTGCCCCCCGGCGACGAGGAAGGCGGAGAGAACGCCGCGCACGACCTGCTGGAGGACTTCATCACCCGCAAGCTCGACACCTACGACACCCGCCGCAACGACCCCACCGTGGACGGCAGCAGCCGCCTGAGCGCCCACCTGCACTACGGACAACTCTCACCCCTGAGCGCCTCCATCGCCGCCCGCGAACACGGCGGCCCCGGCGCGGACGCCTTCCTGGAAGAACTGATCGTGCGGCGCGAACTCAGCTTCAACTACACGACCTACAACCCCCACTACGACCGCTACGAGGGCCTGCCCGCCTGGGCGCGCGCCACACTGCAAGAACACGCCGGGGACCGCCGCGAACACACCTACACCCGCGCCGAACTGGACGCCGCGCAGACGCACGACCCGTACTGGAACGCCGCGCAACGCCAGATGACCCGCACCGGCCGCATGCACAACTACATGCGCATGTACTGGGGCAAGAAAGTCCTCGAATGGACACCCACCCCACAGGAAGCCTTCGACACGCTGATCTGGCTGAACAACCGCCACGAGCAGGACGGCCGCGACCCGAACTCCTGGGTGGGCGTCGGCTGGATCTTCGGCCTGCACGACCGCCCCTGGACGCGCCGCCCCATCTTCGGCACGGTGCGCTACATGAACGCCGGCGGCCTGAAACGCAAATTCGACATCGAGAAGTACGCCCGGCAGTGGGCGGAATAGGGAAGACCTGATCACCCCGGCGGGCCTTCCAGCCGCTAGAGTCCGCTCATGACCGACGCTGCCCCTCTTCCCGCGCGGCACGTCACGGATGGCGGTACGCGCGTGTACACGTTGCCTGTGCGGGCCTTCCCGAACTTCCGCGCGAACACTTACCTGCTGGTGCGCGGCGACCCGCACGCGCCCTCGTACGCGGCGCTGGTGGATACCGGCGGGAGCGGCCCGGACAATCTGGGGGACCTTCAGGCCGGATTTGCGGCGGTGCGGGCCGGGCACGGCGAGGCGGTGAGCCTGGACACCCTGACCCGGATCGTGATTACGCACCCGCACCCGGATCACCTGGGCGGCCTGAGCGCCCTGCGTGAGCACAAGGACGCGCCCGTGGCGGCGTTCCACAGCGCCGTGCCGTTCATCGAGCAGCCCGGCGCGATCCGCGCGGCGTGGCTGACCCTGCCCGACGCGCAGGCCGCGTGGCTGGGCCTGCCGCCCGGGGGTGAACTGGACGGCCGCATCCGCCGCCGGGGCTCGAACCTGACCGTCCCGCACGGCACTCCGGTCGCCACGCCCCTGCACGACGGGGACGTGCTGGACGACCTGCTGCACGTCATCCACACGCCGGGGCACGAGGGCAACCAGATCTGCCTGCGCGTGGACGAGGTGCTGCTGAGCGCCGATCATCTGCTGCCGCTGAACTCGCCGCCGCTGATGCCCGCCCGCTTCCTGCGCGGCAGTGGCGTGGCCGCCTACCTGGACTCACTGGACCGCGTGGAGCGGCTGGACGGCGTGATCCTCGCGCTGGGTGGACACGACGGCCCCATGCCCGACCCCCACGCCCGCATTCACGCGCTGCGGGCGCGCACGCACGAGAAACTGGACGGCCTGCTGGCCGCCTGCACGCACCCCATGACCATCCATGACCTGCTGCTCGCGCTGCACCCGCGCCTGCGGTCCATTCAGGCGGTGCTGCTGCTCGACCAGACCGCCGCGCTGACCGAGTACCTCGCCGGAACAGGCGCCCTGAGCGAGACTGCGCGCGAGGACGGCGCGGGCCTGTTCACCCGGGCCTGAGCCTGCGCGCCGTGCGGTACTCTGGAGCGTTATGACCCCGGAGCGTTACGCGAAAATCATGCGGGTGCTGAGCAAACGCCAGCCGACCCTGACCGTCCTGATGGACCAGGTGAACAAACCCCACAACCTGTCCGCCATCATCCGCACCTGCGACGCCGTCGGCGTTCTCGAGGCGCACGCCGTGGCCCCGAAGGGTGGGAAACTCGCGGAATTCGAGGGGCACACCTTTGAGGCTACGTCCGGCAGCGCCCACAAGTGGGTGACCGTCAACCGCCACGAGGACGCCGCGCAGGCCGTGCGTGACCTGCAGGCGCAGGGCGTGCAGGTGCTCGCCACGCACCTCTCGCAGCGCAGCGTGGATTACCGCGACGCCGACTACACCCGCCCCACCTGCGTGCTGCTGGGCGCCGAGAAGTGGGGCGTGGGCGACGAGGCCGCCGACGCCGCCGACGGGAACATCATCATCCCCATGTTCGGCATGGTGCAGAGCCTGAACGTCTCGGTGGCCGCCGCGACCATCCTGTTCGAAGCGCAGCGCCAGCGCCTCGCCGCCGGGATGTACGACGCGCCGCAACTGACCCCGCAGGCCCTCGCGGACCGCGCCTTCGAGTGGGCTTACCCAGACCTGGCCCCCGCCTACCGCGAGCGCGGCGAGGCCTACCCCGCGCTGGACGAGCACGGGCAGATCCTGGCCTGAACGGCAGTCCAGCGCCCCGGCACGGGCTGATGGGGGGCTGGTCATATGGGCTGACCGGCCCCCGTTAGTGTCAGGCGTACACTGAACCCCATGAGCGACCTTCTGGATACCATCCGCGACCTCGCCAAGCCCACCGACAGCAAGATCCTGATGGTCGTCCTCGACGGCATCGGCGGCCTGCCCCTGGAACTCGGCGGAGACACCGAACTCGCCACGGCAAAGACCCCCAACCTCGACGCGCTGGCCGCGCAGAGCCAGCTGGGGGCCGTCGAACTGGTCGGCGCCGGCATCACGCCCGGCAGCGGCCCCGGCCACCTCAGCCTCTTCGGGTACGACCCCCTGAAGTACGTCGTCGGACGCGGCGCCCTGAGCGCCGTCGGCATCGGCGTGAAACTCGGCGCGGGCGACGTCGCCGTGCGCGGCAACTTCGCCACCCTCGCAGCGGGCCGCGTCGTGCAGGACCGCCGCGCCGGCCGCCCCAGCGACGAGAAGAACGCCGAGATCGTGGGCAAACTCAAGGCCGCCATCAGTGGCATCGACGGCACGCCCGTCGAGATCTACACCGAGTCGGAACACCGTTTCGTGGTCGTCTTCCGGGCCGGCAGCGGCGCCGCCCTCGGCGCGAACCTCAGCGACGTGGACCCCCAGGCGACCGGAGTGCAACCCCTGACCGCCCACGCCCACGACGACGCCAGCAAAAAGACCGCCCACCTCGTCAACACCTTCGTAGAGCGCGCCGAAGAAACCCTCAAAGACGAGGAGCAGGTCAACGGCGTCCTCTTCCGCGGGTACAGCGACGTCCCCCACTTCCCCAGCTTCGACGACGCCTACCAGCTCAAAGCCGCCTGCATCGCCAGCTACCCCATGTACAAGGGCCTCGCCAGCCTCGTCGGCATGGACGTCCTGACGGTCGAAGGCGAAGAAGACGCCCTGGACGGCAAGGTCCAGGCCCTCAAAGACAACTGGGACAAGTACGACTTCTTCTACTTCCACGTCAAGAAGACCGACAGCACCGGCGAGGACGGCGACTTTAAAGCCAAGGTCAAGAAGATCGAACTGTTCGACGCCCTGCTCCCCCAGCTGCTCGCCCTGAACCCCGACGTGATCGCCATCGTCGGCGACCACAGCACCCCCAGCCGACTCGCCACGCACTCCTGGCACCCCGTGCCCCTCCTGATCCGCAGCGACTACGGCCGCAAAGACGCCGCTGCCCGCTACACCGAGGACGAAGCCGTCAAAGGCAGCCTCGGCCTGCGTAGAGGCACCGACCTGATGCCCCTGCTGATGGCCAACGCCCTGAAACTCAACAAGTACGGCGCGTAACGCCCACGCGCTTCTGGCAGCCCCTCCCGCTCTGGGAGGGGTTTTTCTGTTGGCAGCTGTGGCTCTGCTGGTTGGAAGGTGGGCACCTGGCGGCGGGCTGCCCCACCCCCCAGCCCCCTACCCCAGAGGGGCAGGGGGAGCAGTCGCTGCGCTCGGCAAGAGTTTCTACTTGGGTGGCGCGCTTGTGTCGGGCGGTGACGTGTTCGGCCTCGACGCCATCCTGCCGTGCCCGGTGGAAGGCCCGCGCGCTGCGCGCACGACGGCCGGTGGCAGTCTGCGGCGGCCAGCTGGACAACTTGACGCGAACCGCTGATCGACTTTGAAAACCAAGCTTTTGCCGAAGCCGAAAAAGTAGGACCTTCCAGCACGCACCAAGAATTGTGGCCACACAGGCGTCGTGGCAGCCGAGCCCGTCGTGCGCGCAGCGCGCGGGGCGAACGGCGCGGGCGCGGAGGATGGCGTGTGAGCCGGAACCAAACCCGCCGACTACCTGCCACGCAAGCCCACGAAATCCCTGCCCAGTGCCAACGTTACTCCCCCTGCCCCCCTGGGGTAGGGGGCTGGGGGGTGGGGAAGCCCGCCGCAGGCGCCCACCTTCCAACCCACAGCCTGCCCCTGTTCACGCCAGCCGTTCACTCCCTCTGCTGGTGAATTCCGCCCATGCCCGTGAGAGTCGAGTGACCGCTTCGGGGATGTGGTCGGGGTGGAGGGTGAAGGGGAGGCGCAGGTACTGGTCTGGGAGGGGGTCGACGCCCATGCTGGCGCCGGGGAAGAGGCGCAGGCCGTGGCGGGCGGCGTGGTGGGTGTAGGCGCTGGCGGTGGGGGTGGGGAGTTGTACCCAGAGGAACTGGCCGCCGTGGGGGGTGTTGAAGGTCCAGTCGGGGAGGTGGGTGCGCAGGAGGTAGGCGAGGTGGTCGCGGGCGGGGGTGATGGCGTCGCGGCGTTCCTGGCGGAGGGTGGGGAGGTTCTGGAGGAGGTGGAGTGCGGCGTGCTGGGCGGGTTGGCTGCCGCCGAAGTCGGCGAGGGTTTTGGCCTGTGTGAGGGGCGCGGTGAGGGTGTGGGGGACGCGCATCCAGCCGACGCGGAGGCCTGCCCAGTACAGTTTTGAGAGGGAGCCGACGTTGATGATGGGGGCGTCTGGGGCGTGTGCGCTGAGGCGGGGTGGGGGGCTGCCTGGGTGGTCGTGGGGGTCGAAGCTGAGGTCGGTGAGGGTGTCGTCTTCGATGGTGGGGAGGTGCGTGTCGTGAATGAACGCGGCGAGGCGGGCGCGGGCGTGGGTGGGGAGGACGGTGCCGGTGGGGTTCTGGTAGGTGGGGGTGAGGAACGCGAGTCGGGGTGCGTGGGTGCGGGCGAGGGTCATGAACGTGTCGGGGTTCACGCCGTGTGGGGTGATCGGGACGCCGGTGAGGGTGGCGCCGGCGGCGCGGAAGACGTCGATGGCTCCGAAGTACGTGGGGCTTTCGAGGAGGGCGTGGTCGCCGCGGCGCAGGAGGGTGGTGGCGGTGAGGGAGATGGCCTGCTGTGCGCCGCTGGTGACGATGATCTGTTCGGGTGTGGTGGGGAGGCCCTGCGTGGCGTACATTTCGGCGATGCAGGCGCGCAGGTCCGGGAGGCCGAGTGGGTGGTAGAGGCTTTCCTGGAAGGCGTCCAGGGTGGCTTCGCGCAGGCGCTGGCGTTGGGGTTCGGTGAGGAGGGGGACGGCGATGGTGAAGTCCAGTTCGGCCGGGCCGGCCTGGGTGAGGTGGATGGGGTGCGGGCCGGGGTGGGCGGGGCTGACGGGCGTGCGGAGTGTGAGGAGGGGCGCGGTGCGGGGGGCGCTGCCTGAGACGTGGGTGCCGCTGCCGACGCGCCGGGTGACCCAGCCGCTGGCGGCGAGGTCGTCGAGGGCCTGGGCGACGGTGTTGCGGCTGAGGCCGAGCAGGGCGGCCAGGGGGCGTTCGGCGGGGAGGCGTTCGCCGGGGCTGAGCTGGCCGGTGCTGATCAGGGTTTGCAGGGTGCTGGTCAGGCGGCCCTGGAGGGTGGGTGCGGTGGGGTTGCGGCGCCATCCGGTCAGCAGGGCGGCCCAGCGGGGTGCGTCTGGCAGGGTGGGGTGGGGGGGCACCGGTTCAGGGTACTGCTGTGGCCGGGTAGGGGTGGGCCACTGGCGGGGTGGCTGGTGGGCCATTCGGGGGGCCATTGCCACTGCCGGGTGGGCCATTGACCGCGCAGACTGTGGGGCATGACCGTTATGCCCGCCCCGTCCCGTTCGTTCTGGCAGGATTCCAATTCCGGCGCGGTTCTCAGTGGCCTGATCACCATGCTGATCGGCTGGGCCGGGCCGAACGTGCTGATCTACTCGGTCGCGCAGGCCGCGCACCTGAGTGACGGCGCGGCCATGTCGTGGTTGTGGGCGCACGCGCTGCTGGCGGGCCTGACCGGCATTCTGCTGAGCCTCAGGACGCGCATGCCGGTCCTGATCACCTGGAGTACGCCGGGGATCGCGTTCCTGGTGACGGCGCTGCCCGGCATTCCCTTTCCGGAGGCGGTCGGGGCATTCATCACCAGCGGGGTGCTGGTTGTGCTGCTGGGCACCTTCGGCCCCCTGACGCGGGCGTTACAGGGCATCCCTGCGCCGCTGGCGGCCGCGCTGAACGCCGCGATTCTGCTGCCGTTCGGGTTCCGGGCCCTGCAGGCGTTCGGGGAGACCCCGGCGCTGGTGGGCGTGATGATCCTCACGTACTTCGCGTTGCGGCAACTCGCGCCGCGCTGGGCGGTGGCGGGCGTGCTGCTGGTCGGCGTGATCGCCAGCGCCGCCCTGAACCTGTGGCACCCGGCCCCCGTGGCGCTGGCCCTGACCCGCCCGGAGTTCGTGATGCCTGCTTTCAGCCTGCACGCCACCCTGAACCTCGCGCTGCCGCTGACGCTGCTGGCCTTCACGGGGCAGTTCGTGCCGGGGTTCGGCGTGCTGAAAACCAACGGGTACGAGCCCGCGCCGGGGCCGATCCTGCGGGCCTGCGGGGTGGCCAGCGTGGCGGCTGCGTTCGCCGGCTGCCACAACCTGACGCTGGGCGCGCTGCTGGCCAACATCGTCAGCGGCCCCGAGGCGCACCCGGACGCGCAGCGGCGCTACACGGCCGCCGTGTGGGCCGGGGTGTTCAACATTGGCGTGGGCCTGTTCGCCGGGACGTTCCTGCACCTGATGGGGATCCTGCCCGCGCAGGCCATTGCCGCGCTGGCCGGGCTGGCCCTGCTGTCCGCTGTGGGCAGCAGCCTCCAGGGGGCCTTTCAGGGCGCGGCGGCAGGGCAACTGGCCGCGCCCGTGGTGCTGCTCGTGACGCTCAGCGGGATCACGCCGCTGGGGATCGGGGCGGCCTTCTGGGGCATTCTGGCCGGACTGGCCGTCCACTGGACCGAGCAGCGCCGCGTCGTCCCCCGCGCTCCGCTGAAAACAGAACACGCCCCGCCCACTTGACAGCAGGCCGAAGGACTGGTACACTTCCCTTCTGATCTGAAAGGATCGTGCAGTGCAGTCCACGTTGTACATGAATGCACTTGAGGGAGGCGCCCACCTCTAGGAGTCACAAAAACACGGGCGCGCGAACAGCGGCAGAGGCCGGTCACACCGGCCCCCCTGATCCCCCAGAAAGCCACCCACGCGGTGGCTTTCCTCATTCCACCCCGCGAGGGAGGTTCGCCAGCCAAGCCAGCACGCCGGGCAGTACGTCCCCCCCCGGTAGTGTCCACCGTCAGGCACGGCGCGCTTCCCAGATCCAGCGGTTCATGACACCAGTGATCCGGCAGGGCCGCGTACTCCATCGGCAGATCAATGCCCGGCCGCCGTCCCGACGCCACCCGCGCGTCGTGCCGGGCCTGCAACACGGTCAGCGGCGCGTGGCAGAACACCTGCGCGACCCTCGCTCCGTGCGCCGCTGCCAGGGTCAGGATGTGCTTCTCGCTCACGCCCCGGTAGAAATGCGTTTCCAGCAGCGTGTCTGCCCCCGCCGCCAGCGTCACGCCCGCCACGTGCCACATCAGGTCGAAGCTCAGCGGTCCCGACACGGCACGCTCCAGCCCCGGCAGGCGGGCCAGCAGCAGCGCCTTGTACTCGTCCTTCGTCACGAACGGCACGCTCAGCGCCTCTGCCAGTCGCGCGCCCAGTGTGGATTTTCCAGAGGCGGGCAGACCCGACACGATCAGCAGCAGGGGCGACAACGGCGGCGACATGAACGGCAGATTACCGCCCCCGGCGCTCACAGGCAGGCAGACCTCAGCAGCACGACAGACGGGGAAAGCCGGAGCATGACGCCCCAGCCACAGCTGAAAGCCGCCCACCTTTTCGGATGGGCGGCTTGCGTTTGGTGGCCTCAGACTCGGGGGCGGCCCCTCGTCTTCCTTGACCAATTTACGCAGGAGTGCTTGCTCTTGGTTAGAAGTCCATGCCGCCCATGTCAGCGCCGCCGGCGGGTGCGGTGGAGGCCTTCTCGGGCTTGTCGCTGACGATGGCTTCGGTGGTGAGGATCAGCGCGCCGATGCTGGCGGCGTTCTGCAGCGCGGTGCGGGTGACCTTGGCGGGGTCGACGATGCCGGCGGCGACCATGTCGTCGACGTACTCGCCGGTGGCGGCGTTGAAGCCGAAGCGGGGCTTGTCGCTGTTGATGACGGCGTTCACGATGACGCTGCCTTCCTCGCCGGCGTTCGCGGCGATCTGGCGGGCGGGTTCTTCGAGCGCGCGGATCAGGATGCGGGCGCCGGTGGCTTCGTCACCGCTGAGGGCCTCGGCGGCCTTGCGGACGGCGGGGATGATGCGCAGCAGCGTGGTGCCGCCGCCGGAGACGATGCCTTCCTCGACCGCGCTGCGGGCGGTGCTCAGGGCGTCCTCGTAGCGGTGCTTCTTCTCTTTGAGTTCCGTTTCGGTGGCTGCGCCGACGCGGATGACGGCGACGCCGCCGGCCAGTTTGGCGAGGCGTTCCTGGAGTTTTTCCTTGGCGTAGTCGCTGTCGGTGGTGTCCAGTTCGCCCTTGATGGCGTTGACGCGGGCGTCGATCTGGGCCTGCTCGCCTTTACCGTCGACGATGGTGGTTTCGTCTTTGGTGATGCGGACGCGGGTGGCGCGGCCGAGCATTTCCATGCTGGTGTTCTCCAGCTTGTGGCCCAGGTCTTCGCTGACGACTTCCCCGCCGGTGACGGCGGCGATATCGCGCAGCATTTCCTTGCGGCGGTCGCCGAAGCCGGGGGCCTTGACGGCGGCGATGTTCAGGGTGCCGCGCAGTTTGTTGACGACCAGGGTGGCCAGCGCTTCGCCTTCGACGTCCTCGGCGATGATCAGCAGGGGGCGGCCGGTCTGCGCGACTTTCTCGAGGACGGGCAGCAGGTCTTTCAGGGCGCTGACTTTCTTCTCGTAAATGAGGATGTAGGCGTCTTCAAGGACGGCTTCCATGGTGTCGGGGCTGGTGATGAAGTAGGGGCTGATGTAGCCCTTGTCGAACTGCATGCCTTCCACGACGTCCACTTCGGTGTCGAAGCCCTTGGACTCCTCGATGGTGATGACGCCTTCCTTGCCGACCTTGTCCATCGCGTTGGCGATTTCCTCGCCGACCTGCTCGTCGTTGGCGCTGATGCCGGCGACTTTCTTGATGGCTTCGCTGTCCTCGACGGGCACGGCGAGTTTCTTGATCTCGTCGATGGCGACCAGGACGGCCTTGTCGATGCCGCGTTTCAGGGCGAGGGGGTTGGCGCCGGCGGCGACGTTACGCAGGCCTTCTTTCACGATGGCCTGGCCGAGCACGGTGGCGGTGGTGGTGCCGTCACCCGTGATGTCGTTGGTCTTGCTGGCGACTTCTTTCAGCAGCTGCGCGCCGATGTTCTCGAGTTTGTCCTCGAGTTCGACTTCCTTGGCGACGGTGACGCCGTCCTTGGTGATGGTGGGGCTGCCGAATTTCTTCTCGATGACGACGTTACGGCCGCGCGGCCCGAGGGTCACTTTGACGGCGTTGGCGACGGCGTTCACGCCTCGTTCGAGGGCGCGGCGGGCTTGTTCATCAAACACGAGTTGCTTGGCCATGGTGGGGCTCCTTTGGGGGCGGTGAGCGCAGAGCGGTGGGCTCTGGGGTCACGCCTGTTGAGTGGGATGAGGTTGGGGTTTGGCTCCGCTTTGAGGGGAGCGGTCAGCGCCGCTGACTGAGGGGTGAGGCCTCAGTCGGCGGGCGCTTTACTCGACGATGGCGAGGATGTCGCGTTCGGCGAGGATGGAGTAGTTCTTGCCTTCGAGGCTGACTTCGGTGCCGCCGTACTTGGCGAAGTAGACGGTGTCGCCTTCTTTCACGTCGAGGGCAATGCGGGTGCCGTTGTCGAGGACCTTGCCGCTGCCGACGGCGACGACCTTGCCGCGCTGGCTTTTCTCTTTGGCGGTGTCGGGGACGTACAGGCCGCCGGCAGTCTTCTGCTCGGCTTCCTCGATGATTTCAACCAGAACGCGGTCACCTAAGGGTTTCAGCATGTTGTGTCCTCCTGTGAATGTGGGGTGTGGAGCTTCGGCGTGCCGGATGCCTCCGACTGTTTTTTGCCGTTCCGCACGCAATCCTAGGCCCGAAGTGACAAAAATGTCAAGTTGGGGAATCCGACAATTTGAGTGTGATGCGCTCAAGGTGCGCCAGCACGCGCAAAGCGCATATGCGCTTGCCATCTCATAGGTGCAACGTATATATGTAAGTGGAACATACGCCCCCAACCCAGCGCCCCGGCACGCCCCGCCCCCCCCCGCCCCAGGAGGACTACCCGCATGGCTGCACGCCCCGCCATCCTGTCCCGCAACGCCTTTGAGGACGCCTTCGACGCCCTCGGCGCCGCCCCCCTCACCCTCGCCGTCCTGGACCTCGACCACTTCAAGACCCTGAACGACACCCTGGGCCACAGCGAAGGCGACCGCGTCCTGCGCGGCGTGGAACGCCTGCTCTCCGGCAGCCTCCCCTCCGGCAGCGTCATCGGCCGCATCGGCGGTGACGAGTACGCCTGCCTGCTCCCAGAAACCGCCGCCGAAACCGCCCTGATCCTCCTCGACGAGGTTATCAAGCACTTTCATATCCACCGCGACCCCCACTGGCCCAAGAGCCTGGGCCTCAGCGTCGGCCTCGCCTCCCGCCCCGCCCACGCCACCATCTACGCCGACCTGTACCGCGCCGCCGAGGAAGCCCTGCTGCGCGCCAAACGCGAAGGCCGCGCCCGGGCGTGCATCTACGTGGAAAGCAAGATGGTCCTCAAGAGCAACTACTACAGCAAAAGCCAGCTCGACCGCCTTACCAAGCTGAGCGGCGCACTCGGCCGCACCGAGGCCAGCCTGCTGCGCGAAGCCGTGGACGACCTGATCGAGAAGAACCGGGGCGAACTGTGAACGGCACCGGGCGCGTGAACCTTTCACCGGGCCTGGAACGCACCGGACGCGCCTGCGTGTGCGTCCTGCACGCCGGACAGGTCCTGCTGACCGGCACGTCCGGCGGGCGCTGGACCCTGCCGGGCGGCGGCATCGAACCCGGCGAGACGCCCGCCCAGGCCGCTGCCCGCGAAGCCTGGGAGGAAGCGGGCGCGCACGTCACCGTGGACGGTGAACCCTTCGAGGTCACCTCGCCCCACAACGGCGTGACCAGCGTGATCTTCCTGGCGCGCCTGCACCGACAGGAACCCAGCCCGGAAGGGCGCGAGCACGTCTGGGTGGACCCTGCTGTGGCCCCCTGGTGCGACGACTACCAGCTTGCCCCGGCACTGGAGATCCTGCGCCAGCGAGGCTGGCTGTGACGCCGGCTGGCCTGTCGGCCGGCTGGAACGCGGCGCTTCAGGAAGCCTGGGACGCCTACTGCGCCGGGTCGTACGCCATCGGGGCGTGCGTGGTCGACGCGGACGGGCACGTGATCGCGCGGGGCCGCAATCGCCTGGGCGAGCCGCGCGGCGCGGAGGGCGGCGTGATCAGCGGGCATGATCTGGCACACGCGGGAATCAACGCGCTGCTGGACCTGCGGGACGTGCCGCGCCCCGACTGTTACGGCTGGACGGTCCTGACCACCGTGCAACCCTGCCCGCAGTGCGCCGGAGCGGTCGCCATGAGTGGCCTGCGCGCCCTGGAGTACGCTGCGCCCGACCCCTGGGCCGGCTGCACGCGCCTGCTGACCGACGACCCGTACGTGTCGAGAAAGGGCATCCGCGTGGGCCGCGCGCCCCTGGACGTGCAGCGCGCCGCGCTCCGGCTGGCCTGGGCGGGCTTCCTGAATGATCAGCCCCCTGTGACGACCGTACCCGGCGGGAACCTCTACGACGCCTTCCACGAGTACCGGGACGACATTCACGCCGTGGCCGCCCTGCACGCCTCCGGCACCCTGGCGGCCCTGCGTGCGCGCCACGCCCCGCTGGCCGAGGCGCTGGCGGTGCTGGCATGAGCCGCCCCGCGTTCCTGAACCTGTCGCCGGGCCTGGACCGCGTGGGCCGCGCCTGCGCGTGGATCGAGCGTGAGGACGGCTTCGTGCTGATGACGGGTCTGGAGTGGGGCGGGTGGACCCTGCCGGGCGGCGGTATTCACCCGGGCGAGACCCCACAGCAGGCGGCGGTGCGTGAGGCGTGGGAGGAAGCCGAAGCGCACGCCGAGGTGGTGGGCGGGGTGGCGGGCGAGGCCGTGATGCTGCCCGGCGACAGCGGGTGCGTCCCGCTGCGCCTGAAGCACCTGGAACCCAGCCCGGAGGGCCGCCCCGTGACCTGGGTTAACCCGCGTTCGCTGCCGTGGGCGAACGACCTCCAGATCCGCGAGGTGCTGGCCGCGCGCGGCGAGACGCCCCCGCACCTGGAAGCCCCGGCGCTGGTGTGGCTCGCACAGGAGCAGGCCGCCCGACTGGCGTTCAGGGATTCCTGCTCGCCCGAAACGGGCCGACTGCCGCGGACCCTGGCGGCCACGCGCCCCGGCGGGCAGGTGCTGGAACTCGGGACGGGAACCGGCGTGGGCGCGGCGTGGCTCCTGGCGGGCCTGGACCGCGCCGCCCACCTCCTGACCGTGGAGGCCGACCCCGCGCGCGCCGGAGCAGCCCGTGACGTGCTGAACGCCGACCCCCGCGCCCGCGTGCAGCCGGGCGACTGGACGGACGCACTGCGCGAGGGACCGTTCGACCTGATCTTCGCGGACTGTGCCGCCGCAAAAACCGACCCGGACGCCCTGGCCCGCGCCCTGAAGCCCGGCGGGACGCTGAGCATGGATAACTTCAGCCCGCCCGCTTTCATGTCGCCCGACCGGCATGCGGGCGACCCGCTGCGGGACGCGCTGTTCACCCACCCGCAGCTGACCTGCACCGAACTGGAAGTCAGTCGCCGCGAACGCGTGCTGCTGGCCGTGAGGACCTCATGACCCCAGAGACCCCGCAAAAGACCGACGCCCCCAGGACAGACGCCCTGCACCTGACCGTCCTGCGCCACGGCCGCAGCCGCGCCGACGACGAGAACGTGCACGAGGGCCGCTACGACAGCCCCCTGAACCCGGAAGGCGAGGCGCAGGCCGCCGCGCTGGCCGCGTACTGGACGGCGGACCCGCCGGGCTTCGACCGGGCGTACTGTTCGACGCTCCAGCGGGCGCACGGCACGGCCCGCATCGTCACGGACGCACTGGGCGTCCCCCTGACACCCACGGACCTGCTGCGCGAGTGGGACAACGGTCCCCTGGCCGGAATGGGCCGCGAGGAGGCGCTGGAGCGGTACCCCATCCCGGCGTTCCGGCACGACCTCGACCCCTTCACGGCGCAGGGCGGCGAATCCCAGGCGGCGATCCGCGCCCGCGCCCTGCACGCCCTGGAACTCGTGTGGAATGGCGGCGGCCAGCGCGTGCTGCTCGTCACGCACGGCGGCTTCGGCAACAGCCTGCTACGCGAACTGCTCGGCATGCAGCGCGGCTGGTTCGCGTTCGGCGACACGGCCTTCGCCACGCTGCGCCTGAGCCGGGGCAGCCATACCGCCTACGTGACCGGCGCGAACCTCACGCCACATTTGCCGCTCCCCTGAACCGTTCACTGGGTACACTCCGGGTATGGCCATCTACGAGCATCTGACCGGGTTCGGTGACCTTCGCGTGCAGCCGTGGAATCCCGGCGATCCCCTGCCGGACCCCGCGACGACCATGGTGCGCCTGTCGGTGGACTGGGACGAGGGCGGCTCGTGGACGGACAAACTGAGCGCGTTCCTGGCATTGCCGGGCGTGGAAGCCACGCGCGGACTGGTGGTGGGCATGTGGGACGAGGAGGTCTCGTCCGGCTCGTCGCCTGACGCCATGATCCAGGCCCTGACCGCTGCGCACGGGGCCCTGCCCAACCTGCGGGTGCTGTTCATCAACGACATCACCTCAGAGGAATCCGAGCTCTCGTGGATCACGAACGGGGACCTGTCGCCCGTGCTGGCCGCGTACCCGCGCCTGACGCATCTGGGTGTGCGGGGCGGCAACGAACTGAGCCTCGGGCCACTGCACCTGCCGGAACTCCGGCACCTGATCATCCAGACCGGCGGGCTGGACGCCTCGGTGGTGCGGCAGGTCATGACGGCGGACCTGCCCGCGCTGGAGCACCTGGAACTGTTCCTGGGCACCGACAATTACGGTGCGACGAGCAGCGTGGATGACCTGACGCCCCTGCTGGACGGCACGCTGTTCCCGCGTCTGAAGTACCTGGGGCTGAAGAACAGCGACTACCAGGATCAGATTGCGCAGGTGCTCGCCAGCGCGCCCGTCACGGCCACGCTGGAGGAACTCGACCTGTCGCTGGGCGTCCTGACGGACGAGGGCGCCCAGGCCCTGCTGGGCAGTGAGCACGTGGGAAACCTGAAGAAACTGCATGTCGCCCACCACTTCATGAGCGGCGAGATGGTCGCCCGGCTGGAGGCCCTGCCGCCCGAGGTGGACGCCAGTGACCGCCAGGACGACGACGAAGAGTGGCGGTTCGTAGCCCTGGGCGAGTGAGCCGCGTGGGTGCGGGCCGCGCCGGGCCGGACGTCCTGCTGATCGGCCCGCCGGACGGACGGCGCGCGCGGGCGTTCCAGGCGACCCTGGCCGGGCTGGGCTGGCCGCCCGCCCGCACGGTGTCGTACCTGGACGTGCTGGCGGGCCGGGCCGCGCTGCCGGACCTCGTGCGGCCCGGGACGGTCGTGCGGCTGGAATCGCCGGGCGAGGACCTGCCCACCGAGCGGGCCCTGATCGAGCGGGGCGGGGGTGTGCCTACGGATCTGGCGGCGGGGGAGATCGCGCCGATGCGCGCGTGGTACGCGGGCTTCAGTGCCGTGCTGCGCGAGGTGGAGGCTGGACTGGCGCAGGCCCCCCCGCACCGGCGGATGCAGCACAGCGACCACATCCTGGCCATGTTTGACAAGCCCGCCACGCACGCGCGCCTGCACGCGGCGGGCGTGCCCGTGCCGGACGCACTGCCGCCCGTGCACTCGCTGGACGACGTGCTGCTCGCCGCGCGGGAACGTGGATGGTCGCAGGTGTTCGTGAAACTCGCTTTTGGGTCGAGCGCGTCCGGCGCGGTGGCGCTGCGCTGGTCGGGAAGGCAGGTGTCGGCAGTCAGTACCGTCCGGGTGGAGGGGGGGCGGCTGTTCAACTCGCGCCGCCTGATCCACGCCCGCACGTGGCCGGAGGTGCGGACCATCGTGGATGGGCTCGCGCCGCACGGCCTGCACGTGGAACGCTGGTTGCCGAAGGCGTCGTGGCAGGGTGGCCCGGTCGACCTGCGCGTGGTGGTCATCGGCGGCCGCGCGGATCACGCGCTGGTGCGGCTGGGGCGCGGCCCGATCACGAACCTGCACCTGGGCAACGAACGCGGCGACCTGACGGCCCTGCAGGCCGAACTGGGCGCGGACCGCTGGGCAGACGTGACCCGCGCGGCGCGGTCGGCGCTGGCGGCGTTTCCCGGCGCGCTGTACGGCGGGGTGGATGTGCTACTCACGCCCGGATGGCGGCACTGCGCGGTGCTGGAGGTCAATGCTTTCGGGGATTACCACCGGGGTGTGCTGGCGCACGGGCGGGACACGTACGGCGCCCAGCTGCGCGCCCTGCTGAACCCGGCGGAGGCCCATGCTGCGACCGCGTGACCTGATTCCCGGCTGTGACGTGGTGCTCGTCACGCTGGACAGCCTGCGGTTCGACGTGGCCGCGCGGGCGCACGAACTGGGTGAGACGCCGAACCTCTCCGCGCTGCTGCCGCCGGACGGGTGGGAGGCGCGGCACACGCCGGGCAGTTTCACGTACGCGGCGCACCACGCGTTCCTGGCGGGGTTCCTGCCCACGCCCGCGCGGCCGGGGCGGCATGCCCGGCTGTTCGCCGCCGAGTTCGGGGGCAGCCGCAGCACGGGCAGTGGCACCTTCGTGTTCCCCGAGGCGACGCTGCCGCAGGCGCTGGCCGCGCGCGGCTACCACACGGTCTGCGTGGGCGGCGTGGGTTTCTTCAACGGGCGCACGGCGCTGGGCTCGGCCCTGCCGGCCCTGTTTGCCGAGGCGCACTGGTCGCCCGCGCTGGGCGTGAAGAACCCGGATTCCGCGCGCGTGCAGATGGGGGTCGCGGCCGACGCCGTGACCCGCGTGGCGGGGCGGCCTGTGTTCCTGCTGCTGAACGTGGCGGCCACGCACACGCCCACGCACATGTACCTGCCGGGCGCACGGGTGGACTCGCCGGACTCGCAGCGGGCCGCGCTGCGTAGCGTGGACGCGGCCCTGCCGATCCTGCTGGACGCCCTGCGCGCCCGGGGTTCTGCGCTGCTGATCGTGTGCGCCGATCACGGCACGTGCTTCGGTGACGACGGGTACTGGGGCCACCGGATCGCGCACCCGGCCGTGTGGACGGTCCCGTACACTGAACGGATTCTGGGAGCCCTATGACCATCACCTCTCCATCCAGCCTCTCCAAGATTCTGGCGCGCGGGCCGTTCCAGGCGTACACGTACGCGTACCCGCACAAGACCGCCTACCGCCCGCTGGACCCGCCCGTGCCGCTACGGGACGCCTGGGCGGCCGAGCAGAAGGACAACCTGTTCCTGTACCTGCATGTGCCTTTCTGCGAGATGCGCTGCGGCTTTTGCAACCTGTTCACCACTGTGAACGCGCCCAGAACGCTGGAGGAAGAGTACCTGGACGCCGTGACCCGGCAGGCCCGGGTGATCCGGGGCGCGCTGGGCGCGGGCGCCCGGTTCTCCCGCATGGCGCTGGGTGGCGGTACGCCCACCTACCTGCGCGCCGGGGATCTGGAGCGCGTGTTCGACCTGCTGGAGGACACCTTCGGCGCGTCGCCACGGGATCTGCCCGCGTCTGTGGAGACCTCGCCGGCGACGGCCACGCCGGACCGGCTGGCGGTGCTGGCCGCGCGGGGTGTGGATCGCGTCAGCATCGGCGTGCAGAGTTTCGTGGACAGCGAGGTTCGCAGCGTGGGCCGCGCGCAGGACGGCGCGCAGGTGCGCCGCGCCCTGGACGCCATCCGCGCGGCGGGCCTGCCGGGCCTGAACATCGATCTGATCTACGGTCTGGCGCACCAGACGCCGCAGACGTGGCTGCACTCGCTGGAAACGGCCCTGACGTGGTCGCCGGAGGAACTGTTCCTGTACCCGCTGTACGTGCGGCCCCTGACCGGCATCGGCCGCCTGGGGCGCTCCTGGGACGACGAGCGGCTGGAACTGTACCGCCTGGGCCGCGACTTCCTGACCGCGCGCGGGTACGTGCAGACGTCCATACGCCGGTTCCAGCGGGCAGACGGGCCACCGGGCGATGAACCGGAGTACACCTGTCAGCTCGACGGCATGGTGGGCCTGGGTTGTGGCGCGCGGTCGTACACGCGCGCCCTGCACTACAGCAGCGAGTACGCGGTGGGCGCGGTCGGCGTGCGGGACATCATCCGTGATTTCGTGGACCGCCCGGACGGGGCGTTCGCGGTCGCCTCGCACGGGATGCACCTGAGCGGCGATGAGCAGCGGCGGCGGTACGTGCTGCAATCCCTGCTGCACCACACGGGCCTGAATCTCACCGCCTACCGCGCGGCCTTCGCGTCGGAGGCCCGGCAGGACTTCCCGCAACTGGCGCAGCTGCTCTCGCTGGGGCTGGCCGAACAGCGCGGCGAGACCCTGACCCTCACGCCAGTCGGGATGGAAGGGTCCGACGCCCTCGGCCCGTGGCTGTACTCGGACGCCGTGCAGCGACTCAGCGAGGCGTTTGAGTGGCGGTAGACCACGCGGCTGGCGGTCCCCTGGAACACCTGACGGTGCTGTACCGGGGCCCACTGTCGAGCTGCAATTACGGCTGCCCGTACTGTCCGTTTGCCAAGCACCGCGAGACGCCCGAGGAACACGAGGCCGACCGGTCCGCACTGGACCGCTTCGTGGCGTGGGTGGAGGCGCAGCCCTTCCCGGTATCCGTGCTGTTCACGCCGTGGGGCGAGGCGCTGATCTGGCCGCGCTACCAGCAGGCCGTCACGCGCCTGAGTCGCCTGCGGCACGTGCGGCAGGTGGCGATCCAGACGAATCTCAGCGGGCCGCTGCGCTGGCTTGAGCACGCCGATCTGCGCAAGGTGGGCCTGTGGGCCACGTACCATCCTGGCGAGGTCGCCCAGGCCCGCTTCCTGGCGCGCACCGCCGAACTGGACGTGCTGGGCGTGCGGCACAGCGTCGGCGTGGTCGGCGTCCCCGACCGCCTGCCGGACATTCAGGCCCTGCGGGCTGCCCTGAACCCCGCCACGTACCTGTGGGTGAACGCCCTCGCGGGCGGCCGGCCGTACACCCCGGCTGAACGCGCGGCCCTGCGCGGGATCGACCCGCTGTTCGAGGTGAATACCCGCCCCTACCGCACGCGCGGCCACGCCTGTCACGCCGGAGAGTCCGTGATCAGCGTGGACGGTGACGGCGAGGCGAGGCGCTGCCATTTCATCGCCGCGCCGCTGGGCAACATCTACGCGCAGGACGTGCGGGAGCTGCTCGCCCCGCGCCCGTGTACGCGCGCTGCCTGTGACTGCCACATCGGGTACGTGCACCTGCCGGAACTCGGCGCGGGCGCCGTGTATGGGGCCGGCCTGCTGGCCCGCATTCCTGAGGGGCCGGACTGGGCGCAGCCGGAGGCGTACCTGGAGCGGGCGCGGCAACTGTGGAGGGGAAGCGGCGCTCAGGCCTCCATGACCGGCGCGTAGGCGGCCGGATCGTCGAACCCGGCCAGCCACGCGCTTCCGGCGTGTGCGGTGCGGATGGTGGGGGGCACGCGCAGCACGTACTGCCGTCCCGTCGAGGGGCACTGCACGCTGAGGGCCACGAAAGGCTCGTCGTCTGGCAGGTCGATCCGCACGAGGCGCCGTTCGCCACCCGCGTCGCGGTCACGGTCGAGTTCCTGCGCGCCGACCTCAGCCAGGAAGCGTTCGTACCCCATGCGTTCCATCATCACGCGCCGTACCTCGGTGTTGGCTTCCGCCAGGACGTCCGCGCCCGAGATGCTGTCCGGGTCGAAGGCAATGCGCTCGGTGACCTGCACGCCGCGCCAGCGCAGCGGAACGTCCGGCCCGGCGGGCGGGGCGCTCAGGCCGCTGCCGGCCACGTCCAGCCACCCGTTGATCCGCAGGCCGTCCGGCAGGGCCGTGATGCCCCGGCACCCGCTCAGGTCGAGCTGCGCGACCTGCGTGAGCCACGTGGGCAGGGTGCGCAGGCTCAGGCAGTCGCGCAGGGTCAGGTGCCCGAAGCGCACGCGGGCCGTCTCCGGCCAGCTGCTCAGGGCGTCGCAGCGGCTGAGGTTCAGGAAGCACACGTCCAGCCCCTCCGGCAGCGCCTCCAGCGACACGCAGTCCTGAAGGCTCAGCGATCCGACGCTCAGGCCGGCGGGCAGGTCGGTCAGGCGGGCGCAGCCGTCCAGGGTCAGGCGAAAGCGGACGCGCAGGCTGGCTGGCAGGTGCTGGAGGGGCTGTCCGCTGGCGATCAGTTCCCCGACCTCCAGCCGCTCCGGCAGCGCCTGGACCCCGGTGCCGCTGATGTTCAGGGTGTCGCCGCTCAGGTCGTCCGGCAGGCGGGTCAGGCGCTCGCCGCTCAGGTCGAGGGTTCCCCGGAAGGTCAGGGGACCGCTGACCTGACCGCGCAGGATCAGGTCGCGGGCCTCGCTGGCGGTGACCTGACGGGGCGACACCACGGGCGAGGTCGCGTGGGTGGGGCCGCTGAGACTGGTGCGGATACGCATGTCAGTCGATCACGCGGCGGATGGCTTCGGGGCTGTACTCGCGCTGCATCCACACCCGGTACGTGCCCTGCGGGAGCGTGATGGTGGCGTGTTCCTCGTGGATCAGGTCGGCGCTGGGTGCGGTGACCTGCACGAAGGTCTCGGCCCCGGCGGTGTACAGCTGCACCTGGGCCGGGTCGCGAAAGCGGTGGCTGTGGCCGGTGACCTCGCCGCGCGCGAGGACTGCGCCGGGACGGGGATGGGCGGCGGCCCGCACCTGGGTCCACTGCTGAGAATCGACGTGCTGAACGAGAACATCTCCGTGACGGTACAACATAGCTTACTCCTGAATCGAATGTAATTTTATGTAAATAGCATAACATTTTGACGGGTACACCGCAACCCGCCCCCTGCCCCGTACAGTACCCACATGCGCCACGACCTGACCCTGAGCGAAGGCCCGTACACCCTGCGTCCCATGACCGATGCCGACGCCGACCCGCTGATGGCGCTGGCGCGGGCTCACGCCGCCGAGTACGCCCGCATGGGCACCTTCCCCACCCTGGAGGGGTACTACGCGGGCGCGCTGGACGCCCTGGATCAGCTGCCGTTCGTGAAACTGGTGGGCGGCGAACTGGCGGGCGCCACCCGCTTCATGGAGATGCGCCCCAGGCACCGCCGCCTGGAGATCGGGAGTACGTGGCTGGCCCCGGCGTTCATGCGCACGCCCGCCAACCGCACCTTCAAGCGCCTGCTGCTGGACCACGCCTTCGGCGAGATGGGCATCCTGCGTGTGGAGATCAAGACCGACCTCCTGAACACCCGCAGCCAGCAGGCCATCGAACGCCTGGGCGCCACCCGCGAGGGTGTCCTGCGTCAGCACATGCCCCGCCCGGACGGCACGCAGCGCGACACGGTCATGTACTCCATCATCGCCGCCGAGTGGCCTGTGGTGCGGGCGCGGCTGCTGGGGGCCAGCTGACCGGCGTTACTCGTTGATCAGCAGTGGGTAGGGGTTGATGGGGCCGCCCGTCGTGTAGATACCGTAGTGCAGGTGAGGGGGCGTGCCCTTTGCGTTCCCGCTGTCGCCCACAAAGCCCACCACGTCGCCCTGCTCGACCCAGTCGCCGCGCTTCAGGTCCGGGTAGCGTTCCAGGTGCGCGTAGTAGTGCCGCTGCCCGCCCGGCCCGAGCACCATGACGGTGCGGCCCCCCAGGTTGTTCGGGCCGACGTTCACGACCACGCCGCGCGTCGTGGCGCGGATGGGCGTGCCGCGCGGCGCGAAGATGTCCACGCCCTCGTGCGTGCGGCCCTGACTGCGCGCCCCACCCCAGGTGTCCACGAAGCGCTGCCCCGGCAGAGGGTTGGGCAGCGAGGCCTCGGTCGCCCCCGGGGCCGACATCAGGGCCGCGTACCGCTGCGCGCCCTCCAGCTGCGGCCACAACAGGAACGCCGCGCCGCCCAGCACCGCCAGCGTGACCAGCCAGCCCAGTACCCGCCTCACCCCTGCCCCCCATCCCGACCCAGCCTCATGGCCCCAGGATGGCGCGTGGGGGCCGCGCCGGAACCGGACAAAAGTTGCAGAGTGCGCCCAGCATGAAGGCCGCCTCAACCACGCCCGGACCAACCGTGCGCGCCGCTGCCGCCCGGAGCGCCCCGCAGGGTAGACTGCCCGGATGCCTGCGCGTTCCCACCCCATTCCCGCGCACCTCTGGACGCTTCCCGGCGGCCTGACGGTCGCCTTCGAACGCCGGACCGGACCCGGATTTGCCTTCGACCTGCGCGTGCCCGTCGGCAGCGCCCACGACCCCGCCGGGCACGAGGGCGCCAGCGCCGTCCTGGAAGAATGGCTGTTCAAGGGCGCCGCCGGCCTGGACGCCCGCGCCCTGCAGGACGCCTTCGACGACCTCGGCGTGCGCCGGGGCGGCGGCGTCGGCCCCGAAGCGACCCGCTTCTCCGTCAGCGGCCTGACCGCCGACCTGAGCGCCGCGCTGACCCTGACCGCCAGTGTCCTTAGCGACCCGCACCTGCCGGAAGGCGAACTGCCAGTCCTGACCGACCTGGCCCGCCAGGACCTTGAAGGCCTGCTGGACAGTCCCGCCGACCGCCTCGCCACACTGGCCCGCCAGACGGCCTTCCCCACGCCGCCCGGCACGCCCCTGAGCGGGTACGGCCACCCCGCCAGCGGCACCCCGCAGGGCCTGGAAGCCCTGACGCCCACCACGCTGCGCGCCCACCTGCAACGCTACGGGCAGGCGGGCAGCGTCCTGGGTCTCGTCGCGGACCTCGCGCCCGAACAGGCCCACGCCTTGGCCCTGGGCACCCTGGGCGGCCTGCGCCCCGGCGCGCACGACCCCATCCCCGCCACGCTGCGCACCCGCGCCCGCGCGCACACCACCGACCCGGACGCCGAACAGACCCACCTGAGCCTCACCATGCCCGGCGTGCCCCCCGGCCACCCCGACTGGATGGCGTGGCAGGTCGCCCTGACCGCCCTGAGCGGCGGCAGCGCCAGCCGCCTGTTCCACGCCGTGCGCGAGGAACGCGGTCTCGCGTACGCCGTCAGCGCCAACCCCGTCATCCTGGGCGGCAGCGGCTTCCTCAGCGCCTACGCCGGCAGCACCCCCGCCCGCGCGCCCGAAACGCTTCAGGTCATCCTCGCGGAACTGCACCGGCTCCCGCAGGGCCTGACACCCGCCGAATTCGAACGCGCCCGCGCCGGACTGGCCGTCAGTGTCGTGTTCGGCGCCGAAAGCATGCGCGCCCGCGCCCACGCCCTGACCCGCGACGCCGCCGTGTTCGGCCGCATCCGCAGCGTCACCGAACTCCGCGAGTCCCTCAGCAAGCTGACCCTGGACGACGTGAACAGCTTCCTGACCCGCTACCACCCCGCGCCCGACGCCACCACCGTCACCATCGGCCCCGACGAGCACGGCCCCCAGTCACAGGAACCCGATGCACACGCACCCGACAACGCCGCACCCGACAGCGCCGCACCCGACAGCGCCCCCAGCGAAGGACCCCATGCCTGACCCCACCCACCCCACCACCGCGCCCACCACCCAGCGCCACACCCTCCCCAACGGCCTGACCCTCCTCCTCGAACCCGACCCGCACGCCCAGACCACCGCCGCCGGGTACTTCGTCAACACCGGCAGCCGCGAAGAAACCCCCACCGAAATGGGCGCCAGCCACTTCATCGAACACCTCCTCTTCAAAGGCAGCGACACCCTCAGCGCCGCCCAACTCAACGAACGCCTCGACGACCTCGGCGGCAACGCCAACGCCTTCACCAGCGAAGAAGCCACCGTCTACCACGCCGCCACCCTCCCCGAACACACCCCGCAACTCCTCAGCACCCTCACCGAACTGATGCGCCCCGCCCTGCGCGACACCGACATCCACACCGAACGCGGCGTCATCCTCGAAGAAATCGCCATGTACGCCGAACAACCCACCGTCCGCGTCACCGACGAACTCCGCGCCGACTACTGGGGCACCCACCCCCTCGGCTGGCCCATCCTCGGCACCACCGACACCGTCACCGCCCTCACCCCCGACGCCCTGCGCCGCAACCACCGCCAACGCTACGGCGCGCAGCGCGTCACCCTCACCCTCACCGGCCAGTTCGACCCCGCCCACGCCCTCGACTGGGCCACCACCCACCTGAGCGACTGGCCCGCCGCCACCCCCCACACCCACACCCCCGCCCAACCACACCACCCCCGCACCACCCGCACCATCCACGACCCCACCCTCACCCGCGTGCAGGTCACCGCCGCCACCCCCGGCCTCAGCGCCACCCACCCCCTGCGCGAAGCCGCGCACATCCTCGCCGACCTCATCGGCGGCGAGAACGGCGCCCTCTACTGGCACCTCATCGACAACGGCACCTGCGACAGCGCCGACCTCGGCCACCTCGAATACCACGACACCGGCACCTTCGAAGGCGGCTTCTCCTGCGACCCCGACCGCGCCGCCACCGCCCTCACCACGTACCGCACAGTCCTCGCAGACGCCGACACCCTCATCACCCCGGTCGCCGTGCGCCGCGCCGCCCGCAAACTCGCCGTCAGCACCCTCCTGCGCGCCGAAACCCCCCAGGGCCGCCTGTTCACCCTCGGCATGGAACACCTCGCCACCGGCCACACCCTCACCACCGAGGAACACGTCCGCCGCTACGAACAGGTCACCGCCGACGACGTCCGCGAAGTCCTGCGCCTGTGCCCACTGAACGAACTGACCATCGTGGCTCTCGGGCCGATCACGGCTCTCTGACTGGAAGGTGGGCGCCTGCGGCGGGGTTCCCGTGTGCTGCCCCACCCCCCAGCCCCCTACCCCAGAGGGGCAGGGGGAGCAGGCGTTGCACTGGGCAAGAGATTCGACTGGCGCGGCGTATGTGCAGTGGGCGGTGACGTGTCCGGCTTTGACGCCATCCTGCCGTGCCCGGTGGAAGGCCCGCGCGCTGCGCGCACGACGGCCGGTGGTGATCTGCGGTCAAGGGCAGGGCAACCTGATGACAGCTGCTGATCTGCTTTGAAAACCATGCTCTTGCGGAAGCGAGAAAAAGTAGAACCTTCCAGCACGCACCAAGAATTGTGGCCACACGGGCGTCGTGGCAGACGAGCCCGTCGTGCGCGCAGCGCGCGGGGCGAACGCCGCGAGAACGGAGGCATGCAGCCCCATACGTGGCCGTTCCCGCACCATGCCCGCCGACCACCTCGGCGAAATACCTGCCCAGTGCCAACGACAGCTCCCCCTGCCCCCCTGGGGTAGGGGGCTGGGGGGTGGGGAGGCCCGCCGCCAGGCGCACCCAATCCAACTGCTAGATGTCCTCACTCCCGCTGTCCATGCGAACCACGCGAGGCTGGAAGCTGGCCACGACGTTCACGAGGTCTTCTTGGCGGGCGATGACGTCCTCAATGCGTTTGTACGCTTGTGGGGCTTCGTCGATGCCGCCGCCGATGAGGGTGACGCCGCGCCCGGTGAGGTACGCCTGGACGTCTTTCTTGGCGAGGGCGCCGATGGCGGCTTTGCGGCCGAGTTGGCGGCCGGCGCCGTGGCTGGCGCTTTGCAGGGCGCCTTCGTGGCCGAGGCCGCGGATCACAAAGCCGGGGTCGGCCATGCTGCCGGGGATGAGGCCGAGTTGGCCGGGGGCGGCGGGGGTGGCGCCTTTGCGGTGGACGATGAGTTCCTGGCCGTTCACGGTTTGTTTCCAGGCGAGGTTGTGGCTGTTGCTGATCTGTGTGAGGGGGGTGACGTTCAGGGCGCGGGCGAGGCGGGCGTGGATGAGGTGGTGGTTGGCGAGGGCGTAGCGGCCGGCGAGGTTCATGGCCTGCCAGTACGCCTGTCCGTCTTCGTGATCGAGGGGGAGCCACGCGAGTTTCTTGGCTTCGGGGGCGAGGGTGGGGTGGTGGCGTTCGGCGAGGGCGGTGAAGTGTCCGGCGACCTGCGCGCCGAAGCCGCGGCTGCCGCTGTGGGTGAGTAGCGCTAGGTACTGTCCGGCGTCGAGGCCGAGGTCGCCCTGTGGGAGGGTGAGGGTGCCGAATTCGGCGAAGTGGTTGCCACTGCCGCTGGTGCCGATCTGCGTGGCGGCCTTCTCAAACAGGTGCTGGAGGAGGGGCTGCTCCTGCCAGGTGTTTTCGTGCAGAACCTCGTGGTCCTGGCGGTCGCGTTTTTCGAAGGCGACGCCCGCGCCGAAGCGGGTGTGCTTGAGCAGGAGGGTGCCAGCCTCGTCGGTGCGCAGCGCGCCGGGCTGGATGGGCAGGATGGAGAGCATCATGGAGCAGCCGATGTCCACGCCGACGCCGTAGGGAATGACGGCGTTCTCGGTAGCCAGCACACCGCCGATGGGGAGGCCGTAGCCGACGTGTGCGTCGGGCATCAGGGCGCCGGCGCGGCTGACCGGGAGGCGCATGGCGACGTCCATCTGGCGGTGTGCGCCGGGGTCGATCAGGTCGGCGCCCCATGTGGGGTAGGGGAGGGGCTGGGCGCGCAGGTCGCTGCCCTTACGGGCGTCGATGATGGCCTGCTGCGCGAGGAGTTCGGCGGCCAGCGGGGCGTACACGCCGCCCGCGGTGTACGCGGCGGGGGTGGCCTGCACGGCGCGCAGTTCGCTCAGGATGTCGTCGCGGGTCAGTCCGGCGGTTTCGCGCTGGGTGGCGGCGGTCTGGGCGAGGGCGATGGCTTTCTTTTCCAGGCCGAGTTTCACGAGGTGTTTGCCGTTCATGTCGGGGCTCTCTCTTTCAGGTGGGTGGGGAGGCGACTGCGCCTCGGGTGGTGGGGCCTCGGGGTGTGGGTGTCCGGTCGCCGGGATCGCCGTCCGGGGCGTCGGGCGTACTGGGTGTGGCTGTGCTGAATGGAGCTGTACTGGGTGTTCCTGCGGGCATGGTCGCCTCCTTTCCCTGAATCGGGTCGTGATGAGTGTGCCGCGCGGGTGGGGGGGCAGGCATCCGCCCAGTGGCGTATGCAGTGGCGTAGGCCAGTGCCTACTCCAGCGGGTCAGCGTCCAGCGGGGTGGGGTCGAAGCGGATCTGGTCGGGAATCAGCCGCCCGCCCTGCGCGCGGTAGGTCAGGACGAGGCGACCCGTGAACGCCCAGTCGCGCTGCACCTCGACCAGTGCCGTCAGGTGGCCGCCCTGCACGGTCCAGCGCACCTGATCGCCGATGCGGGCGGCCCCGGTGCGGGGCACGCCGGGCAGTGCGGGCAGTTTCACGGTGCGGTCTGGCAGGATCAGGCTGCCCGTGCCGAAGCGGACCTGCTGGCGCAGGTACGGCAGGGGCGGCGTGACCGGCCACTCGCGCAGGTCCGGCAGGGTCAGGACGCGGGCGTCGTACACGGCCACGCCCGTGCCCTCATCGGTCATCAGGGTCACGAGCAGTTCCGGCTGGCGGTCCCCGCCCACGTCCGTGACGGTCAGGCCCGGCCAGAAGGTGGGGTTGCTCAGGGTGCGCCACGCCGGGAAGGTCCGCGTGACCGTTCCGGCCGTGACGCGCAGGCCGCTCAGCAGGCCCTCCCGTGCGGGTGCGGTGGTCTGCACAGTCAGGTTCGGACCCTCGTGCCGCGCGACGGTCGCCCCGGCGGGAATACCGCCCGTGGGCGTCGGGACTGGCACCTGCGCGGCGTGCGCGGGCAGAAGCGAGGCGGCAAGCAGCAGGCAGAGGCGGCGCATACCCCATCATGCCGGGTTTCCGGGCGGCCCTGCGCTACCGGACGGCCCGGCGTTACCGGACAGCGGGGCGGCCCTGCGCGTCGGGCTGCACCTCGCGGGCCACGGTAAGGGCGCGGCGGTCCAGCCGGAACCCGAAGCCGGTCCAGTGCCACAGGCTCAGCGCGCGGGCGGGCGCGCCGGGGGCGGCGTAGGTGGTTTCCAGCGTGGCGAGCGTCCCGCCGGGCAGTACAGTCAGCGCCGCGAGCGGCTGGAACAGGGCGCTGCCCACCCAGACCTCCCGGTACCGGCCGCCGCCCAGGGGGCGCAGCACAGCGACGTGGCTGCTGTAACCGCGCGCGTCGCGGTTGCCCTGGATGGGCGTGGGGTGCGCACTCCAGCGGGCGGTGCGCCAGTCGCGCCAGGGGCGCCAGACGGCCAGCACGCACTCGGGGGCGCCGTCGCCGGTCACGTCGGCCAGGACGCTGCTGCGCACCTCCCAGTCTGGGGGCAGGGTCAGGGCCGGGCAGGGGGGCGGGGCGTGCCGGGCGGGGCTGGCCGTCCAGTCGCCCGCCGGGGTGAGGCTGCGCCACGTTCCCTCGCCGCCGCCCGCAAGTGCGCTGCCCAGCAGCAGCAGGGCCGTGAACAGGCCTCTCACCGGACCTCCGGGCAGGCAGGGAGGTCCAGCCGGGTCAGCGCCTGCGTCCGCTGCGTCCCGCTGGCGGGGGTCACGCGGCCCGCGCGGGTGCGGGTGGGGGCGGCGCAGGCGCGGGCTACGTTGGGCAGCGGCACGCGCACCACCGCGCCGATCTGCGCCGCTGGGAACGGCTGGTCGAACAGCAGGTTGCCCAGGCTGTACAGCACCAGCGCCGCTCCGCGTGGTCCGGTCAGGACCTCGTGCCCCTGGAGGACGTGCGGGCCGCTCCCGGCGATCACAGTCGCCCCGGCCGCCACCAGCGCCCGCGCCTGCGTCCGCTGCCGGGCGGTGGTCAGGCCGTACTCCTCGCCCCAGTGGGCCAGGACGATCACGGTGTCCGCCTGCCGCGCCGCCGCGCGCACCGCCGTCAGGGGGAGGGGAACCGCGCCGTCGTCCAGCCACGCCAGCAGCGCGACCCGCTGGCCACGTACCACGCGGACGGTCGGGGTCGCCGTGACCGGGTGGAGGCCCGCGCGCCTCAGCGTGTCCTGCGACTGCACCTCCCCGGCTGGTCCAGCGTCCCGGCCGTGGTTGTTCAGCACGCCCAGATGCGTGAGGGGCCACAGGGCGGCCGCTGCGCCGGTCGGGGCGCGCAGGTCGATGCCCGGCGTGACGCGCGGCGCGTCCGTCAGGGGGGATTCCAGGTTCGCGGCCACCAGATCGGCGCGCAGCAGGGGCGCCACCGCCCGCAGCGTGGCAGGCCAGTCGGTGGCGTTCGCCTGCGCCACGCCGCGCGCGAGGCTCAGGTCGCCGGCCAGCGCCAGCGTGACCGGCCCGGACGGCGGCCCAGATGGCGGGGCCTCCCGCCCGCCCGAGGTGAGCAGCAGACCCGCCAGCAGGCCGCAAATGGCGATCCTCATACGGATTCCGTTTGTTTCGTTGACAACCCGGAAGGGCGCCGGGTCATCAACTCCACGTCCGGAACCCGCTTCTCTCCTACTCGCATCCGCTCGGAGTGAATGGTTTGTGCAAACCATTCACTCGGAGTCCGCATCACTTCACCAGCACGCCATCCAGCCAGGGGTGCGCGGGCGGCACCTTGCCCTGACGCAGCTGCGCGCGCCACGCCTCGTCCGTCAGGCGGCCCGAGACGGGCACCGTGAACTCGTACTGCGAGTACACGCCGCCCCGCGCGACCTGAAGGCCGCCGCGACCGTCGGGCACGACGGCGTACAGCTCGTGGATGAAGCCCGTGCCTTCCTCCAGGGCGACGGTATTTCCCGTCCTATCAACGCCGGTGGCGACGTCCGCGACGACGGCGGCCATGGCATCCTCGTCGAACTGGCTGGCGTTCTCGCCGTCCTCGGGGTCGGCGCTGGCCATCTTCATCTGTTCCAGCCACCCGCCGAAGTAGTGGATGCGGTCGTACTCGTCGCGGGTCAGCGGGGTGCCCGCCAGTTCCTTGGCGGTGGCGCGGCTCAGGAGGCCCAGCATGTCGCGCAGCGAGTCGAGGTTCTGCGCGGTGCGTTCCGACAGGACGCCCTGCTCTTTCAGGACGCGGCGGGTCAGGGCCTCCAGGGTCTGCAGGCGTGCCCAGAGGGCCGGGTTGGGTTCCACGTACCCGCGTGGGGGCTGCGGGGGTTCCCCGGCGCCCATCTCGGCCATGGTCTGCTTGGCGTACAGGATCGTGTCGTGGCGCAGTTCCGTCCAGGAGCCCAGCGCGGTCAGCATCTCCTTGCGCGTCCAGGCGGGCGTGCGCATGAACGCCGGGTAGCGTGCGTCGCGCGGCTCAGGCCTGGCGAGGGCCTGGAGGGCGTACAGCCAGCCGGAATAGACGTTCGCGGTCCAGTCGGCCTGCTTCAGCGCGGCGAAATTCGCGCGGAGTTTCGCCATGTTCGCGTCGTAGTTGGCGTACTTCGACTGCCCGGTGCGGCGCAGTTCATTCAGCGCGGCGTCGCTGCCCAGCACGGCCAGCAGGTCAAGGCCGCTGGGCAGCAGGCGCGGCTGCGTGTCGGTGCCCACCTCGCGGTACACGAGGCGCTGGAAGGCCGCGCCGTCCAGCGTGAAGCGCTGCCCCATCAGCCGGAAGCCGAGTGTCTGCGCGTCGCGCACCTCGCGGCCCTCGCCGGGGCGGGCGATCACCACGGCGCTGTTCACCTGCGGGGGCGGCAGTTTCCGCAACTCGGCCTGGAAGGCTGTCAGGATGGCCGGTTCCGCCAGTCGGCGCACCTGCCCGCCCGCCGCGACTTTCAGGGCCGCCGCGTACTGCCGGTAGTTCAGGTCGTCGCTGCGGCCCACCAGCAGCGCGGTCGGGTCGTACACGCGCGCCCACAGCTTCTGCGCCTCGGCGTTCGCGCCCATCAGGGCGGTCAGCAGGCCCGCCACGCGCGTCTCGCTGTCCTTATCCACGCGCAGGTTCAGGCGGCCCAGCCACATCATGGAGCGGAAGTAGCGTTTCAGCGCCTCGCTTTTCGTGTAGTGCCCGCGCGGCACGTACTGCGAGTAGTCCTCGAGCAGTTCCGTGCCGCTGAAGATGGCCGAGGGGGCAATGCCCTGGTGCGCGTCGATGAGTTTCAGTTCCGCCGCCACCAGCGCCGCCACCTCGGCGGGCGGGGTCACGGCTGGATCGGCGAGTTTCTGTGCGACCGACAGGTACGCCAGTGTCAGCCGCGCGTCCGCCTCCAGCGGGGTGCCCTTCAGCGCCGTCAGTTGCCGGCGGGAATCCGCCACCAGCAGCGCGGTCAGGCGGCGTGCGGCCGGGGCCAGGGACTCACGTTCCAGGTCGCGCAGCAGCTTGTCGAAGATCAGGTGGTACACGTGCAGCGTGGCGTCCGACGTGACGAACACCGGCTGCTCTGCGTAGCGCGTCGCCTCGTACACGGCGTCGAACTGCCGCCACTGCGCGGGCGTGATCACGAAGCCGTTGCGGGCCAGAGCCGAACGCTGCGCGGCGTTCAGTGGGTCCAGGCCCAGGTCGGCCTTCCCGCTGACCAGCGGCGACTTCAGGGCGTTCAGGTTCACGGGCAGCGAGTACGGCGTGGGGGCCGCCACGCCGGTGCTCAGCAGGGCCAGGGTCAGGACGCACAGATGAGGACGCATGTCGCCTTCATACCATGTCGCTGGGCACCCGGTCAGCTCAACTTCAGGGCGTCCACGGCTTCCTGTGTCTCGTTCCAGGTGATGGTCTCGTGGGCGCGTTCGAGGGTGTCCTCGGGGCCCTTCCCGGCCAGCAGGACTGTGTCGCCCGGCTGGGCCAGGGCAATGGCGGCGCGGATGGCCTCGCGGCGGTCGGGAATGGACTGGAAGTTGGTGTGTCCGGCTTCGCGGGCGCCGCGTTCCATTTCGCTCAGGATGTCGGCAAGCGGCGTGTCGCGGCAGTCCTCCTCGGTGAAGACCGCGTGATCTGCCACGCGGGTGGCGACCTCGCCCAGCGGGGCGCGTTTGCCCGGATCGCGCGGGCCGCCGGCCGATCCGAGCACCACGGTCAGGCGGCCGGGCGTGGTGGTCCGCAGGGTGCCCAGCGCCTTTGCGAGGCTGGCGGGCGTGTGCGCGAAATCCACGACCACGCGCCGCCCACGCCCGTCCGGCACGAGCTCCATGCGGCCCGGCACGCCCCGGAACGACGCGAGGCCTGCCACCAGCGCTTCCCAGCCGGCGCCCAGGTGCGCGCTCGCGGCCATGGCGGCCAGGGCGTTCGCCACGTTGAAGCGCCCGATCATGGGCAGGTGCGCGTCGAACTCGCCCAGGGGACTGATCACGTGGAAGTGCAGCCCCGTGCTGCGTTCCTCGACATCCGTGGCCCGCCAGTCGGCGTGCTGCCCCTCGGCGCTGTAGGTAGTCTCGGCGGGGGCAATGCCGCGCAGCTGCGCCGTCCAGGGGTCGTCCACGTTCAGGACCGCGAACGGCGCGGCCTCTATCAGGCGGCGCTTATCGGCAAAGTAGTTCTCCAGCGTCCCGTGGAAGTCCAGGTGCTCGCTGCTCAGGTGCGTCCAGACGGCCACGTCCCAGTTCACGCCGCGCACGCGCTCCAGGGCCAGGGCGTGACTGCTGGCCTCCAGCACCGCCGCGTCCGCGCCCGAGCGCACCATGTCGGCCAGCGTGGCCTGCACCTGCGGGGCCTCGGGAGTCGTGAAGTGCGCCGGGAAGTGCCGCAGCTCGCCGTCCGGCAGTTCGTACCCGACGGTGCTCAGCAGGCCTGTGCGCAGCCCGGCGGCGCGCAGCAGGTGCCGCGTGATCCAGCTGGTGGTGGTCTTCCCGTCCGTGCCGGTCACGCCCACCACCCGCAGCGCGCGGCTGGGATGCCCGGCCAGCGCGGCGGCCGCGTCCCCCAGCGCGGCGCGGGCACTGGCGACCCGCAGGTACGGCAGTGGGCTGACCACGCCGTCCGGCAGGCCCTCGCCGATCACCGCGACCGCGCCGGCCGCCGCCACCCGCTCCAGGAAACTGTGCCCGTCGAAGCGTGCGCCGCGAATCGCCACGAACGCAGAGCCAGCGGCGGCCCAGTCGGCGTTGTGCGTCACGCCCGTCACCTCCGGATTCTCGGTGGGGGCGGGAACGTTCAGGTGGGCGGCCAGCTCGGAAAGACGCATGGGGGGATGATACGGGCTGAGCTTCCCGCTCAGCGGACGCGCTGGTACAGCCCGTCGAACCGGACGTTCAACCCGCCACACTGCCCGTTGTCGGTCGCCAGCAGCCACGGCCCCACCGGCCGCAGACGCACGCTGCACCCGCCGTCGCTGTACGCCAGCGGCCACGCTCCCTCCTGCCGGCGCAGCGGGCCGTTCAGGTTGCCCATGTTCACGCTGCCGTCCGCCCCGGCGTGCGTGGCCGAACCGTTCAGGGTCAGCGCGCCGCTCACGGCCTGCCGGACCGTCAGGCCCGCGTTGGCGTCCCGCGCCCACGTTCCGTGCAGGTCCGCCGGGGCCGGCAGCGCCTCCACCTGCGTGTCCGGCAGGAACCCGCGCATCACCTGATCCGGCAGGCCGCCGCTGGGCAGCAGGTAACTGCACCGGCGGCCCTGCACGCTGCGGCCCTGAAGCAGCAGGTCGCCGGCCCGCACGCTGAACCGGCCGGCCACGCCGCGCGCGTCACTGAAGGTCGCGCGCGGCACGCCGACCTGCGCGGCCCGCAACTGCTCGGGGTTCAGTTCCGTCCAGTCTGCCGGGCAGACCATCCCCGGGCTGGTGGGAGCCGTGGCCGTGGCCGTGGCCGCAGCGAGCGGCGAGGTCAGGGACAGCAGCGCCACCCGACCCAGGAACCGCCGCAAGGTCAGCGGGTACGTGGAGGCGCCGGAACGCAAAGCCGTCATCCGCGCAGGGTACCGCGCCACGCCGGGAAGAATGGTGGGCCTGAGCAGCCGCTATGACGGCCAGGGTCGCAGTGCCGGATAGGGGCGCAGTGCCGGGCGCGGCCGGCTCGGGAAGTGGTCATGGCCCCCTCAGCGGACGCGTGAGTACAGTCCACCGAACGCGGCGCTCAGGTCGCCGCACCCGGCGTCGGCCGCCACGACCAGCCACGGCCCGACCGGATACAGGTTCAGGCGGCACCCTTGACTCTGCAGGGCCCAGCTGCCCGGCTGTTCGGTCAGGGCCACGCCACTCAGGGGGGCGGTAATGCCGGGCACGCTGGAACCGCCCTGCACGTTCAGGCCGTCCGGGGTGCGGCTCAGGCTCAGTTCGGCGGCGGAGTCCCCGCCAGCCGGGCCGGACGGGCCAGGGCGCTGCCACCGGCCGTTCAGGGTGGGGGCGGTCGTCTCGGTCTGCACCTGAAAGTTCGACAGGAATCCGGCGCGCCCCGTCACCTGCCCGTCCCGGATCAGGTAACTGCAGCGGCGGCCGTCCTGACTGCCTCCCTGAAGCAGCAGGTCGTCCCGGTTCAGACTCCCGGTCTGGGCCTTCCCGCCCACGTCGGTCAGGAATGCGTGGGCGGTTTTGACGCGCGCGGCGCGCAGGTCGGCCGGGTTCAACAGTTGCCACGCCGGGCAGACATCCGCAGTCCGGGCCGGCTGCTCCGTCTGCGCGGCGGCGTTCGGGATCAGCCCGGTCAGGGTGACGGTCAGGGTCAGGGCAGGGGTAAGGCGCATGCGGGCAGCCCGGCCCGCCGCACACAGATCTGACCGGACGCACACAGATCTGACCGGATGCCCGGCGCCCCGGGTGTCGGCACCGGAGCCGCAGAGGCGGCCGTCTGCTCGGGTGGAACGGTTTTACAGATCAGTCAACCGGAGTCCGGATCAGCGCAGCAGGGGCAGGCCGAAGCCGTTGGCCTGCACGCGCGCGCACACCCACTCGAAGGCCTGCGGGTCGGCCACGAAGTCCAGCTGATCGCCGGGCACGCGCACGACCGGACAGGCGTCGAAGCCCGTGACCCAGCTGTCGTACAGGCGGTTCAGGCCGCCCAGGTACTCGTCCGGGATGGCCTGCTCGTACTCGCGGCCGCGCTGCGCGATGCGGCGTTTCAGGGTGGGCAGGCTGGCGTCGATGTGGATCAGCAGGTCCGGGACGCGCAGGGCGCTCAGGACGCCCTCGTACAGGCTGAGGTAGGTGTCCCAGTCGCGCCGCGCCATCTGTCCGCTCTCGAACAGGTTGCGCGCGAAGATGTTGGCGTCCTCGAACACCGTGCGGTCCTGAATGACGTAGCGGGCGCCGGTCACGAGGTTCAGGTGTTGCTCCAGGCGCCGGGACAGGAAGTACACCTGCGAGTGGAACGAGTACTGCCGCATGTCGCGGTAGAAGTCTTCCAGGTAGGGGTTGTCGGCGTACGGTTCGTACACGGGGCGCAGGCCGTAGCGGTCGGCCAGCATGCGCGTCAGGGTGCTCTTGCCGCTGCCGATGTTGCCGGAAATCGCGAGGTACATCAGTCGGCCGCCTGCGTGTCGCGCAGGGCGCCGTCGATGCGGTCCATCAGGTCCTGTTCGTCGCCCGGGTTGTTCACGAAGTCGATGCCGGCCGCGTCGATGATCACGTGCGGGTGCGGGTACGTGCGGAAGTACTCGTCGTACCGGCTGGTCAGGTCCGCGAGGTACGCGGCCTGCATGTCCTGCTCGAACGGCCGGCCGCGCAGCGCGATGCGGCGCAGCAGTTCGTCGGTGTCGGCGCGCAGGTACACCACGAGGTCCGGGGTGGGCAGGCGCGGCGACAGGTGCGAGTACAGGTCCTCGTACAGCGCGAACTCGGCGTCGCGCAGGTTCATGGACGCGAAGATGAAGTCCTTGTCGAACAGGTAGTCGCTGACCACGCTGCCCTTGTACAGGCCCGGCTGCCACAGCGCCGAGAGCTGCTTGAAGCGTGAGAGCAGAAAGAACGCCTGCACCTGAAACGAGAACGCTTCGGGCTGCTCGTAGAATTTCGCCAGGAAGGGGTTCTCCTCGACGATCTCCAGGTTCAGTTCGGCGCCGTGACGCGCGGCGAGGCGCCCGGCGAGGCTTGTTTTCCCGACCCCGATGGGCCCTTCGACGACAACGTACATGACAGGCCAGAGCATAGCGCCCCCCAGGAGTCTGAAGGGTGGATGAACGCCTTGACACGCGCGGGAAGCCGGGGGGTGAACGGCAGACGGAGGATGGGGTGGGTTCCATCCTCCGCCTGCTAGTCGCTGTCCTCTTTCTTCTTCTCCTTCAGGCGCCCAGCTTCTTTCGCGGCGCGGGTCAGGAGGTACTCGATCTGGGCGTTCACGCTGCGCAGGTCGTCTGCCGCCCAGCGTTCCAGCGCGGCGTACAGCTCCGGGCTGATGCGCAGGGGGAAGTTCTTGCGCGCCATACCGTCAGTACAGGCTTCCGGCGTTCACGACCGGCTGCGTGCCGCGTTCGCTGGTCAGGACGACGAGCAGGTTGCTGACCATCTGCGCCTTGCGTTCCTCGTCGAGGTGCACGATGTCCTGCTCGCTGAGTTCCTTCAGGGCCATCTGGACCATGCCGACCGCACCCTGCACGATCTGGCTGCGCGCGGCGATGATGGCGCTGGCCTGCTGGCGCTGCAGCATGGCGCCCGCGATTTCCGGGGCGTACGCGAGGTGCGACAGGCGCGCTTCGAGAACTTCCACGCCGGCGTGACGCAGTCGGGTGGCGAGTTCGGTGGCCAGGGCGTCGGCGATCTCGTCGGCGTTGCCACGCAGGCTCATGGCGTCGTCAGTGTAGTTGTCGTAGGGGTACTGGCTGGCGAGGTGCCGCAGCGCCGTTTCGGCCTGAATGGCGACGAACTCGTTGTAGTCCTCGACGTCGAACACGGCGCGGGAGGTGTCCACGACGCGCCAGACGATCACGGCGGCGATCTCGATGGGGTTCCCGGCCAAGTCGTTGACCTTCAGCCGCTCGGAGTTGAAGTTGCGGATGCGCAGGCTGACGCTCTTGCGGACTGTCAGGGGGTTGGTCCAGTACAGGCCGTTGCGGCGTTCGGTGCCCACGTAGCGGCCGAACAGGGTGATCAGGGTGCCCTGGTTGGGCTGCACGATGAAGAAGCCCACGACCATGAAGATCACGGCCAGGATCAGGGGGACACTCAGGAGCGGTTGCCGGGCCACGAAGGTCCAGATGGTCAGGCCGCACAGCAGCAGCCAGATCAGGAATACCGGGATGCCGGGCAGCCCGAAGGCGGGGCGCTCGGTGCTGGCGACGCCGCTGCGGGTGGAGACGCCGCCGTGGGGGTTGGGGGTGGGAGCCTGTGTCAGATCATTCATGATGAACCCTCCGGTGATCTCGAATACCTATCAAAGTGATATCACTTTCAGGTAGGATTTACCAGTCGCCCGGCCCGCGAGGAAAGACAGGGGTGAGCGGTCAACAGTAAAAGATTGATGGTTGACAGCGGGGGAGCGCCCGTCCATCAACCATCAACCTCTCCCCATCAACCCTTACTGCAGGGTGCGTTTGAGCAGCGTGACCTTCACGTCCACGCTCTTCTTGTTGCGCCACACGCGCAGGGTGACGGTCTGACCGGGGCGCTTGGCAGCCACCAGCCGGATCACGTCGAACGAGTCGCGCACGCGCTGGCCGTCCACCGCCACGATGATGTCGCCCAGCGGCGCGAGCAGCTGATCCTTGCTGTTGCGCAGGCTGCCGCGCAGGCCAGCGCGGGCGGCGGCCGTACCGGCCGGAACCTCGTCCACCAGGGCGCCCTCGGAACTGTTCAGGCCCGCCAGTTGCCGCAGCGCCGGGTCCAGGTTGTCCAGGTCCACCATGGTCACGCCCAGCGTGCCACGCTGCGGTACCCCGATCTTCTCCAGGTCGTCCAGGCTCTGCTTGACCAGATCACCGGGCACGGCAATCCCGATCACGCCTGGAATCAGGCCGTTGGCCGACACGTTCGCGTCGGCCACGCCCACCACCGCTCCGCGTGAATCCAGGACCGGGCCGCCGCTGTTGCCCTGCTGGATGCTGGCCGTCGTGACGATGTACTGCCCGACCTCGTTGGCGAAGCCGTCGTTGCGGTTCAGGTCGCGGGCGCTGGCGGCCACGCTGAACACGCCGCTGCCCACGAAATTCTGAATGCGCAGCGGCGTGCCGATGGTCAGCAGTTTCTGCCCCGGAATCAGGCGCGCGCTCGACCCGAAACTCAGGGTGGCAGGCGCCGTCACGCCGGTCACGCGCAGGATCGCGATGTCGATGCCGGGGTCGATGCCCTCGATCTTCGCACTGACGCGCCGCCCGTTGAACAGCGTGACCGTCAGGGACTCCTGGTACTGCACCACGTGGTAGTTCGTGACGATCAGGTCCTTCTTGTAGAAGAAGCCCGTGCCGGTGTCGATGGGGTCATCCCCGACCTGCAACCTCTCGCGTTGCAGGCGGTTGTCGATGCGCACCACGGCCTGAATGGCTTTCTGGGCCACCTCGACGGTGTTCACCTCGTCCGGCGTGACCAGGGCCCGCTCGGCGCTGACCCGTCCCGTGATGTACGCCCCGGCGACCGCGCCGCTCAGCAGCAGCGCCGCGCCCAGCACGCGCAGACCCAGCCGCCCGGTGCGGGCTGCCGGGCGGGCCGGGGTGCCGGGCGGAGTCACTCGCCGCCGCCGCCCTCGCCGCCGCCCTTGGGGCGGGAATCGGTCACGTAGAACCCGCTGCCTTTAAAGGCAATGCCGGGCCGCGCCAGGATCCGCTTGACGGGCACGCCCGTTTCCGGGTGCGTGGTGTAGGCCTCGTCGCGCATGCTCTGCTGCAACTCGTAGACTTCGCCGGTTTCGATGTTCTTGTAAAGGTACGTGGGCATGGTGGTTACGGTGTCCTCTGGTCGTGACGCTCTGACTTGCGTGCTTGCGTTCGTCTGGCCGCGCAGCGGATGCGGGGCGGCCGCTGCTTTCCGCACGCCGGGGCGGTTCAGCCGGACGCGCGCGCGTTCCGGGCACGTCCGCGCCTATCCTAGCAAGGACCGCCGCGCCCGGTCTGTTCCGCAGGGGCCGCGCGTCCACACTGCCCGCCCGGCGCAGGCTTGAGCCTTTCTTCAGCTGCCCTCCCGCCGGTCCCTTTGCTGCCCTCCATGAGTGCTGTACTCACAGGCGGCGGGCACTCACATGCGCTCGCCCCCCCGCCCGCGCTATGCTGCGACATGAACCGCTGGTGTCCGGTTCACACAAACAGGGCAGCGCAAGGCCCCCGACACACTCGGGGGAGACGAGGTGGAGGTCAGCGAGCAATCTGCGGATGCCTCCAGGCGCGCGTTCAGGCGCCTACCCGCCGCCCCACGCCGGGGCGGGAAGCGCGGCGATAACCCCCACGGCAACGTGGGCATAAGGCCGCGCACGACGCACAACAACTTCAAAGACAGGCACCCCCGCCCGGCCCCAGCGCCGCCGGCGGGATGGAGTCACCATGTGTGGAATCGTTGGATACATCGGCCCCCGTCAAGCCCAGCAAGTCCTGATCTCCGGGCTTGCCAAACTCGAGTACCGCGGCTACGACAGCGCCGGCATCGCCATCCATGACGGCGAATGCATCGACGTGAAGAAGAAAGCCGGGAAGCTCGAGAACCTCAGCACCCTCCTCGACGGCCAGCCCATGACCGGCTCGCTGGGCATCGGGCACACCCGCTGGGCCACGCACGGCCTGCCGAACGACACGAACGCCCACCCTCACGCCACCGAGGACGGCCGCATCGTCATCATTCACAACGGCATCATCGAGAACTACCTGACCCTCAAAGAGGGCCTCCAGGGACGCGGGCACCAGTTCAAGAGCGAAACCGACAGTGAAGTGCTGGCCCACCTGATCGAGGAAGCCTACGCGGGCAACCTCGAAGAAGCGGTCCGCGCGGCACTCGCGCAGGTGCGCGGCGCGTACGGCATCGTCGTCACGCACGTCGACCACCGCGAGATCGTCGCCGCGCGCACCGTCAGCCCGCTCGTCATGGGCGTCGGCGAGGGCGAGATGTTCCTGGCCAGCGACGTGCCCGCCCTGCTGGCCTACACCCGCAACATGGTCTTCCTGCACGACGGCGACATGGTCGTCCTGCACGACGACGGCTTCCGCGTCATGGACCTTGCCGGCAACCCACAGGAACGCACCATCGAGCACATCGAATGGGACGCCGAGGCCGCCGAGAAGGGCGGGTTCGACACGTACATGCTCAAGGAAATCTACGAGCAGCCCCAGGCCCTCACCAATACCCTGATCGGCCGCCTGCACGACGACACCGGCGAGGTCAACCTCGACATCAACCTCGACCCCGGCTCCTTCAAGCGCATCAGCATCATCGCGTGCGGCACCGCCTTCTACGCCGGACTGGTCGGCGAGTACCTGATCGAGCAGCTCGCCCGCATCCCCGTCGAGGTGGACGTCGCCAGCGAGTACCGCTACCGCGACCCCCTGGTCAGCGAGAACACCCTGGCCATCGTCGTCTCCCAGAGCGGCGAGACCATCGACACCCTCGAAGCGCTGCGCGAGGCCAAGAAGTTCGGCGCGAAGACCCTGGGCGTCATCAACGCCAAGGGCAGCTCCATGACCCGCGAACTGGACGACACGCTGTACATCCACGCCGGACCCGAGATCGGCGTCGCCAGCACCAAGGCGTACACCAGCATGGTCAGCGCGTTCCTGATGCTGGCCCTCTGGCTCGGCCGCGCCCGTGGCACGCTCAGTGAGGAGCAGGGCGCCGAACTCCTGAAAGCCGCGCGCGAACTGCCCCGCCTGGTCGAGGAAGCCCTGGCCCCCGAACGCGTGGCCCGCATCAAGGAAGTCGCCGAGAAGTACGCGCACGCTCGCGACTACCTGTTCCTGGGGCGTGGCGTGAACAGCCCCACCGCCTACGAGGGCGCCCTGAAACTCAAGGAGATCAGCTACATCCACGCCGAGGCCTACGCAGCCGGCGAGATGAAGCACGGCCCCATCGCCCTGATCGACGAGAACCTGCCGGTCGCCGTGATCGCCACCGAGAGCCGCCTGCTGGAAAAAACCATCAGCAACGTGCAGGAAGTCCGCGCCCGCGCCGGCAAGGTCATCCTGTTCCTCAGCGACGGCGACACCGAGAACGCCCGCCACGGCGACGACGTGATCTACGTCCCCCGCGCGCACGAGATGGTCAGCCCCGTCGTGAACGCCGTCGCCATGCAACTCCTGGCGTACTTCACGGCCGCCGCGCTGGGCAAGGACGTGGACAAACCCCGCAACCTCGCCAAGAGCGTCACCGTCGAGTAACGACCCACCAGCAGAAGGGGGCCGCAGCGCGACTGGCTGCGGCCCCCCTTCTCTTACCCTGGGTTCAGAATCCGGCCATGTCGCTGGCGACGGCGTTCGCGGGGATGTTGTACACGCCGTACACTTCCTTATCCATGAAGTTGTCGGGCAGGTAGGCGTAGCCGCCGTCGCCGAAGCCGCAACTCCAGGAGTTCTTGATCACGAAGTACCCGGTGGGCAGGGCCAGTTTCACGTTGACCAGTCCGGCGATCTTCGCCGTGTACGTCTGCGTGCCGGTGTTCACGTACCCAACGACGTGGATGGCGTGGCCGCCGCGTGGGTTCTGGCCCATCAGGCCGGTGTTGGGCAGGCCGCTGGCGCCGATGGAGTCGAAGGCGCCGTCGACCGTGAAGCCCAGGATCAGCTGGTCGCCCCGGTCGATCATCTGGCGCAGCATGGCGCGGCGGTAGGCGCGGGCGGCGTCCCCGTTGCCCAGGGCGTTGTTGGCGAGCGCCACCCAGACTTCGTTGCCCTGCGTGGCGCGGAAGTTGAACGCGGCGTTCGGGGCGATGTCCCATTCGGGTTTCCAGGCGCAGTTGTTCGTGCCGTTCTGGCAGACCAGTTGCGCCTGCGCGGTGGTGTCGCTGCACGCCTGATCGGCGTAGTTCACGCAGGAGTTCTTGAAGGCCGTGATGGGCTGCTGGGTGTTGGCGGGCACGCGTACGCGGCTGCGGGACGGGTTGTACTTCCAGCGGATCTCGGTCGGCAGCATGCGCTGGCGGGTGATGGCGTCATCGAAATCGCCCCAGCCGGCGCCGTCTCCCAGCACGCCGTCGTCGCCGCGCAGCCAGTAGTACGCGTACTGCTCGGACAGGTTGAAGGTGATCTTCTTGCGCCGCGCGATCAGGCTTTCCAGCGCGGAGGTGTACGCGAAGGCCATGCAGGTACCGCGCCGACCCTGGTCCTTGATGGTGGTGATCTGGTCGATGGCGTTGCCGCGCATCTGGCCGAACAGGGCGCTGGTGGGCGTGAAGCGGCACGCGCCGTCGCTGGGGTTGCTGACGAACCCGTCCCCGAGTTCCCCGCCCGGCTGCGAGGGCTTGGGCGGCGCGAGGCGCGTCTGCAGGCGGTTCAGGGCGGCGGTGTTCAGGGCCGCGACGTTGATGCGGCTGTTCGCGGCGAGCGTCACGCCGCCCGGGGAGTCCTGGGACAGGAACTCGCGCGGGACGGGATTCTGGTCGCTCAGGCCAAAGGAGTTGAGGACGGCGGCGCGGTTGCGGTCGGCGCTGGCCTCGGCGTTCGCGACGCTCAGGGCCACGGTTTCCTGCCCGAACAGCAGCACTTCCTTGTCCTCGCCGCCCCGGAGTTTCACGGTGGCTGGCACGGTCAGGCCGCGCGGGAGGCTCAGGGTCGTGCGGGCAATGTCGGCGCGCAGTTCGGTCGAGCGGGCCAGGGTGCCCACGACGTCCAGGCTACGGCGCACCTCGGCGTCGCGGGCCTGGATGCGGGCGGGCAGGTCAGTCAGGTTCAGTTGCAGGGCGTTCGGGGCTTTCAGGGTCTGCTGGAACAGGTCCGGGTCCACGCGCAGCACGTTCAGATCCAGGTTCGCGACCCGCACAGGTTGCAGGGTCAGGTTCTTGAAGTTCAGGTTGACGGTGTTCTGTGCGTGCGCGCCTCCCAGCGCGGCGCAGAGGGCAAGCAGGGTCAGGTGGCGGGCCGGTCGGCGGGCAGGACGGTGGCTGTTCATGCTGGTCTCCCTGAAAACCTGTCCCTGGTTCCCGTCTGCGCGGGTGCGTCGGCAGGTCTTCGTGGGTACAGTTCACCATGCCGTTCATGATCAGGGCGTGATCGGGCCGGGGCCAGGGCGTGACCGGTCGGCGCGTGCCCATGAACGCCCGCTGAACGGAGCGTCAAGTGCCCCCGCTGGTCATGACCACGGTCACCTTGTTAGCCTGCGTCATGACTCACGACGGGACTTCCGCGTTCGCCCGGTACCACGATCAGCTTGAGCAGGCGCAACCGGACGAGGCGCAGACCGCCGAGCGGCTCGCGCAGGTGATGCGCGGGTACAGTGAGGCCTTCCAGGGACGCTACCAGCATGCCGTTCGCAGCGTGCACAGCAAATCCCACGGGGTGCTGATCGGCGAACTGGAGGTGCCGGGCGACCTGCCGGCCCCGCTGGCGCAGGGGCTGTTCGCGCGGGCGGGCCGCTACCCGGTCGTTCTGCGGCTGTCCGCGCCTCCCGGTGACATCCTGCCGGACAGCGTGTCCACGCCGCGGGCCCTGGCGCTAAAGATCGTGGGTCCGGCCGGGCAGGACATGGTGGACGGGCACGTGGGCGAGGTGACGCAGGACTTCCTGATGAACAACGGTCCCGTGTTCGCCGCGAAGGACACCAACGGCTTCCTGAACAACCAGTTGCCGATCCGCCTGACCCTGAACGCCCCGGAGGAACTGAAGGTCGCGGCGGCGCTGGGCGCGCAGGTCGCGGCGCGCGTCACGGGGGATAGTGGGCCGCTGGCGGGCGCCCTGAAGCAACTGGGCGGGCACCCGCACACGCACCCGCTGGGCGAGACGTACTACACGCAACTGCCGCAGCGCTGGGGAGACTACGTGGGCAAGGTGTCGCTCGCGCCGGCCTCCGCGCACCTGACCGCGCTGAAAGACCAGCCGGTGAAGGTCCTCGGGCCGGGCCGCGCCGACGCGCTGCGCCGCGCCATGGCCGACACGGTGGGCCGTGAAGGCGGCGTGTGGGAACTGCGGGTGCAGCTGTGCACCGACCCGCAGCGCATGCCCATCGAGGACGGCTCCGTGCAGTGGGACGAGACCCTGAGTCCCTTTCAGGTGGTCGCCCGGTTGACCGTGCCGCCGCAGGACACGGCCCGTCCGGACAAGCTGGTGTTCGCGGACGAACGCCTGAGCTTCAACCCGTGGCACGCCCTGGCAGCCCACCGGCCCATGGGGAACGCCATGCGCGCCCGCCGCCGCGTGTACGAGATGTCCGTGCAGTTCCGCCGCGAGCACAACGACGAACCCATCCCGGAACCCCGCAGCGCTGCCGACCTCCCCCGACCCTGAGCCTGGAGCGGAGGCCAGTCGCGCTCACTCCGGGCCGTACTGATGCTCGGCGGGCAGCGGTCCCTGCTCGTGCACGGCCTGCGCGATGCGGGCGGCCAGCGGGAAATCCACGGCGGCGTACCACGCTTCTTCCAGGCCCACGCCGGGCGCGGCGCGGTACACGCACAGGCTCGGGCCGAAACTGCACGAGCCCAGGCAGCCGCTCTCGGTCAGGCGCAGCGTGCCGCCCCGCTTGTAGTACGCCAGGGACTCGCGTTCCAGGTGGTTCCACAGGGCTCTGTGCAGCAGCGCCGACCCGCGCGCCTGACAGTTGGGGCCCTGGCAGACCAGCAGGTGGCCGTTCGTTCGGAAGTACTTGGCAGACATCGCCCTAATCCTCGGGGATAACCAGCAGGCGGTCTGAGTCCTGCACCACCCTGACCCGCACCCCGTACGCCGCGTGCAGGTGCGCGGGCGTCAGTACCTCGGCGGGCCGCCCGCTGGCCAGGACCTGCCCGGCGTGTAGCAGCACCAGCCGGTCGGCGCGGGCCGCGAGGTTCAGGTCGTGCAGGACCGCCACGACGCCCAGCCCCCCGGCCACCTCGCAGCGCAGGTACCGCACCACGTCCAGCGCGTACGCGAGGTCCAGGTGGTTGGTGGGTTCGTCCAGCAGCAGGAACCGGGGTTGCGCGGCCAGCGCGCGGGCCAGGGCCACGCGCTGCGCCTCGCCGCCCGACAGTTCCGACACGCGCCGGTCCTCGAAGCGGCGGGTGTCCGTGCGGTCCAGCGCGGCGTCCACGGCGGCCTCGTCCTCGGCGGTCCAGGGGGAACGGGGCAGCAGACCAAAGCGCCACTCGCCCGCGCCGCGCCCCAGGGCGACCACGTCCCGCACGCGCGCGGCGGCCGGCAGGCCCTCGCTCTGCGCCAGGAACGCCAGTGCCCGTGACCGCTGCGCGCGGCTCCAGCTCCGCAGTGGGCGGTCCGCCAGCCGCACTTCGCCGCGCGTGACGGGGGTCAGGCCGGTCACGGCGCGCAGCAGCGTACTTTTCCCCGCGCCGTTCGGGCCGATCACGGCCGTGAACTCGCCCGGCGCGAAGGCCACCGTGACGCCCCGCACCGCCGGGAACGACCCGGCCTGCACGTGCACGTCGTGCGCCACCAGCCGGTCCGGACTGCTGACCGGGCTCTGCATGGGCCTACTCACTGGATTGCCGCCTCAGCAGCCACAGGAAGAACGGCCCGCCCAGCAGCGTGGTCACGATCCCCACCTGCGACAGGGGCGTGGTGCGGGCCAGCAGGTCCGCGTACACCAGCAGCGCCCCGCCCAGCAGCGCCGAGAGCGGCAGCAGCGTCCGGTGCCCGGGGCCGAACATCAGCCGCACCACGTGCGGCACGATCAATCCCACGAATCCGATCACGCCCACGTACGCCACCGCGCCCGCCGTGGCGACGCTGGCCGCCACGACCGTGATCAGCCGCAGCCGCTCGACCGGCACGCCCAGGCTGCGGGCCGTGAGTTCCCCCAGTTGCAGCGTGTCCAGCGCGCGGGCCAGCAGCAGCAGCGCCCCGCCGCCCAGCGCCGCGTACGGCAGGACCGTCAGCACGTCCGGCCAGCCGCTGAAGCCCAGGTCGCCCAGCGTGTACGCCAGCACCTGCCGCGCGCGGTCCTCGCCGCGCAGGATCAGCGCCGTGGTGGCCGCGCTCAGGACGCTGCCCACCACCACGCCCGCCAGGATCAGGCGGTTCGGCGGAAAGCGGCGGCCCTCGCGCGCCAGGGCCAGCGTGCAGGTCACGGCGGCCAGCGCCAGCAGCAGCGCCGTCACCGGAATCAGGGTGCGCGGCCAGCCCGCCACGATGGCGATGGTGGCGCCCAGCGCGCTGCCGCTCGCCACGCCCAGCAGGTACGGGTCGGCCAGCGGGTTGCGGAACACGCCCTGAAACGCGCCCCCGCACACGCTGAGGCTGGCGCCCACCAGCACGCCCATCACCACGCGCGGCAGGCGGATCTGCCACACGATCACGTCGTTCCCGGCCAGGGCCTGACCGGTCAGGCCGCGCCACAGCGCGCCCAGCACCTCGCCGGGTGGCACGTTCACGCTGCCCAGCCCGGTGCCCAGCACCACCGCCGAGATCAGCAGCAGCACCAGCCCGGCCGTCTTCAGGGGCAGCGCCAGGGCACCGGCCGCTCCCCGGCGGTCACTCGCGGCGGCCTCCACCGGCTTACTTGAACAGTTCCGGGTGAACGATCTTCGCCAGGCCGCGCAGCGCCTGCGGCAGGCGCGGACCGGGGCGGCCCAGCATGGTGTTCAGCTCGTCCGGGATGCTCACGACCCGCCCGGTCTTCAGTGCACTGATGCTGTTCCAGCCGGGCCGCGCACCCGCCGTTCTGGCATCCACGCCCAGGATCAGCTGCGGGTTGGCCTTCACGATGAATTCCGGGTCCACTTTCGGGAAGTCGCCCATGCTGGCCGGAATGATGTTCCGCGCGCCTGCCTTGGTCAGCAGCACGCCCATGAACGAGTTCGGGCCGACCGAGTACGGCGTGGGGTCGATCTCCAGGTAAGCGGTGGGCTTGCGCACCACGTTCTTCGTCAGGATCTCCACGCGGGCAATGTCGCTCTTCATGCGGGTCACCAGCCCCCGCGCCTGCGCCTCGCGGTTCACGATGCGGCCCAGCGTCAGGGTCTTGCTGAACACCTCGTCGTACGTTTCCGGGTTCACGGCCACCACCGTGATGCCCGCCTGCGTCAGCGGCCCCTCCAGCTTCCCGTACTGACTGACCAGCACCAGGTCCGGTTTCTGCGCGATGATCGCCTCAATGTTCGGGTCGTACAGGCCGCCCATCTTCGGCAGTTTCGTGACCGCCTGCGGGTAGTCGCTGTACGCGTCCACGCCCACCAGCTTCTCGCAGGCCGCGATGGCGCACAGCGTCTCGCTGGTGCTGGGCAGCATGCTCACGATTCGCCTGGGCTCGGCCTTCACGGTCACGGTGCGGCCCAGGTCGTCTTTCAGGGTCAGGGGGTAGGTGGTCGCGGCGGACGCGCCGCCCAGGGTCAGGAAGCCGGTCAGGGCTGCAATCAGAAACGTGCGGTTCATGGGGTGCTCCTCGCCCCTCGCCCGGAACGACAACACCGCCCCGGAGTGGGGCGGCGCAGGGATCAGCAGTCCGTGGGCAGGCGCGCGCCAGGGGCGGGCCAACCACGGCGTGCCCCTACTCCGCGAGAGGTCATGCCACACGCCCCCCCAGTGCCGGGCAGGCGTGAACGGCGGGGGTGCTCGGCCTTGACCGCCACCAGGGGCGGGTTACCGTTGCGCGACAGGACCGGACTCTCACCGGATTTCCCCCCGCAGCCGTCACCCCCCAGCATACCGCACGCCGCCTCCTGGCCTCCGGACAGCCGTCACGGTGTGCCCGACCGTCAGTACGGCTGCCCGACCGGGTGGGACAGTTCCGTCAGGGCCACGCCCAGTTCCGCCGTGACGCTCTTGATCCCGCCGCGCGGCGAGATGGGCTCGCCGAAGCGCACGATCCAGCGTTTCCCGTCGCGGCTGATCCCGGCCGGCAGGATGGGCGCGCGGCCCTTCGCGGCGATCAGCGCCGCCCCGCCGTGCAGTTCGCCGCCGCCGCGCGTGCCCTGCGGGAAGATGCCGACCGTGCCGCCTGCCTTCAGGATCCGCAGGGACGTGCGGACTGCGCCCAGGTCGTTGCCGCTGCGGTCCACCGGGAACGACCCCCCGGCGCGGATGATGTCCCCGACCAGCGGCACGAACAGTTCCTTTTTCGCCATGAACTGCATGAATCGCCCGTGCGGCAGCGCCCGCGCCACCAGGAACGGGTCCAGGCTGCTCACGTGGTTGGCCGCCACGACCAGCGGCGTCCCCGCGACCGGCACGTGCTCCCGGCCGTGCACTTCCAGGTGCATGCCGCTCGCCAGGACCGGCAGGTACGTGACGTTCACCACGAAGCGGTACACGGACGGAATCACGCGCGGCGCGGCGGGTTCCGGTGCGGTACGCGCGGCAGGAACGGAAGCGGTGTGGTCTGGAGAGCCGGAGCCGTTCAGGTCAGGGCGGGCAACTTCACTCATCAATGCAGAGGATACGCCCGCCGCGCCCCCGCAGAGGCGCAGGCCGACCGGCCGCCGCACCCGGAACGGTAAGCAGCGCGTGAAGGCCGCCTGCCGCCCAACGTGAGCGGGCCGACAGTGACCCGCGTGGGGGCCGGGCGTAGGCTGGGCGGCATGAAGATCACTGTCATCGGAGCGGCCGGAGGCGTTGGCCGCCGCGTCGTGCATCAGGCCGCGCAGGCCGGTCACGCCGTCACCGCTCTCGTCCGCACGCAGGAGCAGGCGGACATGGTCGCCCTGCACGGCGCTGTCCCCATCCTGGGCGACCTGACGGGCGACTGGCAGCACGCCCTGGACGGCGCAGAAGCGGTCGTGTGGGCCGCCGGGGCCGGCACCAGCGGCCGCTACCAGGCCATCGACGGGGACGCCCTGATCGCCCTGACCGACGAACTCGCGGGCCGCGCCGCCACCGGAGGCCCGCGCCGCCTGGTGGTCGTCAGTTCCATGGGCGTGGACCGCCCGGACCAGATGCCGCCCTTCCTGAACGCCGTGCTGCGCGTCAAGGCCACCTCGGACGCGCACGTGCAGGCCAGCAGGCTCGACTGGACCATCCTGCGCCCCGGCGGTCTGACCGACACGCCCGGCACCGGTCAGGTCAGTGCCGGAATGCCCGCCCCGCGCGGCATGATCCCCCGCGACGACGTGGCCGCCGCCGTTCTGGCCGCCCTGGAACAACCGGGCAGCGCCGGGCAGACCACCGAACTCGTCAGCGGCAGCACACCCGTCCGCGAGGCCATCGGCGGGCAGTAGCCAGCAGGAAGTGCAGTAGCCAGCGGGAGGGAGGGTCGCAGGTCAGTCACGACCCACTCCCCACCCGCTACTGCCTAGTCAGCGTCGGATTCGTCTTCCGGGTCGCTGTCCGCCCAGTCGCCCGCCAGGACACCGCGCACCGCCTCGATCCGCTCGCGGCACTGCGCGTACGCCTCGCGGGCCTCCTCCAGCAGCGGCAGGACGCGGTCCAGGTCGGCCTCGCCGGATTCCAGTTCGGCCGCGATGCGGGACAGCCGTGCGTACGCCTCGCGGTACGGGACGGGGCCGGGCGGGGTGGGCTGAGGCTCAGTCATGACCGGCATGCTACCGCTACGCTGCGCGCATGACCCAGGCCCCCACCACCCCGCCGGACGTGCAGCACTTCGACCTGACCGCGCTGCCCGCCGCCGCGCGCTACAAGCTGCTGACCGCCACCGTCGTCCCGCGTCCCATCGCGTGGGTCGGCACGCTCGGCGCGGACGGGCACGTGAACCTCGCGCCGTACTCGTTCTTCGGGCTGATGGGCAGCGACCCGCCCGTCGTGGCGTTCGCACCCGGTGACCGCGCCGACGGCACCCCCAAGGACACCGCACTGAACATTCCGCCCGGCGGCGAGTTCACCGTGAACATGGTCAGCGCCGCCCTGGCCGACGCCATGAACGCCACCGCCACCGACTTCCCGCACGGGCACGCCGAACCCGACGCGCTGGGCATTGCGCTCACGCCGGGCGTGAAGGTCCGTGTGCCGCGCGTGGCCGCCGCGCCCGCCGCCCTGGAATGCCGCGAGGTGCAGACCCTCACCATCGGCCGCACCCGCATCATCCTGGGCGAGGTGCTGGGCCTGACCATGCGCGCCGACGCCGTGCAGGACGCCGAACGCCACCACGTGGATACCGCTGCCCTGGACCTGATCGGCCGCCTGGGCGGGCGCGGCACGTACGCGCACACCCGCGACACCTTCACCATCGACCGCATTCCCTATGAGGAGTGGCGCCGGGGGCAGTAGGGACTGGGTGGGGTTGACGCAGGCAGGTTCGCCGCGCACACGCTGTTGACCATCCGCCATCCGCCATCCGCCATCCGCCATCCGCCATCAACCATCACACCGGCTGGCCGCCCGCTTTCACGCGGGCGTTGTCGGCCCAGACGTAGCGGGCGGCCAGGGTGCGGTACGGGCTCCAGCGGGCCAGCACGTCGGCGGGCGCCTCGTGCGGGTGCAGGCGGGCCAGGCCCTGGCGCAGCGCGAGGTCCCCGAGGCTGAACACGTCCGGGCGGGCCAGAGCGAACATCAGGAACATCTCGGCGGTCCAGCGGCCGATGCCGGGCAGCGGCAGCAGCGCCGCGATCACGTCCTCGTCGTCCTGCGCGGCGAGGTGCGCGAAATCCACCGCGCCGGTCTTTGCGGCCTGCGCGGCGGCCTGCACGGTCCGCACCTTTGCCCACGACAGGCCCGCGCCGCGCAGGGTATCCCCACTCGTGGCGAGCAGCGTGTCGGCGTTCACCTCGCCCAGCGTGTCCGTCACGCGGGCGTGGATGCTGGCGGCGGCCTTCACGCTCAGCTGCTGCCCGGTCACGCTGCGGATCAGCGTCCCGAACGGGTCCGGGGTGGGCGTCAGGACCGGCAGTTCACCCACGCGGGCGATCACTTCGGCCAGAACGGGGTCCAGGGACAGGTGCGCGGTCGCCTGGGTATGGCTGGTCAGCGGAGTGGAGAAGGACACGCCCACATTCTCGCGGATGCGGGGGGCAGCCCGGCAGAGAACAGCGAACCGGGCGGGGAAGCCTCGGTTCGCTGCGGAGAGGAGTGGTCAGCGCGGGTTTACTGCGCGGCGACGCCGGTCTGCTGGTAGATCCAGTTGATGTAACCGTTCACGCGGGTGTACACGCCGTAGCCGCGGCAGGCGGTCGGGCCGTAGCTGACGGCGCCCAGCACGTAGAACTTGCCGTTGTACGTGGCGGCCAGCGGGCCGCCGCTGTCGCCGTTGCAGGAGTCCTTGCCGCTGGCGTACTTCCCGCAGATGGTGTTGCCGGGGCGGGTGCCGCAGTCGGTGCCGGTGGGCGTGATGGGAATGGTGACCTCGCGCAGCGCGGTGGGGCTGGAGGCGCCGGTTTCGGTCTTGCCCCACCCGCTGACGGTGGCGCTCCTGCCGTTCACGTCCAGGATGGCCTCGACGGTGTTGCTGGGCAGCGCGGCGGGCTGCACGGTGCTGCCCAGCGTGAAGGGGCTGCTGACCCTGATGAGCGCGATGTCGTAGGCGTCGCTGCTGGTGCTGCGGCCCGGGTACAGCAGGATGCTGCTGGCGCTGCGCAGCTGACCGGTGCTGGTGGTCAGGTTATTGATGCCGGCGCGGACGCGCATGGAGCTGGTGCTCTGGCCTTCCACGCAGTGCGCGGCGGTCAGGACCCAGCTGGCGCTGATCAGGGTGCCGCCGCACCAGCCGCCGGCCAGTTCGGTGCTGGGGGTCACGCTGACCTGATAGGGGCGGTTGGTGACGCTGGTGACCGTGCCGTACACGATCTGGCTGCTCAGGTCACTGAAGGCGGGGGTGGTGCCGGTCACGGTCTGCGATTCGGCGGGCAGGGCGGCCCCGGCGCTGGGGGCGGTCTGGCTGGAGCAGGCGGACAGGGCCAGCATGCCCACGGCGGTCAGGACGGCGTGCAGGGGTTTGAACATGGGTGACCTCGGGCAGGGGGAGGGAGAGGCGAGTGGCGGCGCGGTCAGGGGGACGCCCACGCTGCTGTGGACGTCCCCCGGGAATGCGTTTACTTCGTTTCGGTGAGGCTGTAGCTGCCGCTGCCGCTGTAGGCGTACACGCGCCAGCGGTACGTGCCGCTGGTGGCCGTGTAGGTGATCGCCTCGGTGCTGGTGCTGCCCTCACTGGCCGCCACCTGCGTCCAGGTGCTGCCCGAGAGCTTCTGCAGGTACAGGTCGAAGTCCGTGCCGCTGGGGCCGCTCAGGTTGCCTTTCAGCGTGCCGCCCGCGTAGCTGAAGCCGGCCGTGCCGGGCTGGTACGAGTTCCCGGCGGCAGCGACCGTACCGGTGTACGTGGTGCCGGCGGGCGGCGGGGTGACGGTGCCGGTGCCCGTGAACAGCAGGCGGTTGGGGCTGCCGGTGCCGGCGCCCGTGACCTTGCCGGTGGTGGCGTTGCCGGTCAGGGTGCTGGTGACGCCGCTGCTGGTGCTGCCGCCGTTCGCCAGGGCGAGTGCGGCGGCGCCGGCCACGTGCGGGGAGGCCATGGAGGTGCCGCTGATGGTGTTCGTGGCGGTCGTGGAGCCGATCCAGGTGCTGGTGATGTTGCTGCCGGGCGCGAAGATGTCCACGCAGGTGCCGAAGTTGCTGAACGAGCTGCGGGCGTCGGTGTTGGTGGTGCTGCCGACCGTGATGGCGCTGGCGGCGCTGGCGGGGGAGACGTTGCAGGCGTTCTGGTTCTCGTTGCCGGCCGCGACGACCATCACGAGGTTCTGGCTGGCGGCGCTGTTCACGGCGTCGTTCACGGCCTGGCTGAAGCCGCCGCCCAGGCTCATGTTCGCCACGGCCTTGCTGGTGCCCTTGTTGCTCACGGCCCAGTTCACGCCGGCGATCACGCCGGAGTTGCTGCCGCTGCCGGAGCAGTCCAGCACCTTCACGGCGATCAGGCTGACGCCCTTGGCGACGCCCCAGGTGGCGCTGCCGACCGTGCCGGCCACGTGCGTGCCGTGGCCCTGGCAGTCGCTGTTGTTGCCGTCGCCGGTGGTGTTGGTGCCCCACACGGCGCGCCCGCCGAAGCTGGTGTGCGCGGTGTTGATGCCGGTGTCGATGATGTACGCCTTGACGCCGCTGGCGGTGGTGCTGTACGTGTAGCTGCCGTCCAGCGGGAGGTTGCGCTGGTCGATGCGGTCCAGGCCCCAGGTGGCGCCGGTCTGGGTGGCGCTCATGCGCATGACGGCGTCCTGCTCGATGTACTTGACTCGGGGGTCAGCCTGCAGGCGGCTCAGGTTCTGGGCGCTGAGTTTCGCGGCGAAGCCCTGGATGGTCTGGGTGTAGACCTGCTGGACCTGCACGCCCTGCGGGTCGAGGCCCAGCGAGCTGACCAGGGTGTCGGCCTGAAGTTTGATGCTGCCGGCGCTCTGGCCGCCGCTCAGGACGACGATGTACTGGCCGGGGATGGCGTCGGGGTTGGTGGTGCCCAGGAGGGGGGCCTGCGTGCGGGTGATGGCCGCGTCGGTGGCGGTCTCGGCGCTGGGGGTGGCGGCGTTCTGCGTGCCGCAAGAGGCGAGGGCCAGGGTAAGGGCAAGTGTTCCAAGAGCGGTACGTGCGTTCATGGTGGACCTCCTGGGGCGTTCCGGGGTGGGGCGTTCAGGGCCGCGCCGGACCCGGCTGGCCGGGCTGGCGGGCGCTGGGTGCGGCGGACACGGGCGGTCAGGAACGATGAGGTTCTGACACGACGACCGGAAAAGTCGTGTGTGGCGCGGCCCTGAAGATGAGTGGTTGGAACTGGTAGTGATCATACGCAGGTTGCGGGCGCGGGTGGATGAAACGAGTGTCGAATTCACCACATTTGTTTTTTGCAGGTTCGGAATGCCTGAAAAGTGCGCTCCTCACGTCTGTTTATCTGTCCAGAATAGACGAACGGGTGTATAACAGCACCCGCGTCATGAGCCAGCTCTCATATTGCTCATTTTTTGGTGCGTGTCCGTAGAAAGAGAAAGTGCCGTCCAGAACGCCGTCCTGACCGGCAGTCTTATGAAGTCGCTCCCGTCACGCCCGGCCCCGAAAGTCGCCGCCCGGCAAAGACTCATGAGGTTCTGAGCCCTCGGGCAGGCAGGTCTGCTTGACAGCCGCTGCCCCGCTGGTGCGACAGGGTCTTGCACGGACCCGGTCAGACGCGCACCATGAAGGTATGAAGTTTTTCACAAACACCCTGCGCTCTGCTCTGCTGCCCGCCGCGCTGCTGCCCGGCCTGCTGTTCTCCGCCGCCCACGCCCAGAACCGCGCTGGCAGCGTCATCCTCAGCCCGGTCCTGGCCCAGATCACCCTCACACCCGTGGACGCCGCACCCAGCCGCGACATTCCCACCGGCTGGCACGAACTGCGCGGACAACTGCGCACCGCCACGAACACCCGCCAGAACTTCCCGGCCGGCACGCAGGCCACCGTCACCATCCGCGACACCACCGCGCCCGACCGCGCGCCCGTCACCGTCCGCTTCCCGGTCAGCCGCCTGCCCGCCCCCTACCAGGTCCTGTTCAACCCCGTCCGTCTGCAACGGGGCCACGCCTACACCGTGCAGGCGACCCTGACCAGCCCCACCGGACAGACCCTCTGGAAAAGTACCCCCGCGCCCCTGCCCGCCACGCCCCGCGCCGTCCTGAACCTCCGCTGACCCCCAGACCCGGAGGGGTGGTTCTCTCCTCCCGGCATCCACTCGGATTGAACGGCTTTGCAGGCCATTCAACCGGAGTCCATGTCATACGGATTCCGTCTGTTTCGTTAACAACCCGGAACCACACCGGGTTGCCAACTCCACGCCCGGAATCCTCATTGCTCCTACTCGCGTCCGCTCGGATTGAACGGCTTTGCAAGCCATTCAATCGGAGTCCGTATCAGAGGTTCCAGCCGCCCGCGACTTCCAGTTCCTGCCCGGTCAGGTAATCACTGGCCCGCACGAACGACAGCGCCGCCTGCACCAGCTCCGGCACGGTGCCGGGCCGACCGGCCGGAATCTGCGCGACCGGCTGACTCACGCTCGTTTCGATCACGCCGGGACTGACCACGTTCACGCTGACACCACTGCCGGCCAGCACCACCGCCAGCGACCGGCTCAGTTGCAGCACCCCGGCCTTGGCGATCACGTACGGCACGATCCCAGGCCGCGCCACGTTCGAGGAGGCCCCCGCGTACCCCAGGTTCACGATGCGCCCCCAGCCGCGCGCGCGCAGCAGCGGCGCCGCCTCCTGGCAGGTGGCGAAGGTGGCGGTCAGGTTGCTGCCCAGCATGTCGGCCCACTCGGCGTCGGTGGTGTCCAGCAGCGGGCGGTTCACGTAGTTGCCTACGTTGTTCACCAGTACCGCCAGCCCCGACCCCGGAAGGGCCGAGTGGGCTGCGCGGACCAGCGCGCGCGCCTGGGCGGGGTCGGTCAGGTCCGCCTGCAACGCAGTCGCCTGCACGCCGTACTCGTGGCACAGCCGCGCGGTCTCCTGCGCGTCGGCCTCGCTGCCCCGGTAATGCACCGCCACGTCGAAGCCCTCGGCGGCCAGCGCGACGGCCAGCGCCCGCCCGATCCCCCGCGACGCGCCCGTGACGAGCGCCGTCCCCCGACCCTGCGTGGTGTCGGTGCGCTCCGTCACTGCTCACCCCGCCGCAGGGCCAGTTCCACCAGCGTGCGCGTCACGCCGTTCAGCGGGTATTTCAGCGCCCCAGACAGGTGCACCCAGGCCCACTCCTCGATCTCCTCGTTCGGCGTGATCTCGTGCCCGTCCGTGCTGGCAAAGAAGTCCACCAGCAGCATGTGCGCGGGCTTATGGAACTCCGGGTTCAGGACCGATTCCTGCGTCTGCGCGTACAGCACGTCCCGTAACTCCAGGCCCACTTCCTCACGGAACTCGCGGGTCACGGCGCCCAGCAGCGTCTCGCCCCACTCGACCTTGCCTCCGGGCACGCCCCACAGCCCACGCCATTTCGTGGTGCGCACCAGCAGCACCCGGCCATCCTGGCCCCACACGAGCGCCCCCACACACACCAGCGGTCTGTCCATGCGGCCCAGGGTAGCGCCCGCCGCGCCCATTCGTCCGGGTGAACGCCTACCGACCCCGCCGCTGCATGACGCGGCGTTCCAGGCCTGTGATCAGCGCGTACACCAGCACCCCGTACCCGATCAGCAACGCGATCGCCGCGAACTGCGCCGCCTTGTTCTGGTACACGCCCGCCACCTGCACCGACAGGCCCAGGCCCTTCTGGTTGGGGTCCACGAACTCCCACACGACCGCCCCGATCAGTGCCAGACTGGCCGCCAGCCGCAGGCCGCCCAGCATGACGGGCAGCGCGCCCGGCAGTTCCAGCCGCCGCAGCCGCTGCCACGCGCTGGCCTGCAGGGTGCTGAACAGCTCGTGGTACGTGGCTTCCAGTTCGCGCACGCCCACCAGGGTCGCCACCATGATCGGGTACAGGGCGCTCAGAGCCGACACGACCACGGCCGGCAGGAACCCGAAACCCAGCCACGACACCAGCAGCGGGGCGAGCACCACGATCGGCGTACTCTGCGACGCCACGATGAACGGACTCAGGAAGCGTTCCAGCGCCCGCCACTTCGCCAGCGGGTACCCGATCAGCACGCCGCCCAGCGCGCCCAGCAGCGTGCCCAGCAGCGCCGTGCGGACCGTCACCCAGAACGCCGCCGCCAGCGCCGGAGCGGTCCGCACCGCCTCCTGCCACACGGCGGCCGGGGTGGGCAGCAGGAACGGCTGACCCAGCGCCGACGCGCCCAGCTGCCACCCGGCCAGCGCCAGCCCCACCGCCAGCAGCGGCAGCAGCCACCCGGCGCTGCGCGGGGCGGGCACGTCCGAGCGCACGCGGGTGCTGTCCCCGGTGCCCAGCACCGAGCGCAGGTGCGCCTCCAGCCCGTCCGTGTACGCGCTCACGCGGCCCTCGCCGCGCGTATCGAGCACCTCGACGATCTGCCCGTCCCGCAGGACCGCCACCCGGTCGGCCAGCCACACCGCCTCGCGGATCGAGTGCGTGACCAGGACCGTCGTCCGGCCCGTCTTCTCGTGCAGGTGCCGCAACTCGGCGTTGAAGCGCTCGCGGACCAGCGCGTCGAGCGCCGCGAACGGTTCGTCCAGCAGCAGCACGTCCCCGCTCTGCGCCAGCGCGCGGGCCAGCGCCACCCGCGCCCGCATCCCGCCCGACAGCTGCGCCGGGAAGTAAGAGCCATACTCCTCCATGCCCACCAGTTTCAGCGCCTCGGCGGGCGGCAGGCCCCCCCCGGCCCCCAGGTCGGCGGGCAGCGCCACGTTCCGCAGGGCGCTGCGCCACGGCAGCAACCGGTAATCCTGAAACACCAGCGCCGGGGGCGTCCCGATCCGCACTGTGCCGGACGCGGGCTTCAGCAGGCCCGCCAGGATGCGCAGCAGCGTGCTCTTGCCGCCACCGGACGGGCCGATCAGGGCCAGGAACTCGCCGCGCTGCACGTCCAGCGTCACGCCACTCAGGATCACCTCGCCGCCCAGGCGGACCGTCACGTCCTGCACGCCCAGCGGTCCCGTCCCGGCGCTCATGACCGCACATCCGGCGCCGCAGCGGGCACGGGTGCGGTCATGAGCGCCGGGCGGCCGCGCGTGTTCACCAGCACCACGCCCGCCACGGCAATCACGCCGCCCAGCACGCTGATCAGGGTCGGCAGTTCACCCAGCCACGCCCACGCGATCAGCACCGCGAACACCGGCGACACGTACAGGAACGACGTGGTCACGCCCGCCCCCACCCGCGAGAGCGCGAACGTCCAGGTCAGGTACGCCAGCGCCGCCGGGAACAACCCGATGTACACCATCGCCAGGTGCGCGTGCAGCGGCGCGGCCCGCAGCTCGGCCCCGAAGCCCGGCAGGAACACCAGCATCGGCACGGTGCCCAGCATCAGCGACCACACCGTGAAGTGCAGCGGGTTCATGCGCCGCAGCAGCGGCTTCTGGAACACGAAGTACACGCTGGTGAACACAGCTGCCGCCAGGATCAGCAGCGCCCCCCGCGTGAAACTCAGTCCCTGACCGCTGCCCAGCACGATCAGCGTCACGCCGCCCAGACTGACCAGCGTGCCCGCCCACCCCAGCGCGTTCAGCCGCTCCCCACCAAAACGCGTGGCCAGCAGCGCCGTGATGACCGGCCCCGCCGCAATGATCAGGCTGGCCGTACCCGCCGGGACGCTCACCTCGCCGTAATTCAGGCAGACGTGGTACAGCGTGATCCCCGAGAAACTCAGCGCCGCGATCCGCCCCAGGTCCGCCAGCGGAGGCACCGGAATCCGCGCAATCAGCGCGTACACGCCCAGCGCGAGACTGGCGACCAGAAAGCGGTACAGCGTCACGTGCCCCGGCGTGAAGACCTCCAGCCCCGCCCGGATCCCCGCGAAGGCCGACGCCCAGAACACGATCGTGACCAGAATCGCGGCCAGTGAAAGGCCGTCCAGTCGGCCCGGAGCAGGGGAGGATCTCATATAGAGGGCAGGGTAGCCCAGGAACGCCCGCCGCCGCAGACCGGCCCGCACAGGTGTCTGGAAGCGGGCGTCTGGAGGCCGGCCGCCCTGCCCACGTCAGCCGGGGACGCGGATGGCGGGCAGGACTGTGCGGGCGGGACTGTATGGAGGTGCATTGGGCCGCGCCACATGTTGCGGGGCGGGTCGGTGGGCCAGGATGAAAGCCTCAAACTGCAAGGACGCCGTTCGCACCCGCGACCGCAGCGGTCTCCTGACTGGGGGTAGATGGTGGCAGACAGAACTGAACAGCAGCAAGCCGGACAGAACGGCGCCGGACAGGCGGCACAACCCGGCCCTGACCCCGTGAGCACGCCCGAGGCCGCCAGTGAACACTCCGGCAGTGACCACGCGACCCAGGGCGCCAACACCAACCTGGACGCGTCCGTGCAGGGCGGGCCGGTCACGCAGCAGGACCGGGCGGCCGCGCAGGTCATTCAGGACCAGCACGCAGGCAGCGAACAACAGGGCCACGCACCCCCGGACGGCGCCGCGAAGATCAAGGGTACTTAATGAGTTCTGCCCGGAACTTCACCCCGAGGGTGCCGGGCGTTATTACACTGACCCTCACGGAGGACGAATTATGACCAACAACGAAAGTGGAATGGATCAGACCCGCATGATCAGCGGCGCCGCCGGTGGCGCCCTGCTGCTGATGGGACTGCGCAAAAGAGGCGTGCTGGGCCTGGGCATGGCCGCCGTCGGCGGGTACCTCGCGTACCGCGCCGCGACCGGCAACGACCCGGTGATGGCCGCCGCCGGCCTGAGTGGCAACAGCGCGGCCGCCAAGCCGATCTTCGTGGAGCACAGCGTCGTCATCGACCGCCCCGCGCAGGACGTGTACGACTTCTGGCGCAAACTGGAGAACCTTCCCCAGATCATGAGCCACCTTGAGAGCGTCACGGCCCTCGACGAGAAACGCAGCCGCTGGGTTGCCAAGGCCCCGCTGGGCACGCACGTCGAGTGGGAAGCCGAGATCGTGAACGACAAGCCCGGCCAGCGCATCGGCTGGCACTCCCTGCCCGGCGCGACCGTCGACAACGCCGGCAGCGTGCAGTTCGAATCGCTCCCCAACGGCGGCACCCGCGTGCACGTGGCCCTCTCGTACCGCCCCCCGGCCGGCCCGCTCGGCGCGGCCGTGGCGAAACTGTTCGGTGAGGAACCCAGCCAGCAGATCGCCGAGGACCTCCAGAAGTTCAAGGCCGCCTTCGAAGGCAACGCCAAGAATTAAGTCACTGGAACGGGGGTGGCAACTGGCTCAGGCCGATTGCCACCCCCGTTCTGTTGCGTCGTCCGGCGCGGCGTGCCTTACAGCGTGCCGTCGTCCGCTTCGGCGGGGCCGCTTTCGGGGAGGCTCTGGGCGCCTTCCTCGATGACGGTCAGGGAGCGCAGGGTGGCGCCCTGATGCCAGCCGTACGTGGGGTTTTTCAGGCCCAGGGCGGCGGCGATGGCTTCGGCGCTGCTGCGCTGCGGTTCGTCTTCCAGGCTGAACAGCAGGAACTTGCGGCCGCCGGGGCCGATGCGGATGAACAGGTCCGTGCCGATCTCGAGTTGCTGGGTGCGGCCCAGGCGTTCGGCGCGGCCCTGCGCGTAGCGGATCGCCTCGCGGATGGGGACGGTGACGGTGGGGTGACTCACGGCCGCTCTCCGGTGGGCGCGCGCAGGCCGCCGAGCAGCATGTCCGCGAACTGTTCGGCCACGTCGCGCGGCCCGAGGTTCCCGCCGGGGCGGTACCAGGTGTACGCCCAGTTCACGGCGGACAGCACGAGGTACGAGGTCATCTTGATGTCCAGGTCGGCTCGGAAAGTTCCTTCCTGCACGCCCTGCGTGATCAGTTCGCGGTAGAAGGCGTCGATGGTGTCGCGCCAGCCGGTCACGCGGGCGTACGCCTCGGGGGACAGGTGTTTCCACTCGTGGAAGAACACGGTGGCGCTGTCCATGTTGTCCGCGACCACGCGGATGTGGCGGTACATGGCCTCTCGGAGTTTCTGGTCGGCGGGCATGGCCTCGCCGCGCAGCGTGAACAGCGCCGTGTCGAACTGCCGGGACGCCTGATTGACGATCTCGATCAGCAGTTCTTCTTTCGAGGAAATGTGCGCGTACAGGCTGCCGCCCTGCATGCCCAGGTCCCCGGCGAGGTCGCGCATGCTGGTCGCGTGATACCCGCGCTCGGAGAAGAGGCGGCTGGCCGAGTCGAGAATCTGCTCGCGGCGGGGTTTGGCAGTGTCTGTCATGGTGGTGGGGTGGGCGCGCGGCGCTCCTGAAGGGAAGGGTAGCACGCGCCCAAACGGGCGTTTGGTGCGGCGTCTGTACCGGTGGGTGCGCGGCCCCGGCCCGGTGCGGACGGCTGGGCGGGTCTGGCCTGGGTGGACGCCCGGCGGGGGGCGGGTGATACAACGAACCCCATGACCTCCACGCCCTCTGCCGATGCCGGAATCACTCCGGCCGGGGTGCGCGCCGCCGTGCGCGACGTGCCCGCCTACCCGTTCACGCCGCTGGACGTACCCATCAAGCTCGACCAGAACGAGAACCCGTACGATTTCCCGGCGGACCTGAAGGCCGAGGCCCTGGCGCGCATGGCCGCCCGCCCCTGGAACCGTTACCCGGACCTGCACGCCGACACCCTGCGTGAACGCATCGCCGCGTTCGAGGACTGGGACGCGGCGGGCGTGGTCGTCACGCCCGGCAGTAACGTGCTGATCAAACTGCTGACCGAGCTGGGCGGCATCGGGCAGACGGTCCTGACCGTGAACCCCACCTTCAGCGTGTACACCCTCGAAGCGCAGCTGCTGGGCGCCGAACTGGTGCAGGTGCCGCTGAAGGCGGACTTCAGCCTGCCGGTCGAGGCGCTGAAGGCCGAACTGGCCGCGCGGGCGCCCGGCGTGCTGTACATCACGCAGCCGCACGCCCCGACCGGACACGTGGACGCCGAACGCGACATCCGCGCCCTGATCGACGCCGCGCAGGGCTGGATCGTGGTGATCGACGAGGCGTACTACCAGTACGGCGGGCAGGATCACCGCGACCTGATCCGCGCGCACCCCCACTGCCTGAGCCTGCGCACCTTCAGCAAGGCCTGGGGACTGGCGGGCCTGCGTCTCGGGTACGCGCTGGCACACCCGGAACTGGCTGGGCAGCTCCAGAAGCTCGTGCCGGCCTTCAACGTCAGCCTGCTGGCTCAGACGGCCCTGGAAGTCGCGCTGGAAAACCCTGCCTATGTGCAAGAGCGTGTGGCCGAGGGCTTGCGCGAGCGGGGGCGGGTGCTGGAGGCCCTGGCCACGCACCCGACCCTGGAGGCGCTGCCCAGCGGCTCGAACTTCTTCCTGCTGCGCTCCCCGGACGCCGGCACCACCTACGCGCACCTGCTGTCACGCGGGATCGTCGTGCGCCGCCAGGACCGCCTGCACCTGCTCGAAGGCTGCCTGCGCGTGGCCGTCGGCACGCCCGCCGAGAACGACGCGCTGCTGGCCGCGCTGGCCGAACTGGCTTGACCAGGGTCGCCGGGCCGCTGCACCTCAACGCGCAGGAGGCTGCCCGGTTCACCCCGCCCGCCGGTGTGGCCCCGCGCAGTCCGGTCACGCGGGACTGCGCCGCCTGCGGGGCCTGCTGCGCCGCGCCGGACATTCACGCGCTGGGCAAACCGCTGGGTGTGCCGTGCGTGAACCTCGGACCCGATCAGGGGTGCGGGCACCTGTGCGCCGTGTACGACACGCGCCCCGACGTGTGCCGTGCGTACCAGCCGGACTGGGTGTGCGGCGAGGTCGCGCCCCTGCCCACCCTGGGTGCCCGCGTGGGGCGTTTCCTGACCATCTACGGCCTTCAGGACGAGGCCTGTCCGTAGAGCCTGAGGACGGAGGCGGCTCCTACAGCGCCGCCCACCCGACGCCCGCACAGGCCAGCACGACGGCCCAGGCGGGCCACCTCAGGACGGTCAGGGCGGCGTAGGCCAGCAGCGCCAGCGCGAGGTCACGCGGGCCGCGCACGGCGCTGGTGAAGACCGGGTCATACAGCGCGGCCAGCAGCAGGCCGACCACGCCGGCGTTCAGTCCGGCCAGCGCGGCGCGGGCAGACGGGCGGGCGGCCAGCGCCGCCCAGTGGGGAAGAGCGCCGACCATCAGCAGCGCGCCGGGCAGGAAGATGCCCAGCGTGGCGATCAGCGCCCCGGCCGGGCCGTGCGCGGCGGCCCCCAGGAACGTGGCGAAGGTGAACAGCGGTCCCGGCATGGCGTTCGCCGCGCCGTACCCGGCTGTGAAGGTGCCCTGCGGCAGCGCGCCCGCGAAGCTGCCCTCCAGCAGCGGCAGGACCACGTGCCCGCCTCCGAACACCAGCGCCCCGGCGCGGTATGTGGCGTCCAGCGTGGCCCAGCCCGGCCCCAGCGGCGCCAGCAGCGGCAGTGCCAGCAGCAGCGCCCCGGCCAGGAGCAGCAGCGCGGTCCCGGCGCGGCGGGACACTGGAACGGCGGGCAAGGCTGCGCCGCCCGCGCCGACCTTCCCAGTCAGCCAGCGCCAGCCGACGCCCGCGCACACCAGCAGCGCCAGCACCTGCGCGCCCGCGCCGGGCCACAGCAGCAACGCCGCCGCCGTGCCCAGCGCCAGCCCCGCCCGCACCCGGTCCGTGACCAGCGACGCCCACAGGCCCGCCACGGCCTGCGCGACCACTGCGACCGCCGCGAGCTTCAGGCCGGTCAGCCACCCGGCCTGACCCGGATCGCCCAGGCGGGTCAGGCCCAGCGCCAGCGCGGTCATCATGGCGGCGCTGGGCAGCGTGAAGCCCGCCCAGGCGGCCAGCAGGCCCGGCCAGCCGGCGCGCAGCAGGCCCACGCTCAGGCCCACCTGCGAACTGGCCGGGCCGGGCAGGAACCCGGCCAGCGCCACCAGATCCGCGTACGCCGCCTCGCCCAGCCACGCGCGGCGCGTCACGAACTCCGCGCGGAAGTACCCCAGGTGCGCGACCGGACCCCCGAAACTCGTCAGGCCCAGCCGCAGGAACACCAGAAACACTTCCAGAACACGCATCCTCCGGATCGTACAGGCCGAAGGTCAGGACGTGGTGGGCCGGTGCCAGGCGCGGCGCACTCCTCACCTGCGGATGAGAGAATGCCGGCCATGAGCCAAGCGGCCCCCACCCCCACTCCCGATGCCCACCCCAGCCCGAAGGCCCGCGTTCCGAAAACCGTCTGGGACCTGGTGTTCACGCTGGTCATCCCGATCCTGATTCTCAGCCCGAACATCCTGGGTAGCGGCATCAGCATTGCCGAGCAGGTGTTCGGCGGCGGCACGGCCGGGAACGTCCGCGCGTACCTGCTGGCCGCCCTGATTCCCGTCGGGTACGTGCTGTGGGACCTGACCGTGAACCGCAACGTCAGCCCGGTCGCGCTGATCGGCGGGGCGGGCGCGCTGTTCAGCGGCGCGCTGGCCTTCTGGTACGTGGACGGCTTCTGGTACGCCATCAAGGACTCGGCCCGCTCGTACCTGACGGGGCTGCTGTTCCTGATCAGTGCGGCGACCAGCGTGCCGCTGTTCCGGGTGTTCCTGGACGCCAGTTCCATCGGCGAGAGCCCCGAGCACCGCGCCGCCACGCAGCAGGCCATGCGCGACCCGGGCGTGCACCGGGGACTGGTGCTGGGCACCGTCGTGTTCGCGGTGGTGGACCTGATCGGCGGCGTCGTGAACAGCGTCGTGAACTACGGGCGCGTGACTGCCAAGTTCGGCACGGACGAATTCAACGCGCAGGTGGCCGCCGTGAACGCCCTGATGCGCATTCCGGGCCTGGTGATCAGTCTGGTGGGCGTGGCCGGCGCGCTCTGGCTGGTCAACCGCGCCGTGCAGGCCCGCTACGGCGCGGGCGCCAGCCTGTTCGAACCCGGCAAACTGCTCGAACGCATGCGCGAACGCGGCGAACCCGTCGCCTGAACCCCTGCCCTGGGCCGCGCCGGGAGAGGGTAACCCGGCGCGGCCCGTTCATTTCCGGGGTGGGGGTTGACAGTTCTGGCACTCGCCTATAAAGTAAGCGAGCCCTGAAACGCGCCCGAGCGCGGGCGAGATTACCAAAGGTGTGCCGAGGTGGCGGAATTGGTAGACGCACTAGTTTCAGGGACTAGCGCCGCGAGGCGTGTGGGTTCAAGTCCCATCTTCGGCACCACAAGGAAGGCCCCAGCAGCAATGCCGGGGCTTTCTTGTTGCATTCCGGCCTCCGGTATTCCTGCGCGGTACGCTTGCACATGGGTCTTCCCGCCAGACTGCTGCTGTCAATCCTGATCGCCGCGTGCGCCCTGCTGGGGCTGTACATGAGCGCCTACGCGTTCAGCGTGCCGCGCCGGGCGCTGCTGGCCGCGCAGGCAGGCGGCCTGACCCTGGCGGCCGCCCTGATCGCCGCCGTGTGGCGCCTACCCGGCCGCTGGCTGTGGTTGGCGCTGCCGGTGGCGGCCGGACTGGCACTCCTGCTGCTGTGGCAGGGCGGCGGCCTCTGAGAATTTCGGGAAGGTCCGCGCGGCGGGTCAGCGGCGGGTGCGTTCCTGCCGCGCGCGTTCGTACACGGCGGCCAGCGCGGCGGCCCGCACCGGCAGGTCGTACCGGGCGGCACTGAGGCGCGCGCCCTCCTGCAACGCCGGCAGGCGGTCCGGGTGCAGGGTGCCCAGCAGGCCGTCGGCCAGGGCTTCGGGCGTGGCGTGGCGGACCGTGCCGTTCACGCCTTCCTCGATCAGGTCCAGCGCGGCGGGACTCTGCGCGGCGACCAGGGGCGTGCCCGCCGCGAGCGCCTCGATCATGCTCATGGGCAGCACCTCGCTGGTACTGGCCGTGATGAACGCGTCGGCGGCCGCCAGGGCTTCGGGCACGCGGGCGTACGGGACGGGGCCGGTGAAGGTCACGCCTTCCGGGGCCTGTGCCTGCAGGGGCGCGCGGCTGGGGCCGTCGCCGACCACCAGCAGCCGCAGTTCCGGGCGGCTGGCCCGCGCCCGCGTGAAGGCGCGCAGCATCACGTCCAGGTTCTTCTCCGGGGCCAGCCGACCCAGGTACATGACCAGCGGCGTGTCTGGTCCCACGTGGAACTCGGCGCGGAAGGCCGCGCCGCTCGCCGCGCGGAACGACGCGAGGTCCACCGGGTTGGCCAGCAGGTCCACGCGTCCCGCGAAGCCGTACTCGCGCAGCATGTCCACCATCGCCCGGCCCGGCGCGAGCACCGCGTCCACCCGGCGCGCGAAGGCGCTCACGTGCGGGCGCAGCACGGCCCGGCCCACCCGCCCCGGCATGGGCGCGTAGTGCAGGTACTGGTCGTACTGCGTGTGCGCCGTGTACACCACGGGCGCCCCCGACAGCCGCGACCACCTCAGGGCCAGTTGTCCGGCCAGGAACGGGTGCATGGTATGCAGCACGTCCAGGTCCCGCAGCGGCAGGCGCGAGGTCAGCAGCGGCCCGGGCGCCAGCATCACGGGGTAATCGGCCGGAGCGCCCAGCGCCCGCGCGCCCGCGAACGAGGAGTTCAGGCGGTACACGCCGTCCTCGCGGGGCGGCATCTGCGGGTGGCGGGGCGCGAAGATCCGCACCTCGTGCCCGAGGTCCCGCAGGCCCCGCGCGAACAGGGCCGTGCTGGTCGCCACCCCGTTGCGGGACGGCAGGTAGGTAGCAGTGACAATCCCGACGCGCACGGGGGCAGTGTAGCTTCCCGCAGCCTCCCGCGTGACCCGGCCGCCGCCTGCGGCCCGTATCCTGTGGCGCATGAGTTTGCCGCTGATCATTCCCTGCGTGGACATCCAGTCCGGCCGCGCCGTCCGCCTGTTCGAGGGTGACCCGGACCGCGAGACCGTGTACTTCGACTCGCCGCTTGACGCCGCGCGCCACTGGGTGAGCCTGGGCGCGTCCCTGGTGCATCTGGTTGACCTGGACGCCGCCACCGGACGCGGCGAGAACCGCGCCGTGATCGCGCAGATCACCGCCGAACTGGGCGTGGCGGTCGAGGTGGGCGGCGGGATCCGCAGCCGCGAGGCCGCCGGGGAACTGCTGCGCCTGGGCGTGCAGCGCGTCGTGATCGGCACGGCCGCCGTGAAGGACCCCGCCATGGTGACCGACCTGATCGCCGAGCACGGCTCCCAGCGGGTGGTCGTGAGCCTGGACGCGCGCGGCCTGGAGGTCGCCACGCACGGCTGGGCGCAGGGCAGCGGCGTGATGGTCGGCGACCTGACCCCCGCCCTGGCCGATGCGGGCCTAGAGACCCTGATCTTCACGGACGTGACCCGCGACGGCACCCTGCGCGGCCTGGACCGCGACCTGATGCGGCAGGTGCGCGGCCTGTGGGCCCACACCCTGATCGTGGGCGGCGGCGTGGCCAACACGGACGACGTGCGCCTGCTTCAGGACGAGGGCATCGAGGGAGCCATCGTGGGCCGCGCCATCTACGAGGGCACGCTGCCGTACCCCGTCACGCTGGACTGACGGCCGTCCAGGGAACTACCTGCGCCGGCCGCCCGTGATGCCCAGCACGCGCAGCACGATCACGGCGGGCACAGCCAGCACGGCGGTCACGGCGTTCCACACGGCGGCGCGGACGGTGGGCAGCACGCGGCCTTCCTCGCGGCGCGGCACCCTGGGCAGCACGCGCGGTACCGGCACGCCCAGCACCCGGCCCCGGCTGTCACGGACCGGGCGCCGCGCCTGCCGTTTCGATTCCCGTTCCTGCTGGCTTTCGGTCGGGTCGATCTCGGCTCCCTGGGCGGCCAGGGCTTCCTTCTTGGCGGTGTTCGCCGCGCCGCCCGCGTGCGTGCCGAAGCGCTGCGAGTACACCCACGTGACCTCCGCCCCGAAGAAGAAGATCATGGCCGAGTAGTAGATCCACAGCAGCAGCACGATCAGCGTGGCGGCCGCCCCGAACGCGCTGCCCGGCGCGGCCTGCCCCAGGTACAGGCCGATGCCCAGTTGCCCCAGCGTGAACAGTGTGGACGTGAAAAAGCCCCCCACCCACACTTCCCGCCACTCCAGTTTCACGTCGGGCAGCAGTTTGTAGATCCCGGCGAACACCGGCGCCAGGAACAGCACGGACAGCAGCGCCGTCCCGGCCCGCACGAAGAACGCCCCGGCGCCGATGGTGTCGCCCAGACGCTGCGCGATGACCGACAGGTACGTGTTCACGCCCAGGAACGCGATCAGCAGCACCCCGATGGCCAGGATCATCAGGAACGATTTCACGCGGGTCCACAGGACGTTCAGGAACCCCTGCGGCGGGCCGGGGTCCGCGCCCCACATGGAGTTCAGGGCGTCCTGAAGCTGCACGAACAGCCCGGTGGCGCCCATGAACAGCGTCACGAACGCGGCGATGGTGGCGATCACGCTGCCTTTTTGCAGGGCGTCCGTGTCGATCAGGCCGCGCAGGAAGTCCGCCGCTTCCACGCCCAGGTTCTGCGCCACGATCCCGGCCGGGCCGAACAGGTCGTCCAGGACCGTGCCGCTGCTCAGGAACTGCCCGGCGACCAGCACGGCCAGCAGCAGCAGCGGCGCCAGGCTGAACATGGCGTAGTACGCGATGGCCGCCGCCAGCCGGGGGGCCTTGTCCTGCCCGAACGCCAGGAAGGCGTCGCGCAGCAGCGTGAACAGATCGGCGGGCTTGAGGGTCACGGGCGGTCCTTCATGACCGGCAGTGTACGTGCCGCCCCGGTGAGCTGTGCGCCAGAGCGGATTAAGGGACCGTTGACCGCTCGCCCGGCTGCCCGGCCCCGGCAGGACAGGCCCGGTCCGTACTAGCCTGCTGGGCATGCAAGCCATTCCAGAGGAATTCACGCAGACGCTGAGCGTGACCGTGACCGACGAGATGACCGTGAACTTCGGGGAACTGGGCCGACTGCACCCGGTGTACGCCACGTACTGGATGGCCCGGCACTTCGAGGAGGCGGGCCGCAAGATCATCCTGCCGTTCCTGGAAGAGGGCGAGGGCGGTATCGGCACGCAGGTGGACGTGACGCACACGGCCAGCGCCCTGCCCGGCATGCGCGTCACCGTGACGGCCACCTTCGAGCGGCAGGAGGGGCGGCGCGTGACCGCCCGCATGGTCGCCGTGAACGAACTCGGTGACCAGATCGGGCACGGCACGACCACGCAGATGGTGCTGCCGCAGGCGCGCATCGACGCGAATTTCGACACCCTCCGGCAACGCTGGGCGGAGCATACCGGGACGCCGTGACCCACCGCCCCCCGCGAACCGCGCCCCGCTGCCCCTTTCTGTTCACGGGCTGAACAGAGCTGCGTGCCTGTCTGGGCGGCTGCGTGCATTGTGTGCGTGGCGTGCCTGGACCGGGTACAACGGCCGGCGGCTATGCTGGAGCGTCATGCCGAAAAATCTTCCTGTCTCCCGGTACTACGACGTGAAACGCGACCCTCAGGGACAGCGCTTCATCGACGTGCACGTGTCGGGACTGGCGCTGCTGCAGAATCCGCTGCTGAACAAGACCACGGCCTTCACGCCCGAGGAACGCCGGGAACTGGGCCTCGAGGGCCTCGTGCCGCCGCACACCAGCACCTTCGAGGAGCAGAAGGAACGCACGTACCTGCGCTACCTCAAGTGCAGTTCCGACCTGGAAAAGCACGAATACCTGCGCGCCCTGCAGGACCGCAACGAGGTGCTGTTCTACGCGATCCTGGAAGATCACCTTGAGGAGATGCTGCCCATCATCTACACGCCCACGGTGGGCGAGGCGGTCCGTCACTACTCCAGCAACTACCGTTACCCGCGCGGGTTCACGGTCAGCACGGGCGACATCGACCGCGTGGAGGACATGCTGGAGAACGTCACCGTGAACGACGTGCGCATGATCGTCGCCACCGACAGCAGCGCCATCCTGGGCATCGGGGATCAGGGCTTCGGGGGCATGGCGATCAGCATCGGGAAACTGTCGCTGTACACGGCCGCCGGGGGCGTCGGGCCGGACAAGACCCTGCCGGTCGAGCTGGACGTCGGCACCAACCGTCAGGACCTGATCGACGATCCGCTGTACCTGGGCGTGCACCACCGCCGCCTGACCGGCGAGGCCTACGACGAGTTCCTGGATACCTTCGTGGAGGCCGTCACGGCCCGCTACCCGAAAGCGATCATCCAGTGGGAGGATTTCAGCCGGGGCACGGCGTTCCGGGTGCTGGAACGCTACCGCCGCGTGGTGCCCAGCTTCAACGACGACATTCAGGGCACGGGCGCCATGGCGCTGGCCGGGCTGATCAGCGCCGCGCGCCTCAAGGGCGAACGCCTGAGCGAACAGGTGTTCGTGGTGGTGGGCGCGGGGGCCGCCGGGATCGGCGTGGCCATGGCCATCCGCCACGGCCTTCAGGCCGACGGGCTGAGCGCTGAGGACGCGAACGCCCGCGTGTTCGTCGTGGACCGCTACGGCCTGCTGATGCACGGCCAGCCGGACCTGGAAGACCAGCAGCTGAGCTTCGCGCGCCGCCCGGAAGACCTGAGCGGCTGGGTGTTCGACGGCGAGTACCCCAGCATGCACGACGTGATCGTGAACGCCCGCGCCACCGCGCTACTGGGCTTCACGGGCGTGCCCGGCCTGTTCCGGCAGGAGAGCGTGCAGGCCATGCTGGACTTCACGCCCCGGCCCATCGTGTTCCCGCTGAGCAACCCCAGCAGCCACGTCGAGGCGCGCCCCGCCGACCTGATCCACTGGACGCGCGGCGGCGCGATCATCGCGTCCGGCAGCCCGTTCCCCGACGTGGAGTACGAAGGGAAACGCTACCCGGTCGGGCAGGGCAACAACGCCTTCATCTTCCCCGGACTGGGCTTCGGAGCCGTCGCCAGCCGCGCCCGTGAAATCACGGACAACATGGTCATGGAAGCCGCCCGCACCCTCGCCGAGTTCACGCAGGCGTACGGCGAGCGCGTGTACCCGCCCATCAGCGAACTGCGCGAACTGAGCATCCAGGTGGCCGTGAACGTCGCCCTGCAGAGCATCCGGGACGGCGTGTGCGCCGAGCGCCGCATCCGCAACATGACCCGCGACGAACTGGAAGCCGTGATCCGCGACCGCGCGTGGCAACCGCGTTACCTCCCACTGCGGCAGGGTTGATGGTTGACAGGTGATGGGTGATGGAAAGCAGAGCCCGGCCTGAGGGCAGGCAACGGAACGACAAAAAGACAACATGAAACAGACAGAAGGTGTCGCCTGCCAGGCGACACCTTCTGTCTGTCTGGGACGCCGCCTGTGGGACGAATTCCGGTCGGCCAGTCCATGAGCACCGTGCGTGGCGGGGGCTTCTGCGGCTTCCGTACCGGCACGCCACCGTCCGGCCCAGCAGTGCGGTGGGGAGGAAGGCGGAAATGGGAACTTTCTCACTGTTGTCACATGTTATGAGACGACCTACACGATCTTAAGCTGATTTCCATGTATATTCCTGATCCAACCTTAATTGACTTGAGACAGGAGGTCTCTGTGTTGCTGACTGCGTGCGTCGTTCTGCTTTGCCTCGTCTACCTGATCGTCCGTCACATGAATGCGCTGGAAGTGCCGCCCGTCACCCGCGAGGAATTCGCTGAATTCAGGGCGGCCCTGCAACGCTCACCGCAGGAACCCCTGTCGGCCACCTGACAGCGGGCGTTTCCAGGGTGCCTGCCCCGACCCCCATGTTCCCTGTCTCACTGCGCCGCTTCCCGCCTGGGCTCTAGAATGCTGAGGTGAAGCGGCGTGTGTGCAGTGGTGGGGTCGGGTTGAGCGGCGTCAGGCCGTGTGGTTCAGCGTTCGGGCCTCGCCTCCGCGCCGCCGGAGGGCGCCCGTGAGCGCCATCTATCAGCGCGCCCGGCCTGTGCGCTGGGAGGACGTGGTCGGGCAGGAGCACGTCAAGGACGTCCTGAAAGCCGCGCTGGAACAGGGCCGCGTGGGGCACGCGTACCTGTTCAGCGGGCCGCGCGGGGTCGGCAAGACCACCACGGCCCGCCTGATCGCCATGACCGCCAACTGCACCGGGCCGCTGCCCAAACCCTGCGGTGAGTGCGACTCCTGCCTGAGCGTCCGCGCCGGATCGCACCCGGACGTCATGGAGATCGACGCGGCCAGCAACAACAGCGTGGACGACGTGCGCGACCTGCGCGAGAAGGTCAGTCTGGCCGCCATGCACGGCGGCAAGAAGATCTACATCCTCGACGAGGCGCACATGATGAGCCGCGCGGCCTTCAACGCCCTCCTGAAAACGCTGGAAGAGCCACCCAGCCACGTGATCTTCATCCTGGCGACCACCGAACCCGAGAAGATCATCCCGACCATCCTCTCGCGCTGCCAGCACTACCGTTTTCGCCGCCTGACGCCCGAGGAGATCGCCGGGAAGCTCGGCGGACTGGTACAGCGCGAGGGCGCGCGCGCCGAACCGGACGCCCTGCACCTGATCGGCCGACTGGCCGACGGCGCCATGCGCGACGGCGAGAGCCTGCTGGAGCGGATGCTGGCCGCCGGGACCGCCATCACCCGCGCGGGTGTGGAGGACGCGCTGGGCCTCCCGCCGGGCGAACGGGTGCGCGGCATTGCCGCCGCGCTGGTGGGCGGGGACGCGGGAGCCGCCATCAGCGGCGCAGCCGCCCTGTACCGCGACGGGTTTGCGGCCCGCACGGTCGTCGAGGGTCTCGTCGCGGCGCTTGGCGCGGCCCTGCACGCCGAACTGGGCCTGAAAGACACCGGTCCGGAAGCCCGCCTGGACGGCGCGGACGTTCCCAGACTCCTGAAACTTCAGGCGGCGCTGGACGAGCAGGAATCCCGCTTTGCCCGCGCCGCCGACCAGCAGAGCCTGGAACTGGCCCTCACGCACGCCCTGCTGGCCGCCGACGCCAGCAGCGGTGCCGCTGGCCGGCCCGCCGCCGGGGCCGCCACAGGCCCCGCCGCGTCCGTCCCGGCGGACCTCACGCAACGCCTCAACCGACTGGAAAAGGAACTCGCCAGCCTGCGCGCCCGCCCCGCCGGTGGGCCGGTGGTGAGCGCCCCGGTCGCGGACTTCGACCCCGGCGCCGTTAGGTCAGTTGCAACGCAGCCAGTTAACCGGCAAGGCAGTGAGGAGCGGCGATTGTCGGTTGCCGTTTCACATGATTTATCAGAAGCTGAATTACACATTAGTGATGCTCAGTGGAAGCAGTTGCGCGAATCGGCGGCGATATCCTTTAAGCCATTTATTCGAGAAGCTAAAGTCAGGGTTGATAAAGGAGTATTTGTTGTCGAGCTTGATTCAAAGTGGACATTCCATACCAATCAGTTGGTAGATAAATTTCAGGATTTGTGTGATTTAATTTGGAAAACCTACCCTAATCTTGATGTCGAGCTCATTACAAGCAAGGGCGTTCAGAAATCTATAAGTAAAAGCAGAGATCGGGAACGGGTTTCTGGCGGCACTCATGTATCAGTGCAAAATCTCAGCGTGGCTGCTGTTGGTGAACTGCACGTTTCGGATAGCTCTGCACCATTGGGGAAAATGGTGCAAGAGATCGCACCGTTCGAGCCGGTGCGGGCCGCGGCGCGCCGCGCTGCCCCGTCCGGCCCAGTCCAGACCAGCCCAGCGCAGTCCGGCCCAGTCCAGTCTGCCGTCCAGCAGGACACGGAGCAGGCCGTGGCTGCCGTGGCCCCCAGCCCGTCCCTGGTCGCCGCGCTGCCCCCCCGCCCGGAACGCCACGGGCCGCGCAGCCCGGACGACGTGGCGCCCGCGCCCCTGCCCCACGATCCGTTCGGTGGTGACGATCCTTTCGGAACGGAACCCTTCGGGGAGGGGGCCGACCACGTGGCCGACCAGCCCCCGGCCCCTGCGGACGCGCAGGGCGGCGATCGCCTGCCGCCCACCCGTGCCAGCCGCGAACTGTACATCGTGGAACCCATCACCGAGGAACCCGACTGGAACGCCCTGGGCGGCCCCTACGACGACAGCGGCCCCCTGACCCCCGTTCAGGAAAGCCCGCCTCCCCCGTCTCCCCGCGCCGCCGCCGTCCACGCGCCGGTCGCCGCTTCCGCCGTGACCCCGGCTGGACTGTCGGCCCCTGCGCCCACTGCTGCGGCCGCGCCCGCGCCGTCGCGTCCGGGCGACATCCGCGCGCACCCCATGTACGAGGACATCCGCAGCCGCTTTGGCGGGCGCGTGCGCGAAATCGGCAAGAACCGCAACGTGCCCCCCACCGTGACCCCCGGCGACGATGACACCGAGGACGTAGACGACAGCGACGTGTAACCTCCGCCCACACCAGACGCAGACAGGCCGCCCACGCTGAACGGGGCGGCCTGCTGCTCAGGGAATCCGGATCAGATGTCGGCGCAGAGCGGAATAACCGACGCGGCGGCCTTCTCGTGAATGTTGATGTATGCGGCGCTACTCAGGTCGGCCGTGCTCTGGAAGCCCTTGATGGTCAGGGTGCCGTCGGCGGCGGCGGTGAACAGGGTGTCCCCGCCGATCATCCCGCCCACAACGGCTCCTCCCGAGGCGCAGTCGCCCGTGCTGGCCGGTGCCGCTGCGCCGCGTGCATGGAAGTGCGCGATGTAGTTCACGCCGGGTTTCAGTCCGGTAGCGGTCAGCGTGGTGCGGCGGTCGCCGCCCGTCAGGTCAACGAATTTCGCGGTGCCGGCGGCGCCCGTGTAACCGGACCCGGCCGTGCTGTTCAACTGAGCGGTGAAGGCCACGCTTTTCGTCGTGCCAGTGACATCTGGAGCCTTGTTCATGTTGCAGGAGGCGAGGGCGATGGTACCGACGAGGGCCAGCAGGGCAAGTCTGTTCATGGTGTTTCCTCCGGTTGGTTGTGGTGCCAGTCGAGCGTAACACGCGACCGGCCTGCCCGGCTGCGCGAGTGAGCGCGGGTGTTCATGTGCCCGGTGGGCGGGTGCGCTAGCCTGCCGGGAACGACTATGACGCCTCCTCTGCTGCGCCGCGCCGCGCCCCTGATCCTGACCTGCACGCTGGCCCTGGGGGGCGTTCAGGCCACCGCGCCCACCGCGCCCACCCCGGCGGTACCCGCTTCTGCCGCCCCCGCCTCTCCGGAGGCGACGCCCCCTGTGCCGGTGCCAGTTGCGTCCCCGCCTGCCGTGTCCACCCCGGCCGCGCCCGTGTCTGCGGCCCCTGCGGCTGTGGTGCCTGCGCCCGCTGCTCCGGTGGCCGAGCCGGGCGCGAACCTGCGGGGCCTGTGGATCGATGCGTTCGGGCCGGGCCTGAAGACGCGGGCGCAGGTCGCGCAGACCGTCGCGGACGCGCAGCGCATGGGCGTGAACACGCTGTTCGTGCAGGCCATCCGCCGCGCCGACTGCCTGTGCCTGAAGGCCAGCGTGCCCACCGTGACGGACCCGGACTTGGAGAAGAACTTCGATCCGCTGCGGGTCATTACCACGCTGGCGCACGCGCGCGGGATGCGCGTGATCGCGTGGGTCAGCGTGACCGGGGTGGGCAACACGGCCGCGCCGAACACCAACCCGGCGCACGTGCTGCGCCAGCATGGCGCGCAGGCGGGCGCGGCGTCCTGGGTGGCGCGCCGCCCGGACGGCACCTGGCAGGAGGGCCGTGATACGTGGCTGGACGCCGGGATTCCCGACGCGGCGGCGTACATGGCCGAGGCGGTCGTCAGTCTGGTCCGGAACTACCCGGTGGACGGCGTGCAACTGGACCGCATCCGCTACCCGGACGGGGACGTGTGGGGCTACGACCCGAAGACCCTGGCCCGCTACCGCGCCGAGACGGGCCGCGCCGGGACGCCCGCCACGACCGACCCGCAGTGGGCCGCGTGGAAGCGCGAGCAGGTCACGAACCTCGTGCGGCGCATCACGCTGGAGGTCAAGGCGTTGCGGCCGGACGCGTGGGTCAGCGCGGCGACCATCACGTACCAGACGGCGCCTCGCCCCGGCGACCTGAACGCCTTCGCGCGCACCCGCACGTACGGGGACGTGCTTCAGGACTGGCCCGCGTGGATGCAGAGCGGCCTGATCGACCTGAACGTCCTGATGAACTACAAGCGGGACACGGTCGCCCCGCAGGCCGACTGGTTTGACGGCTGGAACGCGTTTGCGCTGTCGGTCCGGGACCGCCCGGACGGCGCGCGGACTGCGCTGGCAGCCGGGACGGCCATGTACCTGAATACGCCGGACATCACGGCCGCGCAGGCCCGCCGGGCCGTGCAGACCGGGATGGGCTGGGTGGGGTACTCGTACCGCACGCCGACCGCCGGGGTGTACGGGCAGCGTGAGTCGACCGCGCAGGGCCTGAAGTCCGTCATGAACGTCCTGGGCGCGCCGGGTATGCCCCTGGAACGCCCGCTGGCCTGGACGGACGCGCCGCCCACCGTGCGGGGGCTGCTGGGCCGCGTGACGGGCACGGCCACGCCGGGCCGCCGGGCTGTACAGGCCATCCAGCAGGGCCGGGTGGTGGCCGAGAGCGTGACGGACGCCCTGGGATACTACGGGTTCGCGGCGCTGCCCGCCGGGAAAACCGAGGTGCGCGTCAGCGGTCAGCGCTGGGCGGACACCATTCCCGAGCGGGGCGTGGTGCGCCTGCCGGACCTGCTGGTGCGCGACACGCCGGTCGTGCCGGTCCTGCCCGTCAAGCGGTAAAGACCCCGGGGGCTGGACCCGGCAGGTGCTGTACCTGGCTTCGGGGGGGCGGCGGGGCGGGTACACTCGCCGCATGAGTGACACCCCCTCCGCCGGACTGAACGCCACGGAATTCCGTCAGACCCTGGGCCGCTTCGCGAGCGGCGTCACGGTTATCACCGCCACGGACGGCCAGACGCGCCGGGGCATGACCGCCAGCGCGTTCGTGTCGGTCAGCCTGACCCCGCCGCTGATTCTGGTCAGCGTGGATACCCGCGCGCAGATGCATGAACTGCTGTCCGGCGAGTCGGTCACGCATTTCGGCGTGAACGTCCTGTCGGCCACGCAGCGGCACCTGAGTGACCACTTTGCCGGGAAGCCCGGCCCCGAGGAGCGCGTGCCGTGGTTCGAGCACGAGGGCCTGCCCCTGATCGGCGGCAGCATCGCGCAACTGGTGTGCCGCAAGGAGCAGGTCATCACGGCGGGCGATCACACGCTGTTCATGGGCTTCGTGGAGTACAGCCGCTACACCGACGACGACCCGCTGGTGTACTTCCGCGGGCAGTACCACGAGCTGGGGTAAGTTTCCGCGCCCGCACGGGCCGTGCAGACTGGGCCGCGCGTGCCGTGCATACTGGCAGCGTGCCTCCTTACGCGCTGCAACTGTTGATCGCGCTGGTGCTGGTCGGCCTGACGCCCCTGCTGTCGTACCCGCTGGCAGTGGGCAGCGGATGGGTGGACGCGCTGGACGCCGCGCTGCTGGTCCTGGCCCTCGTGAACCTGCGGATCGCGTGGGGCGCCGCGAATCACGCTGGCGCGGCCCGCGTGCCGGGCGGCCGGGGCGGCGCGCCGGCGTGGTTCGTGCTGACCGGGCTGGTCACGGCGGCCCTGATCACCTGGGCCATGGTCCGCGCCCTGACGCCCACGCTGCCCAGCTGACCGGCCTGTCAGGTGAAGGTGGCCGTGGCGGGTGCGTCCGGGCGGCGCGGGGGGGTGGGCTACACTCCGGATTATGATTCGCCTCGCCATTCTCGCGGACCTGCACGCCAATCTGGCGGCCACGCTCGCGGTTCACGCAGACCTTCAGCGGCGCGGTCTGACCGACATCTGGATTCTGGGCGACCTGGTCGGCAAGGGCCCCCGCCCCCGCGAAGTGCTCGACTGGGCGCAGGCGCACGCCACGCGCGTCATTCAGGGCAACTGGGACGCCCGCGTGGCCGGAGCCACCCACCGCCCCCAGGACCTCTGGCCGCGCAGCCGCCTGACGCCCGCGCAACTCACGTACCTGGGCGAACTGCCCTACGGGATCGAGGAGCAGTTCGGGGGCGCGTGGTGGCGCTTCGTGCATGCCAGCAGCCGCGGCCTGTTTCACCGCCTGTACCCGCACAGCAGCCTGCATGACCAGCTCGAGGCGTTCGCGCCCAACGCGCAGCACGGCCTGACCCAGCACGCCGACGCGCTGGTATACGCCGACATGCACGAGGCCCTGCTGCTGGACGTGGAAGGCCGCCCGCTGATCAACTGCGGCAGCGTGGGCAACCCGCTGGACTCCACGCTGCCGTGCTACCTGATCCTGGAATTCGACCCGCACAGCCCCAACCACACCGCGACCTTCGTGCGCCTCACCTACGACCGCGACGAGGAAATCAGCGCCGCCGAGGCCAGCGACATGCCGTTCACGCGCGAGTACGTCGCGGAACTCCTGACCGGCGCGTACCAGAAACGCCGCGCCCGCACCGGCGAGTAAGATGGACCCGGGTTGAATGGTCTGTAAAAGCCGTTCAATCCGAGCAGAGCGAGACGGAATCCGTACAGGGGGGCGCGTCCACTCCTTGAGGGTCCTCTGTGCCCCCGTTCACGCGCTTTCTGTAGACTGTGCCTCATGAGCGACCTTTACCAGGCAGACGGTTTCACGCCCAGCCCCGAACTCAGCGCCGAGCGCCAGACCAGCTTCAAGGCGGCCCCGGAACTCGGGGACGGCATCGAACCCGGCAAGAGCTACCGCGCCGTGCTGGAAACCAGCAAGGGCCGCATGGTCGTCGAACTGCACGCCGACGACGCGCCCGTCACCGTGAACAGCTTCGCGTATCTGCTGCGCCACCACTACTACGACGGCATCAAGTTCCACCGCGTCATCAACGGCTTCATGGCGCAGGCCGGTGACCCCACCGGCACCGGCGCGGGCGGCCCCGGCTACGACTTCGAGGACGAGCACAACCAGCACCGCCACCAGGGCAAGGGTGTCCTGAGCATGGCCAACCGTGGCCCGAACACCAACGGCAGCCAGTTCTTCATCACCTTCACCGACACCCCCCACCTCGACGGTCGCCACACTGTGTTCGGCCGGATCGTGGAAGGCCTGGACGTGCTCGACCGCCTGACCCGCATCGAGCCCGGCATGCGCGGCACGCCCGACGTGATCGAAACCGCGTACCTCGTCGAGAAATAAGTCGAGGGTTGAAAGTTGATGGTTGATAGATCGGGGCAATCCCCAGTCCATCAACCATCAACTTTTGACCATTAACCCTCCTCGGGTGAGGCCTCCACGGCGCGGCGCACGATGGGCATGATCGTCAGGCCCTGCACGGCGATGGTGAACAGCACGACGGCGTACGTGGCGGTCACCACGTGCGTCCGGTAAGGGCTGTCCGGCAGGCCCAGCGCGAGGCTGATGGCAATCCCGCCGCGCAGGCCGCCCCACGTGAGGAGCCGCACCGTGTACGCCCCGTACCCCTCGCGCGCCCGCAGGAGCGAGAACGGGATGGCCACGCTGATCCAGCGGGCCGCGAGCGCCACGGCAATCAGCAGGGCGCTCGCCAGCAGCTGCGCGCCCGTCGTCTCGGTCAGCAGGACGTCCAGGCCGATGAACGCGAACAGCACGATGTTCAGCACCTGATCGATCGTCTCCCAGAAGCCCTCGACGTGCTCGCGCGTGCTGTCGCTGAACACGTCCTCCTTCCAGGCGGAGATCAGCAGGCCCGCCACGACCATCGCCAGCGGCCCGCTGATGCCCAGGGCGGCCGCCGCGACGTACCCGCCGATCACGAGGGCCAGCGTGATCAGGACCTCCACGGCGTGCTCCTGGATGCTGCGCAGCATCACGTACCCCAGGCCGCCCAGCAGCGCCCCGAATGCCAGTCCGCCCAGCGCCTCGCGCGCGAACAGGCCCAGCACGCTCCCGGCGCTGACGTCGCCGGTGTGCCCGCCGATCCCGGCGGCGCTCGCCAGCGCCAGGAAGATCACGACGCCCACCCCGTCGTTGAAGAGGCTTTCCCCGGCGATCAGCGTCTCGATCTTCACCGGCACCTTCGCGCGCTTGAGCAGGTCCAGTACCGCCACCGGGTCGGTCGGGCTGATCAGTGCGCCGAACAGCAGCGACCACATCAGGGACACGTTCAGGCCCACCAGCGCGAACACCCCGTACGCCGCGAACCCGATCAGGAAGGTGCTGATCAGGGTGCTCAGGAACGCCAGCGTCAGGATGCTGCCCCGCTGCCGCAGCAGCTGCCGCGCGTTCAGGCTCAGCGACCCCGCGAAGAGCAGCACGCTCAGAATGCCGTTCAGGACGAACTCCGTGAAGTTCAGTGTGCTCAGCACGCCCGACGCCCAGCCGCGCAGGCCCGGCAGGCCCAGCGCGTCCAGTGCGATCAGCACGATGCTGGCCAGCGCGCCCGCCAGCGTCACGCCCACCGTGGTCGGAAAATGCAGGAACCGCTCGTTCAGGAACGCCAGCAGGGCCGTGACGCACAGCAGGATGGCAAACGCACTCAACATGCCGACCACCATATCCGTCCGCGCCGCCCGGTGAACGGAAACAGCGCCCCGGTGTGGGCGCTGTCAGTCCTGCCTATCGCGGGTTCAGTCGCGTTCGCGTTCGCGTTCGGCGTTCAGCTGAGCCTGAAGCTGAGCCTGACGCTGCCGCACGTAATCCTGCTGGAAGCGCGGCTCGTCGATCAGGTTCGTGCCGACCGTGAGTTTCCCGGTCGCCAGTTCCCGCATGGCCTGCGTCACCAGGTTCCGGTGGCGCACGCGCTGCTCGACCGGCAGCACGCTCGGCGCGCCGGAACGCAGCTGCAGGGCGCGCTTGGCCGTGACCACACTCAGTCGGTACTTGCTGTCCGTCATGGACAACAGCTTGTCAATGTCTTTTTCCGCCATTCTCGCAACCTCCCTGAAACACTGCCGTCCCGCGTGAGGCGGGTGGGTGTTCCGTCAGCCCCCTACTGTAGCCCAGCGGGGGCGGGCACACCAAGCGCCCGCCCCACAATGCCCCCGGCGCGGGCCGCTGGCGCCGGTCACGCCGCCCGCCGCCGGGAGCCTCCTCGCTCAGGCGTTGTACGTGCTGCTGGCCGTATCGCCGCCGCGCCCGGTCCAGTTGGTGTGGAAGAACTCGCCCCGCTCGCGGTCCGTGCGCTCGTACGTGTGCGCGCCGAAGTAATCACGCTGTGCCTGAAGCAGGTTCGCGGGCAGCCGCTCGGCGCGGTACCCGTCGTAGTACGCCAGGGCGCTGCTGAACGCCGGGACGGGCACGCCGCCCACCACGGCCGCCGCGACCGCCCCGCGCCACGCCGTCTGCGCGCCCTGCACGGCGTCCCGGAAGTACGGGGCCAGCAGCAGGTTCGCCAGGTCCGGCTGCGCATCGAACGCTTCCTTGATGCGGTCCAGGAACGCCGCGCGGATGATGCACCCGCCGCGCCACATCTGCGCGATCCGGCCGTAATCCAGCGTCCACCCGGCGTCCTGCGCACTCAGGTGCAGCAGCTGGAAGCCCTGCGCGTACGCGGCGATCTTGCTGGCGTACAGCGCCTGTCGCACGCCCTCGATGAACGCCTCGCGGTCGGCGGGCGCAGCGAAGGTCGGGCCGCTCAGCACGCGGCTGGCCGCCACACGCTCGGCCTTCAGGGCGCTCATGGCGCGGGCGTACACGGCCTCCGTGATCGTCGCGGCCGGACTGCCGGCATCCAGCGCCGCCACCGACGTCCACTTCCCGGTGCCTTTCTGCCCGGCGGCGTCCAGGATCACGTCCACCAGCGGCTGCCCGGTCAGGTCGTCCGTCTTGGCCAGAATGTCGGCCGTGATCTCGATCAGGTAACTGTCCAGTTCGCCCTCGTTCCAGCGGGCGAACACCTCACCGGCCTCCGGGGCGCTCAGGCCCGCGCCGTCACGCAGCAACTGGTAGGCCTCCGCGATCATCTGCATGTCGGCGTACTCGATGCCGTTATGAACCATCTTCACGAAGTGCCCGGCACCCTCCGGCCCCACCCAGTCGCAGCAGGGCGTGCCGTCCCCGACCTTCGCCGCGATGCTCTGGAAGATGGGCCTGACGGCCTCCCACGCCTCCGGGTTCCCACCCGGCATGATGCTCGGGCCGGTCAGCGCGCCCTCCTCACCACCCGACACGCCCGTCCCCACGAACAGCAGTCCGTCCGCCGCGAGTTCCCGCGTGCGGCGCGTCGAATCCGCCGGGTGACTGTTCCCCCCGTCAATGATGATGTCGCCGGGGCTCAGCAGGGGCCGCAGGTGCCCGATGAACTCATCGACCGCCGCGCCCGCCTTCACCATCAGCATCACCTTGCGCGGAGCCCTGAGTTGCCCCACCAGTTCCTCCAGCGACCCGGCGCCCACGATGGACTTCCCGGCCGCGCGGCCCCCCGTGAACGCCGTGACCTTGCTGACCGTGCGGTTGAACGCCGCGACCGTGAACCCCCGGCTCGCCATGTTCAGAATCAGGTTCTCACCCATGACCGCCAGCCCGATCACACCGATATCCGCCACTGGACCCTGCCCACTGCCTGCCGCTGCGTCATTCGTCATGCGAATAAGCGTACACCGCACACCAACCGGGCCAGAGATCCTGTCAACACAATAGCCCGCCCACCAGCACCCCCGAACACGAAAAAACCCCGCACACGGCGGGGCCTTCCTTGGGGCCAGAGGTCGGATTTGAACCGACGACCTACTGATTACGAATCAGTTGCTCTACCCCTGAGCTACACTGGCGGGATACAGGTTGGGACACTTCCGACGGAAGCTCAAAAAGTATATGGAGTGCGTCGGGGAGTGTCAAGGCGCCGGGTGCGGGCCTCGGTGGTGACTCTATGCTGGCGGGCATGGCAACCGCAGGAACCCCGGAGGCGTTCGAGACGATTCATGGCGTGGCAGGGCCACTGGACTGGCTGTGCCTCGCGCCGCACCCGGACGACGCGGAGATCGGTGCGGGCGGCACCCTGATCCGGCTGGCCCGCGCGGGGCGCGCGGTGGGCATTCTGGAGCTGTCGCGTGGCGAGCGGGGCACGCAGGGCACGCCGGACGTGCGCGTGGCCGAGTGCGCCCGCGCGGCGGCGATCATGGGCCTCACGTGGCGCGGGCAGCTGGGCCTGCCGGACGGCGAACTGCGCGACACACTCGACGGCGCGCACGCGCTGGCGTCGGTGCTGCGCGCGGTGCGGCCCCGCGTGCTGGTCGCGCCGCACCACCACGACCGGCACCCGGATCACTTCGGGACGTACCACCTGACCAAGCGGGCCGTGCATCTGGCGCAACTGGCGAAGGCGGACCTGGGAGGAGCGCCGCACCGGGTGGGGCGGGTGCTGCTGTACCAGGGGAACGCGGACATCACCCCGAACGTGCTGGTCGATGTGGAGGCCGTGCAGGACACCTGGGCGGCGGCGATCCTGGCGCATGAGAGTCAGTTCTCGGGGGCGGCCATCTCGGAGACGGTCACGCCGGAGATCGTGGAGCGCCGCCGCGCCCGCCTGACCTACTGGGGCACCCTGGCCCGCGTGCGCTACGCCGAGGCCTTCGAGGCGGACTCGGCGCTGCTGGTGGACCCCCTGGCGCTGTAGGTCGCCCTGGCCTGCGTTTGCTGCTCAGTCCTGCGGCGGCCAGTCCTGGTAGGGGAGGGCGGGGTGTGGGCGGCTGGCCAGCAGGTCCTCGATCTCGTCGGCCAAGTCCAGGCCGTACTTGTACGCGCCCTGCCCGGCGACCACGCCGCCGCCGTACTTCTCGCGGTAGTTGCCGGGTTTGCGTTCGAAGGTCATGGCCTCGGCGCTGGCGTTCGTCTGGGGCAGCACGGTCGTCAGGATCGGGGGGGTGCTCTCGCCGGTGCCGGTGAAGGCGCGTTTCAGGTCTTCGGGGAGGCGTTGCAGGCCTTGGCGGTGCTGGCTGCTGGCGCTCTGGTACTTGGTGATCAGGACGCCCAGGCAGCTCAGGCGCAGGTTGCGGGCGCGGCGGATCTCGGCGATGCGCCCGGCGATCTGCGGGATGCCGTAGGTGCTCAGGCGGTCCGGGATGGTGGGGATCAGGTAGTGGTCGCTGATTTCCAGGCCGTTCTGCGTGACGAAGCCCAGGTTGGGCGGGCAGTCGATCAGCACGTAGTCGTACGCGTCGAAGTGCGGCGCGACGAATTTCTTCACGACTTCCATCGGGCCGGTCGAGTAGTGCGTGCGGCCCGCGATGTCCTGCATGCGGTCCTGCACGTCGATCAGGCGGATGGAGCTGGGCAGCAGGTCCACGCGGCCGTAGCGGGTGCCTTCGGGCAGTTGGTCCATCACCTCGGGCGGCACGCGGTTGAGGTTACTGGCGCCGCGCACGATGGCGCGCGTGGCGTCGAACGTGAAGGTGCCGTCGCCGCGCAGCAGGTCCAGGAACAGGTGGGCGAGCGTCTGGCCCGCCTCGTCGGCCTTCTCCCAGCGTTCCTCGCCGATCAGGGCCAGGGTGGCGTTCGTCTGCGGGTCCAGGTCGATGACCAGCACGCGCTTCTGCTTCATGAACGCCAGCGTGTCGGCCAGCTGCACGGTCGCCGTGGTTTTCGCCACGCCGCCCTTCAGGTTGATGAAACTCAGGACGACCGGGGCCATCAGAGTTCGCGGATCTTGGCCAGCACGGCCTCGGGCCGCACGGTGTAATCCCCGGTCTTCTCCTCGACGTGCTGGTAGCGGATCACGCCCTCCCGGTCGATCAGGAACACGGCCCGGCCGCTGATGCCCCGGTCGTCGATGGCCACCCCGTACGAGCGGGCCACGTCGAGTTTCATGTCGGCCAGCAGCGGCACCTCGATGCCGTACTCGGCGGCCCAGGCCTTGTGCGCGTGCACGCTGTCGCGGTTCACGCCCAGCACGACCGCCCCGGCGTCCGCAAAATCATCCTGGCGGCCCGAGTACTCCGGGAGCTGCATGGAGCATACGGGACTGAAATCCAGCGGGTAGAACACCAGCACCACGGCGCTGTGGCCCCGGTAACTGCTCAGGGTGATCTGCTCGCCGGTCGAGGCGGGCAGGGTGAAGTCCGGCGCAGGCTGTCCCACAAGGCTCATGCCCGCAGTGTAGCGGGCCGCGCCCCCGTGGGCCGCCTGATTTCCGGCAGTTGTCCGGCCCGCGTGCCCGGCGTTGTCCAGCCTGCGTGTCCGGCCCGCCCGGCTGTCCCAGCCTGCGCTGCACCTTTGAACTGCGTCCCGGTTCACGGGTTCGTGCGGCAGGTGGGATTACGCTGGGTGGGTACCGTCCCCGGCGTCTGCACCTCTTTGCGTGCCCCGCCCGCACCCCAGCCGGGACGGCCCCGAGGAGGAATTCCCAATGGCTGACGTAATGCCCCCCAACATGCTGAACGACCGCCCGCGCACCCCCGCAGGCCTGCTGAGCAACGCCGAGAAGGACCGCCTGATCGAGCGCGGATTCCTGGGCCTGTACCGCTGGTACACCGCCCGCAGTCAGGAAACCCGCAACTGGAACCCGGACCGCTCCTTCGACTGGCGCGCCCTGAACCAGAACCTCCCCAAGGAACTGATCACCGTCCTCGAAGGGTTCTTCGCGGTCGAGCAGTACGCGCCGGACTTCACCAGTAACCTCATTCACCTGGTGCGCCGCAGCCACGGCCGCTCGCACTTCCAGATGCGCTGGGGCAGCGAGGAAGAAAAACACGCGGACGCCTGGGAGAACGCCGTGCTGTTCAGCGGCCAGCGCAGCCCCAAGTGGATCGAGGAGTACAAGGACCGCCTGAAATCCCAGACCTGGGAACTGCCGTTCCCGGACGCCATTCACAACCTCGTGTACACCGTGTTCCAGGAGCGCGCCACGCAGCTGAACTACCTGAACATGATGAAGATCGCGCAGGGCAAGAGCGACAAGCCGCACCTGAAAGGCGTCAGCGACCCGGTCCTCGCGAAGGTCGCGCAGACCATCGCCGTGGACGAGGCCGCGCACTACAACTTCTTCCTGGAAGGCGTGCGCATGTACCTGTACTACTACCCGGAACGCACCCTGAACGCCATCAAGAACGTCATCGGGCAGTTCAGCATGCCCGCCGCGACCCTGGTGCCCAACTGGGAGCACTTCTACGAGACGGTGTACCGCGCCGGCATCTACGGTCCCCGCGACTTCCAGCGTGACGTGATGCAGGTCGCCTTCCGCAACATGGGCATCGAGAGCCGCAAGGCCCTGGAAGAAGGCATCCGCAAGACCCGCGAGGTCCCGGACTTCGACGGCGGGAACTTCAAGACGACCGCCATCTGGGACACCTTCGACTACGGCGCCGTGGAAGGCGACGTGAAACGCCTGCACGTGAAAATCCAGGAGTACGAGAAGGAAATCGGCTTCGACCTGTACGACCCGACCGAATTCATCGAGAACCCGGAAAAACCCGCCAGCACCCAGGCCGCCGACGACTGAACACGGCCCGCCTGCCCACCTGAAGCCCGCCTGCGCCCCCGCGCGTGGCGGGCTTCCTCTGCTTTCTGTGCGGTGCGGCGGACATGCGGTTCGGGTGTGCAGGCGGGTGCGGGGCGTGGCATGCTGGCCGTGTTCCCTGTTCCACTTGCGTTCCACGGTTCGCTTTCCCGGCCCCGCGCCTCTGCCCCGGTGCTTCGCAATGGCACTGTCAGCAATGGCACTTGCCGTACCGGTCCTGCCGCGCCCACCACCCTGCCCGCCCGACTCCCCGCCCGCCAAGGAGGCCGTGAATGACCCCACCGACCCCACCATCCCCCAACCCGGCGCTGGCCGCGCTGGGCTACGCGCCGGACGACCGCGTGGTGATCTTTCACGCGGACGACCTGGGCATGTGTCAGGCGACCGTGAGTGCCTGCCTGGACCTGTTCGGGACTGGCACGCTGTCGTCGGCGTCGGTCATGATGACCTGCGCGTGGGCGGCGGCGGCGGCCGGGGTCGCGCGTGAATTCCCGGACGCGGACCTGGGCGTGCACCTGACCCTGACCAGCGAGTGGAGCGAGTACCGCTGGTCGGCCCTGAGTACCCGCGACCCGGCCACCGGCCTGCTGGACGCGCAGGGGCACCTGCACGCGACCGTCGAGGCGGCCCGCCTGTACGGCGTTCCGGCGGCCGTGCGCGCCGAGATGGACGCGCAGATCGTCCGGGCGCTGGCCCTGGGCATCGAGGTCTCGCACGTGGACGCCCACATGGGCGCCGTCGCGCACCCCCTGTTCCTGCCGGACTGCATCGATCTGGCGCTGCGGCACGGCGCGGTCCCGATGTTCCCGCGCCTGGACAGTGCCGGCTGGCGCTCGCACGGCCTGGACGCGCGGGACGCGGCGCAGGCCGCGCAGTTCACGCAGACCAAGAGTTTCCACTTCCCTGCTGATGTCGTGTCACGCGGCGTCAAGCAGGGGGCCGTCCTGCTCCATCCCGGTCAGGACGTACTTTTCGGCATTCTGAGCTGCCTGCCGTTGTGCGGCCCGCCACGTCATTCCCGGTACTTCCCTACGCACCCGTAACACCGCGTGAAAGGCCTCCACCACGCACCACACCCAGTTCTCCTGCGCCTGGATCGTCCGGCAATGACAGCGTCCCAGTCCCAGGTTCTGCTTGAAGAACCGGTGAATCACCTCAATTCCCCAGCGGGCCTTCCAGGCCCGCAGCAGTGAGCGAACCGTGACGTCACCACCAAACGTGCTGAACAGGAAAAACCGTGTCCACTCCCCGTGCACCTTGCGCCACACGATCAGGACATCGAACCCACCGACCTCACGGGTGACCGACAATCGACGGACACGCCACCCGAACTCCGCGTACAGGTGGCAGCGTTCTGGAGGGAACTGCCGACTCAGCGCACCGAGGGTGAGTCCCTCACCCTCGAACTGCACGGTCATATTGGCTTTGGCACGGATCAATACCGGAATCTGATGCTCGCGACTGAAGGTCACAGCCGCGTCCCGCCCGAACTCCCCATCCAGGAGGAGACCCGCCATGGGGACGCCCGCCGCGAGGCAATCCTGGACGACGTGGATCATTTCCTGAGTCGCTGTACGGTAAGGATAGCGCTCTGTATGCAGGGCCTGGGAAACCTTGAAGCGCTCCAGCAACGGAACTGGATCTTCACCGAACCTGACCAGGGCCGCGGAGGTGAACTGATGGCCCAGACGGGTCTGGGCCTGACCGCTGTAGTGGTAGTTCACGCCTTCCATCGTCCGTCCGGCGTGGGGCACCATGACGAAATCAATGGCCAGGAACGCGCCCTCCGGCGCGTTCCTGGCTCGACGCTTGAAGTCCTCCGTGGAGGCGAAGGAGTCCCGCGCCATCTCTTTGGAGATGGCACTTTTACACAGGGTGCTGTAGGGGATGAGGCCACTGAGGCTGGTGACCCGGTTCAGCTGAGCGGTGATGATGCTGTGCGGTAGGCTGGGGATGCGAGGCATAGTCACTTCGCATAAAGGCCCATGAGACCGGGGAATTTCAAGCCCCTGCCTCCTGGGCCTTCGTGCTGGTCGCTATTCCCTCGCCTGTGGAAACTCTTGGCAGACGCTGGAGGCGCGCGGGCTGCCGCTGGTGGATCACCTCGTGATGCTGCCGCTGCACTCGGGCGGGGATCAGGTGCCGCTGATCGAGGACCTGCTGGGTAGCCTCCCGCCGGGCCTGACGCACTTCATCCTGCACCCGGCGCGGGACACGCCGGAACTGCGCGCCATTGCCAGCGACTGGGAGGGCCGGGTGGCGAACCACGCGGCGTTCATGGACCCGCGTCTGCCCGGCGTGATCGAACGCAGCGGCGTGAAGGTCAGCAGTTACCGCCCGCTGCGGCCGCTGTTGCGGGCGGCCCTGCCGTGACCGCCACGCCCCCGCCCGACCTGACGCCGCATACGACGGTTCCGGACACGATGGCCCCGGACACGACTTCCGCGCAGCGCTGGCGGTACGCGGTCATGAACTTCGGGCTGACCATCCCGGCGCAGACGACCAGTTTCCTGCTGCTGTACTACGTGGACGACCGCCGCATGGACCCCGCCTGGGCCGCGACCGCTCTGACCTGCTTCGCCGTGTACAACGCCGCGAACAATCCCCTGATCGGGTTCCTGAGCGACCGCACCCGCTCGCGCTGGGGCCGCCGCATTCCGTTCGTGCGCTTCGGGTTCCTGCCGGCCCTGATCCTGTTCGCGCTGCTGTTCTGGGCACCGTTCGACGGCGTGAGCAGCCCCGTGGCGCTGCTGGTGTACTTCGTGGTCGTCTGGACGCTCTGGGAGACCTTCAACACCGCCGTTGGCACCGGCTACCTGTCGCTGCTGCCCGAGATGTTCCGCACCTTTCAGGAACGCACGGACGTCGCGTGGCGCATGAACGTCGTGCAGGTCGCGGGTCTGCTGATCGGGCTAGCACTGCCACCCCTGCTGGCCGGTCTGCTCGGGTGGGGCGTCATGGCGGCCCTGTTCGCCGTGCTGGCCGCCGCCGCGATCCTGTCCGGGCTGGGCAGTCTGTTCGAGCGTCCGGGCACCCGCGCGCCGGGGCTGGGGTTCTTCGGGGCGGCGGGCGTCACGTTCCGCAACCCGGCGTTCCTGACCGTCGTGGCCGCGCAGACCATGCGGTTTTTCTGCACGGGCACGCTGGCGACCGGCATGGGGTTCTACGTGCGCTACAGCCTGGGCGAGACGGGCGGCGCCGCCACCACCCTGCTGCTGGCCGCCGCGTTCGTCACGGCCGGCGCGGCCCTGTGGCCCTGGCGGACCTACGTGACCCCCCGCCTGGGCGCGCGCGGCACGCTGATGCTGGCCTTCGCGCTGGGGGCCACCGCGCTGATTCCGCTGGCGCTGGTGAACACGCTGGCCGGCGCGCTCGTCTCGACCGTGCTGTTCGGAGTGGCGCTGTCGGGCATGATCCTGATGGGCGACGTGATCCTGGGCGACGTGATCGACGAGGACGAACTGCACACCGGCGAGCGTCGCGAGGGCCTGTACTACGGCATGTCCGGCTTCATCACCACCCTGAGCGCCGCACTGACCGCGCAGGCCTTCGGGGCAGTCACGCGCGCCAGCGGCTACGACCCCACCCTGACCACGCAACCCGACGCGGTCGCCGGGGGCTTCCGGTTCTTCATGACCGTCCCGCCGATTGTCGGCGCGCTGATCGCCGTCGCCCTGCTGGCCCGTTACCCGCTGCATGGTGACCGCCTGAACGCCGTGCGGACCGCTCTGAGCCGCAAACGACTGGAGCAGGCCGCAGCGGGCGGGGGCTAGCCCGGCCCCCCGGCCCGCCGCGCCTGCACGAAGCGTTCGCGGCCGGTCAGGTCGGCGTGCAGCTGCGCGTCCCAGCCGCCTGCGCGCAGCTCGGCGGCCAGCGTGGCGGCGTTGCGCGGGTCGAGTTCCAGCCACAACTCCCCGCCCGCTGCCAGTGAGGCCGGGGCCTGTGCGGCCAGCCTACGGGCCAGGGTCAGGCCGTCCGGGCCGGAATACAGCGCCAGGTCCGGGTCGCGCTGCACTTCCGGGTCGGCGTGCGCGCGGTCCCCGTCCGGCAGGTACGGGGGGTTACTGACGATCAGGTCGAACGGGCCAGGGACGCCCGTGAGCAGGTCCGCCTGCACCCACGTGACCTCCAGGCCGTTCAGGGCGGCGTTCTCGCGTGCCAGGGCCAGCGCGCCGGGGCTGAGGTCCGTGGCGGTCACAGCCGCGCCGGGGCAGGCGGCCTTGACGCCCAGCGCCAGCGCGCCCGTGCCGGTTCCCACGTCCAGCACGCGCGGCTGAGTCCTGGACTGCACGTACGGCAGCAGCAGGTGCAGCAGCCACTCGGTTTCCGGGCGGGGCACCAGGGCGCGCGGATCGCTGCGCAGCCGCACGCCGCCCCACTCGACCTCACCCAGAATGTGTTGCAGCGGCTCACGCGCCGAGCGGCGGTCCAGCACCGCCGCGTAGCGCGCCTGACCGTCCGCGCCGACCGGCTCGTGCGCGCGCGTCAGCAGCGCCGTGGGCGTCAGGTGCAGGGCACTCAGCAGCAGTTCGCGGGCGTCCACCTCCGGGGAGGGAACGCCCGCGCTGCCCAGCCGCGCCGCGCCCTGCCGTAACAGGTCACGCAGCTGCACGCCCTTACCCGTGCCGGGGTTTGATGATCAGTCGCCGGGCGTTGCCCTCCCCGATGGACTCGCTCATCACGTCCGGGTGCTCTTTCAGGGTGATGTGAATCACGCGCCGCTCGGAGGCCGGCATGGGCTGCAACTCGTGCGGCTCGCCGCTCTTGGCGACCTGCACGGCCAGCCGCTCGGCCAGTTTGCTGAGCGCCTCGGCCTGCCGCTTGCGGTACCCGCCGATATCCACCCGCACGCGCAGGTTCCCGCGGCCCTCCTGCTTGGCAAGCACGGTGTACGCGAGCACCTCGATGGCGCCCAGTGTGCGGCCGTCCCGCCCGGCGAGTTTCGCGGCGTTCTCGCCGGTGATCTCGGCTTCCAGCGCGTCGTCTGCCTGCGTGACCCTCACCTGAAGGTCCGGATCGATGCGGCCCAGCAGGCCGGTCAGGAAGGCTTCCAGGGCGGACCTGGGGTCCTCGGGCGTCTCTGGCGTGAGAGTGGCGCTCAGCGCAGCGTCCGGAGCGGGCGGCGGCAGCTCGCTCTCGTCGGCGTCGCTGATGCCCAGCCCCGCGAGGTAGTCGTCGAGGTTCGTGCGGTTATCCATACGCCGCAGTCTAGCGCGGCCCCCTCAATCCGTTGAGTCGGAATCCCCGCCTGCACCGCCCCTGCCCCCTGTGGTCGCCGCTCTGGCCGCCGCCGCGAAGGTACGGGCGCTGCGTTCCAGCATCACGAACATGTCCTCGAAGCCCCGCGCGCCCCCGTAGTACGGGTCCGGCACGTCCGCGCCCGGCGAGAGCGGATCGAATTCCCGCATCAGCGTCAGGCGGGCCTCCCCGTCCGGCGGGCTGAGGCGGCGCGCGTCCGCGAGGTTCGAGGTATCCATCGCCAGGATCACGTCCTGCTCGTAGAAATCTGCCATCGACAGTTGCCGACCCTGCCCGTTCAGGTGCAGGCCGTGCCGGGCCGCCACCTCACGGCTGCGCGGATCGGCCCCCCTCCCCACGTGCCAGTCGCCGGTCCCGGCGCTGTCCACCACGGCTGCCACGCCCGCCGCTTCCAGTTCACGCCGCAGCAGCGCCTCGGCCACCGGACTGCGGCAGATGTTCCCCAGGCACAGCGCCAGCACCCGCAGCGGACGCCCGGACGCAGAGGGAACGGAAGGAGATTGAAAGTCAGTCACGCCCCGCATTGTGCTCCACGTGGCCCCTCCACGCCGCCCATCCGTGCGGTCTTATACGGACTCCGATTGAATGGCTTGCAAAGCCGTTCAATCCGAGCGGAGGCGAGGAGGAGCAAAGAGGATTCCGGACGTGGAGTTGGCAACCCGGTGCCCTGCCGGGTTGTTAACGAAACAGACGGAATCCGTATTACTGGCGCGGTGGGCCGTACACCACGCGCCGCAGCAGCCACTCCAGCGGCCCCGCCCGGAACCGCGACAGCCACCACGCGCTCAGCGGCACCTGAGCCAGCCCCAGCAGCAGCGAGAGCAGCAGCGCGGCTGCCGCGCCCCACCGCCCGAACTGCGCGCCCGCATACGGGTAGAACAACGCGGTCATCAGGACGCTCTGCATCAGGTAATTGCTCATGGCGGTGCGCCCGCTGGCCGCCAGGGGCCGCAGCCACCCCAGCCGCCCCCGCGCGGCCAGCAGCCCCGCCACGCCCACGTACCCCAGCGCGGACGCCAGCCCGCCCCCCATCCGGACCGGCAGGGCCAGCGCGCCCGCCGCGTACTCCGGGCGGGTGTTCAGGTACGCCAGCAGCGCCCCCAGCGGCAGGCCCACCGCCAGCCCACCCACCGCCAGCCCCCGCAGCGTGCGCGTGTGCTCGTGCGGGCGCAGCAGCAGCCCCGAACGCTGCGCCGCCGCGCCCAGGCAGAACAGCGCCAGCAGCCACGGTCCGTTGAACAGCGCGCTGCCCAGCAGTTCCGGCGAGAACTCGGCGGCGCGGGCCGCCACGTTCCCCGCGTAAGTGCTGCTCAGGTCCGGCAGGCTCGCCCAGCGCGTGCCCGCCTCGCCCCGGCTGGCCAGGGCCGCCAGCAGGTCCAGGCCCAGGTACCACGCGCCCAGCACGCCCGCCAGGACCAGCAGCGCGCGGGTGTTCATCCGCACGGTCGCCAGCAGGCCCAGTCCCACCAGCGCGTACAGACTGATGATGTCCCCGTGCCACACCAGAATGAAGTGCGCCGCGCCGACCAGCAGCAGCGCCACGTGCCGCCGCAGGAACACGCCCGCCCCGTGCCGAGCCAGCAGGCCCGCCGCGCCCCACCCGAACAGCATCGCGAAGATCGAGATGAAACGCCCGTTCGCCAGCACGTCCGTGACAACCTGCGCCACGCGGTCCAGGCCCGTCTGCCGCCACTCCAGAAAGCCCGCGAAGTCCTGCATGTTCACGACCAGGATGCCCAGCAGGCTCAGGCCGCGCAGCACGTCCGGCAGCGGCGAGCGGTCCTGCACCGGCCCCCGCTGCGGCCCTTGCGGCGCGGGCTGCGGCGGAACGGCGTCAGGGGGCAGCGGCGCGGCAGCGGGCTCGGTCATGCCCGCAGGCTAGCAGGCAACCCGGCCAGCATCCGGCGAGACTGCACGGTAATAAAAATCCGCCCCGGAGGGCGGTGTTGATAAAAACCATAGCGCGGTATGCAGCGGCGGTCAAGGCTATGCGCGGCCTGCCTGCACGACCAGCGGCCCGCGCGGCCCGAGGGTCAGGCCCGGCAGGGGCGCCGGGTCGCCCCGCACGGCCCGCAGGGGAGGCAGCGCCGCCAGCGTGTCGTGAATCAGCATCTGCGCGAGGTGCATGCCCAGGCACAGCCGCTCGCCGCCCCCGAACGGCAGGTACGCCCACGCGGGGGGTCTGGCGGCCCAGCGGCCCGGATCGAACTCGTCGGGGCGGTCCCACACGGCCGGGTCACGCCCACTCAGGTACGGCGAGTACAGCGCCAGCGCTCCACGCGGCAACCGTACGCCGTTCCAGTCGAGGTCGCGGCCCAGGCGGCGGCTGCCCATCCAGCCCGGCGGGAACAGACGCAGCACTTCCTTCAGGACCGCCGCGTGATGTTCGGGCGCGTGCCACTGCGGATGCTGCGCCAGGAACCAGATCGCGTACGCCAGTGCGTGCGTGGTCGTGTCGTGCGCCGCCGCCAGCGACACCCGCGCCTCCTCCAGCCCGCCCGGCAGTGGGGCCAGCACCGCGAGCAGATCGTCATGCCCCCGCCCCGTCAGGCGCGCGTGCGCGAGGCGGCGCACCTCCGCATCCACCCGCGCGAACAGCAGCGGACGCGGAATCGCCGGCACCGGGAACGGACGGCGCAGCGGCGCCAGAAACGCGTGCAGCAGCCCAGCGTCGAACTCCCCACTGAAGTACGCGGCGTTCAGCACCCTCAGCACCGCCCCATCCGCCCAGGCCAGCGCATCGAACTCCCCGCCCGGCACGCCCGGCAGCGCCGCCCGCGTCCGCGCCTGAAGCGCCAGCATGTGCGCCCGCCCGAACCCCGGATTCATCAGCGAGCGCCGCCCGCCGTGCCCCGGCGCGTCCGACAGGATCACCCCACCCGACAGGTACGGCACGATCCGCGACAGGCTCCCCGCACTCCGGAAGGTCCCCAGGTCCGTCAGCACCGCCCGGTTCCACGCGGCGCCCACCCCCACCACCGCCGGCAGGCCCAGTCGCAATCGGAACACATCCACGCCCGCCGAGCGCGCCCGCCCCGCACCCTCCTCGATCAGCGGCAGAGGACTCAGAGCCCAGTCCTGAAGATGCCCGTTCCCCGGACGGGTCGGCGGTTCGGGCAGAAAACGGAAGTCACGCATGCCCCGGCATGCTGTCAGGAACCGCACTCTGGCACAAGCCGCGCCCGCACCCGGCAGTGTCTGTCCGGGTGCGGGCGCGGTAACGGATTTCAGGGCACCGAGTTCCAGACGTTGGCGTTCTGGTCATTAATGAAGGTCCAGAACTTGGTTCCGAGCTTGAACGCGGCGAACACGCTCGGGTCTCCTGCGACCGCCCAGAAGGAGTGCCCACCGCTGCCGTCATGGAATTCGCCCATGCGCCAGCCCTGCCCGAACTGCGTGGCGCAGATGCCGTCAGCCAGAATCTGTGAATTCATCACCGATCCGGACACCGGTGTCGTCAGGCGCACCTGACTCTTTGACCAGCCGTGGTAGAAGTCCGGGGTGATCCCGGCCGGCACCGGCAGAGTGCCCGGGAGGATGCACAGCATAGGCAGTACCGCCGTTTCGGGCGTGTCACCGAGATAGGCGTTGGTGGCGGAGTGATTACCGACATTCACCAGGCGATCCTTGACCTCGCGCACCGTCCAGGTCATACCGCGCCGCAGCGCCGCCGGCTTGACCTTCTGGAGGCAGAAGGAGTCGTAGGCCATCCACGACACCCGCTCCGGGTGACCGTTCACGACGCTGGCGGGGTTGACGTTGAAGGTATTCACCTGCATGACGTTGGTGGCCGTGGTCGTCGTGAAGGTGTAGGTCTGGGCGGCCCAGTTCGCGTTCGTCATGGGGGCCGAATCGAGCGTGACGACGCCGGGCGTGCCCCAGGGGTTGGGCGTTGCGCCGCTCCGGAAGGCAATGCGGTATTGCGCGGGGGTGGGCGTGGTCGCCGCGTTGTACTGACGGGTTGCCAGCGTCAGTTTGTAGGTGCCGGCGGGCAGGGCCACGTTCTGCTGGAAGGATTCGCCGCCCTGACCGTAGCCCCAGGCCAGCAGCCAGCCCTTGGAGCCGCCGAAGCCGGACGTGGGAACGACCTGCGGCGTGTACACCGACGGGCTCCAGCCGGGCACGACCGACGGCGGGAAGTTGCTGCTCCCACCCATGGTGAAGGCGCTGATGTCGCCGTTCTGGAGCAGGTTGTCCCGGCAGCCGCGCGCCAGTTCCGTCTCGGCCGCGTTCGGCGCGGCCACCTTCAGAGTTCCGGCGGCGTCGACCGGCAAGGCGCTCTCCGGCAGGTCCGGCAGGCCCCGCAGGTCGTTCGCTGCGCGAACACCCGGCAGGGTGCCAGGAGCCGTGCGCTGCGCCGAGACCGGGTTCAGGCTCAGGGAGGCGCTGATGGCCAGGGCGGCCAGGGAAAGGCGGGCGAGGGAACGCGGGGCAGACAGAGCAGTGATTCCGGGCATGATCTTCTCCTGTGGAACCGGGCGGGTTCCGGTGGGTAACTCGAACGACCTGGGGCGGACAGTGACGTGGTTCTCGGCTGTGGCGCTGTGGCTGAACCTCCTGTGATGAGGGCAGTGTGCGCGTCCCCCCCTGAACGGCCCCTGAACGCTGCTGAACAAGGGCGCGGCCCTCCTCGCCGGGCCGTTGCCGGGCCGGTACCGCCAAAAGAAAATCCCCCGCTCGGGGCGGGGGTCATGCGCGAAGAGGGGCGCGGGTGGTGTTCTGTCAGGCCTGGAAGGAGCAGGGCGGCGCAGCGGCGTGGCGGCGTGGCGTAGCCCCGCTTCAACCGGGTCCGTATCAGTACTTCGAGAGGTCCGGGGTGGGCTCGATACCCGGCATGGACCGGACGCGTGCGGGACTCAGCATGAACGCCTTGACGCTCACCGCCTGCAAGGCGCTGGCGGCCTGTGCGGACAGCGCCGTGCTCAGGGCGTTCTGCGGCGCTGCGGGCGCGCGGTTCAGTCCGGCGCCCTGCACCAGCGCGGCGGCCCCGGCGACCAGCGGCGCGGCGAACGAGGTGCCGCTGTACAGGTACGGGTGACCGATGTCCAGCGCTTCGCCGGGCGCGCTGACGTTCAGGTAGTTGCCCCTGGTACTGAAACCCGAGTACGTCCAGCCTGCCGGACCGCCGGGCCTGACCGACGCGACGGCCAGCAGGTTCAGCTGCCTCTGTGAACCCACGCCCGGCCGCGCGAAGGCCGCCGGGTACTCGGGCGGGTGGCCGTTCAGGCCCTGGTTCCCGCCGGCCGCGACGACCACCACACCCTGCTGCTCGGCCCAGTTCAGGGCGGCGTGAATGGCGTTCGTGGGAACGGACCCGCCCAGGCTCAGGTTCAGGACCAGTCGGTTGGCAGGCACGCTGTCCAGCGCCAAGCAGACGCCTCGCAGAACGCTGCGGGTCGTGCAGACGGCCCGGCCGTCCAGGTCAGGTCCGCAGACCTTGACGGGCAGCGCCGTGGCCTGCGGGGCCACGCCGCTCTGGCCCCCGGCCGCCAGGATGGCGACCTGCGTGCCGTGTCCCTCCCAGAAATCGCCGGTGCCGGTGAAGGTGCCCGCCCCGGCCGGTTGCAGGGCGTTCAGGGGCGTCATGACCCGGCTGGACGGCAGTTCGCCGTGCAGGTCGAGCACCGGAGAAAAACCGGTGTCCAGCACGGCAATAGTGCTGCCTGCCCCACCCAGGCCCCGGCGGGGCATCCCCAGCGCTGGCCGAGGCCCGGACGGCGTCAGGTTGGGCTGGTAGTAGAAACTGCCGGTCTGCGGTGCGGGGAGGTTGCCCCGCACGCCAGGAACGGCCTGCTGAAGCGGCGCGGACTGGAAGGGTCCCGGCCGCACCTGCGCGAGGGCGGCGGGCGTCTTGGTGCTGCTGATCGGGTCGGGGTACCAGATGTCGCCGCTGGTGTCGGCCAGCAGGGCGTTGAGAACTTCTTCCAGCGCCTGACCGCGCCCGAGTTGAATGACGGCCAGGGTGCCGCCGCACGGCGATCCGGTCGGCGGGGCCAGCCGGGCGTTCGTGGTGGGCAGCCGCAGCGTCTCGGTCGTGATCGTCCCGTACCGGCGCAGAGCTTCGAGGCGGCGGTTCAGTGCCGCGCCGGTCAGGGCTGGATTCAGCAGCACCTGCACCTGATCGGGCAGCACCTGTTCCCGCTCGAAGCTCAGGCCGGGATTGGTGAGACTCCGGAAGGCCGGGTGGCCAGTGGTGGGCGGTAGGACATCAAGTTCACGGGTGATCCGTTGCCCGGCGCGGGTGAGGGTCACGGTCACCCGCCCCGGCGGCAGGTCAGGTACCGTCAGCTCCGTCCTGCCCGCCGCGTTCACCGTCATCTTCAGCGTCCTGGGCGGGACGCCCGGAATCTGAATCTGCGCCCCGGTCACCGTGTCCAGGCCCAGCGACCTGAGGGGCAGGCGGTCGCCTGCGCGCGCGAAGGCGTCCGGCCGGCCCGAACCGGGCACCGGGGACAGGCCGGTGGCACTGGCCAGCCCCAGGGTCAGTGCCAGCAGGGAAATCAGCGTGTGCTTGTTCATGGGTGTCCTCCGGCCCAGGCGTTCCGTCGATGAGGTAGGCGCTCCTTGGCATGCCCGCAGCCTGTCAGGTCTCCCCTGAACGACCCCTGAATGCCGCCTGCTGCTGACGGAAATAGGAGGCCAGGTCGTCGTGCCCGGCTCCTTCCAGAATATTCAGTGCCTCGTCGATCAGGGGCAGGCTTTCTTGCAGCTCGGCCAGGTTGCCCAGCGCCATGGCCAGCACGCGGACCTCCCCGCTCTGCCGGGCGATACCGATGGCCTGCCGGTACGCGGCGGCGGCGGGTTCCGGGTGCCCCTGCTTGTGGTTCAGGACCCCCACGTTGTTCCACGCGGTGGCCGCCACCGAGAGGTCGTGGGTGCGTTCGGCGCTCGCGGCGGCCTGCCGGGCGTACCCGAGGGCCTCCTCCAGCTGCCCGCGTTCCTCCAGCACCCACCCGATATTCAGCAGCATCTGGGGCGGCAGGTGATCCAGTGGCGCGTCCAGCATCTCGCGCAGCAGGGCGCTCACATCCAGACCGAGGTGCTGCGCGGCCACCGCCTGAACGCAGGTCATTTTCAGGCGCATCAGGTCGTCGCCCAGCAGCAGGAACAGTCCGGCGGACCGCTGCGCTCCGTCATGGGCCTGCGCGTACTCCTGGGCGGCCAGCGCCAGAGAGGACAGCAGATTGAACGCCTGCGCGCGCGCCTCCATGTCGCCGTTCAGGCCGGCGTTCGCCAGCACGGTCGCCTGCTCGCGGTCGCCCAGCCGCCACACGGCGCGGCCCCGGTACACCTGCACCAGTGGTGTGTCCGGCAGGTCACCCAGGATGCCCAGCGCCTCGCGGTGGTGACCCATGGCGTCCAGGGCGCGCGCTAGCAGCAGGCGGGTGCCGGGCGACCGGGCGTGGGGGCGCAGCAGCTCGTGCGCCTCCACGTGCCGGTCCGCGGCCAGCAGCGCGCGGGCGCGTCCGGCCAGCGCCGCCTGAAAACCGGGAAAGTCGCTGGAGCCGGTCAGGGCGTGCGCGCGCAGGTAGTGCCCCAGGGCGTCGGTAGGCAGCAGTTGCGCCGCCAGCAGGGTCAGGACCTCGGTTTCCAGGCTGGGTTGCGTATCCAGCCACGCGCGCAAGGCGGCGGGCGCAGTCGGGCGGGTGCCCTCCAGCAGGTAGGCCTGCCGCAGCCGCTCCAGCGCGGCGGCCATATCGTCACCGCCGAATTCAAGCGCCGCCTGCGTGGCGCGCAGGTCCGGGGTGTCCTGCACGCCCAGGCACGCCAGCAGCTGCCGGACGCGCGGCGCATGCGGGGCCAGCAGCGCGGCGTAGGCGTCCGCCAGGGACAGGCCGCCGCGCCCGGCGGGCCGCAACGCCGGCAGCCCGCCGGTCTCTGCGTGCTCCTGCGCGTTACCGGCCGGCAGTGGCCGCAGGATCAGCTGCGGCAGCAGCGTGGGCGGACCCTCGCGGCTGGCCAGGATCAGCGGCGGTCCCGAACGGGTGGCGCTCAGACTCAGCAGCGCGCGGCGGGACTCCGGGTCGCAGGTCTCCCAGTCGTCGATCAGCAGCGGGCCGGGCTGCGCGCCGAGGTGCCGCGCCCAGCCCGGCCCGTCCGCCGGCGGGGGGTGAGGCAGGTCTGGCAGACCCAGCAGCGTGGCGTAGGGCTGCCCCGTCCGGGCGCGCAGCAGTGTCCCGGCTGGAACGGCGCGCAGCAGTGCGCTCTTGCCGATCCCGGCCGGTCCGCGTACCCACAGCGTCTCGCCGGCCGACAGGTGCGTCAACTGCTGAAGTTCGGCCTGCCGGCCCGGCAGCGGCGGAGCCGGCGCGCTGAGCGTGACGTTCAGGCTGGCCGCGTCGCGTTCCAGCAGCGGGACGTCCGGGTGTCCGGCGGCGCGCAGCAGGACGTGCAGTTCCCGGAACAGCGGCGGGGCGGGCGGCGCAGCCCCGGCCACGGCGTAGGCCTGGGCGGCCCACTCCCCGGCCCGCAGGGCATCGGTTTCTGCCGCCTGACGGGCCTGACCGAGCAGCAGGTCGCGGTACGTGGCCGCGCAGTGTTCGCGGGTCGCGGTGACCCACCCGGCCAGTTCATCCGACAGGTCCGCGTCCGGCAGGCCCGCCGCGAAAGCCCCCCGGTACAGGGTCTGCGCGCCGCTCAGGTCGGTGTCGGCGCAGGCGCGCAGCAGGGCGGGCACGTCGCAGGTCAGGGTGGTAGTCAGCTGCGTGTCGGTCGTGTGGACCAGCGCCAGCGTGCTGGACGCGCGGCGCAGCTGCCCCAGCGCCACGGACAGGCTGTTCATGGGATCGGTCGCGTCCGGCCAGAACAGTCGCGCCACGGCCCGGCGCTCCTGCGGGCCGCGCAGGCTCAGGTACGCCAGCAGCAGCAGTGGCTTCTCGCGCCGGAACGGGACCTGCGCCGCCCGCAGGGCACCGAAGGTCAGCAGCTCGGGCGGGGCCGTCATGAGGTCATCTTATGCCCCGGGTGAAGGCGCGTCATCTGGCCTCCGCTTCAGTCCGGCTGCGTATTCGGTCTGGCTGCGCAGCGCCGCGATCCTACCCCCGGTTCAGAATTCCGGCCCGGTCAGGTTGTCCCAGGTGTCTGCTGTGGTGCCAGTCATGCCTGGCACGCGCCGGCCGTCCAGGTCGTCGAAGGGGAGGCCCAGCAGTTGGCCAGCGCCGTTCCAGCCGCTGAGGATGCTCAGGGGTACGCCGCCGCCGGGGTGGACGGTGCCGCCCACCTGCGCGAGGTTCCGGGCGTGCGGCAGCTGCCAGCCGGGGCGCAGGCTGCCGCTCAGGCCGTGTGGGGCGCGGCCGTACAGCGCGCCGGCCTTGGCGGTGCGGGCGTACTCGGCGGGCGACAGGGCCTGCCACTCCTGCACGGGCAGCGGGCCGCTGTCCCCGGTGCGCAGGCGGTCCTGGAGGCGCGCCAGGAGCCACGCGCCGTACTCGCGCGGGTCGTCCGTCAGGCCGGGGTCCGGTGGGGCGTTCACCAGCAGGAAGGCGCGCGTGCCGTCCAGGTGCAGGTACAGCGTCGGGTCGCGCGGCAGGCGGCCGGCGCGGATGTCCTGCCATTCGCGGGCGTACTCGGCGGGCCAGTAGATGTGATGCGACTGCCCCCGGTCCTCCGAGAGGCGCAGTTGCAGCGCGAAGCCACTCACGCCGCGCGGCGTGGGTTTCTCGCTCTCGCCCAGCCAGGAGAGCGTCAGGGCGCGGTCGGCGGCGCTGACCCAGGCGTCCGCCGCGAAGGCCCCCTGCGTGGTGTGTGCGCCCAGCACCTGACCGCCGTGCGTGCTGAGGCTGGTGACGCGCGTGCCGAACTCGAAGCGCACGCCCAGCGAGGCGGCCTGCGCGTGCAGCGTCCGGGCGAGGTCCAGCAGGCCGCCGCGCAGGTGCCACACGCCGTACCCGAGTTCCACCCACGCGATGTTGTGCAGCACGGCGGGCGCGCGGTACGGGTCGGCGCCCAGGTACGTGGCGAACCGCAACCAGAACGGCGTCATGAACGACCCGGAACGCACGAGGCCGCGCAGCGGGACAAGGGGCGCGGCCCGCCGTCCCCGCGTCAGGGCGTAGCGGGCCAGCCGGGCCGGGCCGGGTGGGGGCGCGAACAGGAAGGTGTCCTGCGCGTCCAGGTACATGCGCCGCGACGAGGCCAGCAGCGCCGCGTAGCGCCTTCCCTCGGCGGGCGACAGTTGCGCCAGCGTGGAGTCCAGACTGCCGGCCACGTGCAGCGCCTCGGGCGCGAATACCCGGCCGCGCGCCCCGTGGTACGTGGTGGTGGGCCGCGCGGCCGTCAGCGTGGGCGTTGGCAGGTCCAGGCGCGCGTGCAGCGCCCGGAACACCTGCGGCATGGTCACGACCGTCGGGCCGCTGGAGAACTCCGGGAAGCCCAGCGCCGCCTTACCGCCCGGCCCGTCCAGCGCGTCCAGTACCGTCACCCGCGCCCCGGCGCGCGCCAGCCGCAGCGCCGCCGCGAGGCCCGCAAAGCCCGCGCCGATCACCGCGACATGCTGCGGCTGCCGCCTCACGCCCCCACACCCTGACCTGTGCTCACGCTGCCGAGCATAGAGCAGCGGGAGGCACGCAACGCGGGCAGGGGCGGGCGCACGCGGCCCTCAACGGGCGCGGCTGACGGTGTACGCCAGCAGCGGCTCGCGGCTCAGGACCCCCCCGGCCCGCTCGACCCGCAACTCGCCGCCCGGAGCCCGCGCGGTGCCCACGACCAGCATGTACCTGTACCCGCCCCGGTTCCAGCGGTACTCGTCCCGTTCCCCGCCCGTGACGTGCGTGCCGCCAGTCAGTTGCACGCCCGGCGTGCCGTCGCGGTTGCGACTGGCGTACGTGACCCGCCCGCCTGATTCCCACACGGTCACGCTGTGCCGCGCCGTGGCCGCCACGACCGCCGCCTGCGGCACGTAGCGGCAGTTAAACGACCCGGCGGGCACGCGGAACTCGTTCACGTGCGTCATGCGGTACGCGGGGTCCTGCACGTTCTCCACGTTACTGCTGTGCACGAAGAAACCCGGCGGCGGGGCTGCGCCGCCCACGAAGGTCAGCGGCGTGTAGAGTTGCCCCGCGCCCGCATCGTCCGCGCCGACCGTCACGGGCGTCCGCGACCGCGCCGTCAGTCGACCCGCGCCGCCCGCCCACTGCGTCAGCATGCCCGACCCGGCCCCGCCCCCGGACAGCGCCAGCACCCGCTCCGGCGTGTCGCACCAGAACCGCGCGGGCTGCCACGCGCCCCCGTTCACCTGCACGAACGACTTCTCCCGGAATCCCGCCGCCAGCGCCGCCGGAGCCAGCGCCAGAACCGCACACGCCATCAGGACCGCCCGTGAACCGATCATGCCCCGAGCCTCCACCCCACACCTGAGCTGCACATGAACGGGCGGGGGTGGAGGCAGGGGAGACCCCTCACCCCTTGCCTGCGGCAAGGCCCTCTCCCCAACGGAGAGGGGACAGAAGCCTATTGATGGGTGTGAGGGGTCTCCGTCACTGCCGGTACTCGCGGCCCTTCCAGGTGACGGTGCGGCGCAGGGCGCGGTGGTACACGGGCAGGGCCAGCAGCGGCGTGAGGGGGCCGAGCAGGCCCTCGGCCAGGTCGGCGGGGGCGCGGCGACCGGCAACCACGCTGACCAGCGTGCGTTCCAGCAGCCCGGCCACGCGCAGGGCCGTCCAGCCGGGGCCGCGTAGCCAGGGGCGCAGCAGCCACGGCAGGGTGTACGCGCCCAGGTGCCCGGCGGCGGCCAGCAGCAGCAGCGGCCGCGAGTGAAAGTGCAGCGGCAGGACGTTCTTGCTGAAGCCCGCCACCGACTCCGGGTACGTGCGGTACATGCGCACGCCGATGCACGCGCGGCCTAGCGCCGTGGACACCAGGAACCCCTGTGCGCCCAGGTGCTGCGCGAGGCGGGTGTCTTCCAGCACCTCGGCGCGGACGGGCGCGTACCCGCCCACGCTGCGCAGCGCGGCGCGGCGGAACGCCATGACCTGCCCGTTGGCGATGGAAGTCATGGGGTGGCGCAGGCGCGTCAGCGGAAACGGGAAGTACGACAGCACCGCCGCGTCCACCAGGGGCGTCAGCAGGCGGGCGCCCAGGCCCGCGTTCGACTGCCGGGGCTGGATGCTCAGCAGGTCCGCGCCCGAACGGGTCAGTTCGCTCAGCAGGCCGCCCAGCGCGCCCGCGTGCCAGTCCACGTCCGCGTCCGTGAAGATCAGCACCTCGCTGCGCGCCGCGCGCAGCAGTTGCTGGCAGGCCCAGGGTTTCCCGTTCCAGCCGTCCGGTCTGGGCTCGCCCGTCAGGACCCGCGCGCCCAGGCGGCGGGCCACGTCGGCGGTCCCGTCGCCGCTGCCGTCGTCCAGCACCAGGACCTCGAAGGCCCCCTGGGCCAGCACGCCGGGCAGGGTACGCGGCAGGTTGTGCGCCTCGTCCCGCGCGGGAATCAGGATGGACACGCGCGGCCCCCTGGCCGGGGTGGGCGCGGGCCGCAGGCGGGGGAAGGTCACGGCGTTCACGGCCAGCACCGCCGCCTTGGTCGCCAGCCAGCCCAGCAGCAGCGCCTGCACGGGCCGCTGCGCCCGCCCCCACGCGGGAGTCCAATGAATCCTCATCCTCTGTCCCCAGTGATCCAGGTCAGCAGCCTGGAGGGCAGATCCACCCGTTCCGAACGGCTCGCGCGGCCCGGCACGGCCCGCAGGTACCCGGCGGGCGGCGATTCCGGGTCGCTGTCCAGCAGCTCGGCGTCCAGGGCGGCCAGTTCACGTTGCAGGGCGTCCTCCAGCGCCGCCCCCGCCACCGGCCACCCGAAGCGCACGAAGGCTTCGGGCGCCTGTGCGCCACGCATCACGACCCGCAGCGCCACCGGCACCAGCGGCACGTCCGCCGCGCCCGCAATCCACACCGCGCCCGGCTGCGCGGCCCGCAGCGGCCCGGCCGGCTGCACCGCGCCCTCCGGGAACACCACCAGCCACCCCACCCGCGCCCGGCGCACGCCCACGCGGACCTCGTCGGCCCGCACCGCGCCCACCCGCCGCAGGAACGGAAAGCGCGACAGCTGCCGCGCGCCCATCAGCACCGTGAACTCGCTGCCCGCCCACAGGGCCGCCTCGCGCAGCACGTACCCGTCCCACCAGCTGTGATGATTCGGGGCCAGAACCGCGCCGCCCGCCGGGACCGGCCCGCGCACCCACACGCCGCCCAGAGCGCCGCGCACACTGCGGCTCACGCTGCGCGACAGCAGCCACGTCGTCCAGGCGTGCCGCCCGCCCCCAGGCTGCCCGGACCTGGGCTTACCGGGCACGGGCCACCGCACGCCGACCCGGCCGCAGCGCCCGCGCCAGCCCCAACCCCAGCCCCATGGCGCTCAGCGTCACCGCCGCCTCCGCGTAGCGGCCCACCAGCACCAGTCCGCCCGGCAGGAAGAACGCCTCGGTCGCGTACACCACCCGGAAATCCAGGCCCTCGCCGGCCCGGCGCGCACCGGGCAGCAGGCTCAGGGACGGCACGCGGCTCGCCTGCACGTTCCCGTCCACCCGCTCCAGCCAGCCGGGCAGCGCCCAGCCCACCCCGGCCCGCCCGAACAGCCCCGGCGCCAGCCCCGCGAACACCCACGACAGGCCCCACCCGACCGCCCACCAGCCCAGGAAGTTCTGCACCGGCGCGCCCGCCCACAGCGGCAGCGGATCCGTCCACGTCCAGTACCCCTGCGCGGTCATCAGTGGCTCCAGGCCCACGTCCCACAGCATCATCAGGGCGCCCGCCAGCCACGGCCGCCCGCGCGACAGGCTCGTGGCCGTCAGCGTCAACGCGAACCACCCCAGCGGCACGATCAACGGCACGGTCAGCAGCGTCGGCGCGGGCGCCCCCGCGTACGTGTACTCCCCGAACGGAATGCCCGTCCGGCTCCCCAGCAACTCCACGCCCAGCCCCACCCCGAACGACACGACCAGCATCAGCGCCGCCCGCAGCCACCCCACGCGCTCCCACACGAACGCCAGCGCCGCCGCGCACAACGCCGCCGTACTCGCCAGCCCCAGCACCGGGAACCCCTCCGGCCACAGCGGCACCGGAATCTTCAGCGCCACGTACAGCGCCACCAGCGCCATCCACAGCCGCGTCGCCGACAGCAGGCCCGCCAGCCGCTCGCCCAGCACCTCCGGGAACGCCGGACCCAGCGCGTCCCCCGCCAGCGCCAGCACGCCCGACAACGGCAGGCCCAGCGCAATCAGAACCCAACCCACGGGATTCCTGCCCATGACCAGCAACGCCCCCAGGAACGCCACGCCCAGCGCCGCGAACGCCAGTCCGAACCGCCACACGGTGGGGGAGAACCTCATCAGGACTCCTCACCCCGGCCCTCTCCGCAAGCGGCTCTGACGAGTCCCCCAGGGAGAGGGAGCTGAACAAGCGCTGTGAAATACGCGCGGGTCGCGTCCGACACGTCGTCGGGGAGGGCTGCCAGCGGCCACCAGCGCACCTGCGCCGCGTCATCCGAGGCGCGCGGCTCCCCACCTGCAAAGTCGGCTGTGAACACGTGCGTCTCCCAGGCGACCACGTTCCCCTCCGGGTACGTGTGCCGGTGAGGGAACACGCCCAGCCCCCGCAGCGCGCCGACGCTCAGGCCTGTTTCCTCGCGCAGTTCACGCCGCGCCGTGTCCTCCGGCAACTCCCCGGCCTCCGCGCCGCCGCCCGGCACGTCCCACAGGGCATTATCGCTCCGGCGGACCAGCAGGACGGTCTCAGCGTGCAGGACAACAACGCCTGCACCCACACGGCAGTTCAAGTCTCCCTGCCCATGAGATGGGTGGGAACGCGGCGGGGTGGCCCCCTCACCCCCGGCCCCTCTCTCCTGCGGAGCTCTGCGAGTCTCGCCAGGGGAGAGGGGGGAAGCTACATCCATGCTCCATCCTCCATCCACCATCAACTGCTCACCGCCACCGGCGCCTCGTCAGGTCTTTGACGAGGACCTGCGCGGCGTTGCGGCCGGAGGCGCCCATGATGCCGCCGCCGGGATGGGTGCTGGCGCCGGTCAGGTAGAGGCCCTGCACGCCGGGCCAGCGGTACTGGCTGGCTTTCATCCAGGGGCGGAAAGAGAACATCTGGTCGAAGCTCATCTCGAGGTGCATGACGTTGCCGCGGTGCAGGCCGAGGTTCGTCTCTAACCACTGGGGCGTCTGCACGAGTTCGCCGACGATGGTGTCGCGGGTGCCGGGTGCGTAGTGTTCGAAGGCGTTCAGGATGTTCTCGCGGGCCTCGGCGGTGCGGGTTTCCCATGAACCGCTGCTCAGTTCGTAGGGGTAGTACTGCGCCCAGAGCCACAGGGCCTCGCCGCCGGGCGGGGCGAGCGAGTCGTCCACGGCGCTGAAGCTCATGGCGATCAGGGGCGGGTCCTTGGTGGGTTCGCCCGCGAGGTACTCGCCGTAGCCTTTCATGAGTTGCTGTTCGTTCTTGATCAGCAGGCCCAGGCCGACGCGGCTGTCGGGTTCCTTGTGGTGGCGGTACTTGACCTTCTCGCTCAGGGCGAGGCGCAGGACCATGCCGAAGCCGTTGCCCACGCGGACCTGCCGGGCGGCAGCGGGTACGAACTCGTCGGGGAGGGCGCCAGCGGTGGTCAGGATGTGCGCCCCGGACACGACGGCGCGGGCCGTGTACGTCTCGCCGTTCTCCAGCCGGATGCCCTGAGCCTTCCCATCCTTGACCAGGATGTCCTTGACGGGCGCGTTCACGAACACCTGCCCGCCGTCCGCTTCGATGGCGCGTTTCAGGGCCTGCGTCAGACCGCCGGAGCCGCCCTTGGGCCGCGCGACGCCGCCCTCGTGGTACAGCGGGTGCCACAGCAGAAACGGCGCACTCAGCGGGTCGCTGGGCGGGGGGCCGCTCTGCGCCGCCATCCACACCAGCGGGGCGCGTACCCGCTCGTCCGTGAAGTACTCCTTTGCCACGTCCCCGTACGGGCGCAGGATGCGCGGCAACTGCTCCATCCAGTCCTTGCCCTTGCCGCTGCTGACCACCATCTTGCCCATGTCCAGAGGTCCCGGCGCGGAGTTGAACAGGTCCGCCACGCTGCGCGCAAACGGCGTCCAGTCGTCCAGGAATTTCGTGTACGCCTCGCCCTGACCGGGGAACAGGGCCTCGAGTTCCCGCGCTGTGCGCCCGGCGTCCCGGTGGATGAACCAGGGCGTCTCGCCGTCCGACGCGTGGAACATCGGGTCCACGTCCAGGTAGTGCAGGCCGTGCCGCGTGAGTTCCAGTTCGCGCACCACGGGCGTCATGCGGATCAGGATGTGCGCGCTGCCGCCGTAATCGAAGCGGTACCCCGGCACGAGTTCCTCGGTACTCACGGCGCCCCCCACGATGTGCCGCCGCTCGAACACGCCCACCTTCAGGCCCGCCTTCGCGGCGTACGCGGCGGTCACCAGCGCGTTGTGGCCCGCGCCCATCACGATCACATCGAAATCCGGCATCCCGCGCAGTCTGCCACGCCCGCGCCAGGGCAGAGCGTCAGCAATCCGCCAGAACGCAGGTCTGCGGGGACGGGCCCGGCGGGGCGCGGGGCGTGATTCTCAGCCGGAGGATGCGCGACAGAGGCGAGTAAGAGTGCGGGGGGTACGCTGCGTGGCATGTTCGGTCGCCGCGTACCCCCCCATATCGTGTTCGCCTCTAGCGTTGCGCTGGCCGTGCTCTGCGCGGTCCTGGCGTTCCTTGCCACGCAGTCCCAGAGTTGGGTGTGGGTGGCGGTGGCGGCCGTGCTGGCCGTGTGGTTCGCAGTGGACGCCTTCCGGTCGTTCTCGTGGGCGCAGGCGAAGAAACGCCTGGATGCCGAGAAGGCCGCCCAGAACGGTCACCGCTGAGCGGTCGGCCCGTTCCTTTCACCCGTCCGTGACTATCCCCCTGCCTGGGTTTTCCTGATCCAGTAGCGCATGGGTTTGGGCGTTTCGTGGTCGTCGCCCAGGTCCTTCCAGGTCAGGGTGGTGGTCAGGTCCGGGCGTTCGGTGTAACCGCGCGCGGCCCAGAAGGCGTGGTGCGTGCGGTACGGGGTGGGCCGCGCTGGGTGGTCGTCTGGGCGCTGCACGGCACAGAACGCGGTGGTGTTCAGGCCCAGGCGTGCGGCGTGCGCCTCGCGGTGGTCGAAGAAGGCGTGACCCAGGCCGCGCCCGCGGTACTCGGCTTTAAGGACGCTCTCGCCCAGGTACAGCACGTCAGTCGGGTCGAATTCCGGGGCGTGCAGGGGCGCGCGGATGTCGTCGGTTTCCTGCGTGAGCGGCAGGGCGCTGCTGGCGCCGATCACGTCCTCGCCGTCGCGGGCCAGCACGATGATGGCGTCGGGGGCGTCCAGGTACGTCTGCAGGTAGCGTTCCTCGTAGCCGGGGTCGCCGTCGTACAGGTACGGGTACGCGCGGAACACCAGGGTTCTCAGGCGGGCCAGTGCCGGAATGAACGGCGCGAGGTCCGGCCCGCCGACCGTGGTGACGCTCAGGCTCAAGCGCTGGCCTGCTCGACCTGCCGGGTCCAGTCCGCGAGGTTGTAGTAGTTGGTCACGCGGGCGATCTTTCCTCCGCGCACGTCGAAGAACGCGCCGACCGGCAGCACGTAGCGCTGCCCCTGCGCTTCGGGCAGGCCGGGGTCGGTGCGCAGGTACTCGCCGTGAATGACGAACTCGGCACTGGCACGCGTGCCGTCCGGGGTGGCCATGACGACCAGATCCTCGGCGCGCTCGCGGTAGTGGGCGTCCATCTTCGCCAGGAAGGCGCGGAAGGCGTCCAGGCCGGTCTGCGTGTCGCCCTCGTTGATGTCGTGGCGCACGTCGTCAGTCAGCAGGGCCAGCATGCCCGCCGCGTCGCCGCGGTTGAAGGCGGCGTAGTAGGCCTGCACGAGCTGAACGGCTTGCAAGGTGGCGTCGGTCATGCCCGTCAGGATACGGCAGGGGCCCGGCCGGGCCGTCCGTGCGCGGGTCATGGAACGCCCAGCCTCCCCTCATGAGGCCCGGTGATGCTGCCCTGCGAAGAAATGTGCGGTTGCACGCGAGTATTTCTGCTAGTTTAGGAACAATTTACCCACACCTGCCGCGCCCAGAACGCCCAGGGACGCTTTCAACGGAGGAGTCAACGCGTGAAATCAATCCGGTACATCGTTACCCGCCCCTGCCTTCAGGAAGGCAGCCTGCGCCTCCTCAAGTACCTCGAAAGCACCTTCCCGAACGCGGGGCCCGCCGTGCTGGTCGACGAGAAAGGCGATGAGCACGCGGTGCAGGTGGACCTGGACCGCATGCGGGTGTGGGGGCTGGGCGGGCTGTACCACGCGCAGCACCTGGGCGTGAACGACGTACTGACGCTCACGCCCCTGGCACCGGGCAGGTATCAGGTCGAGGCGGTCGTGAAACCGCACGCGCCGGCCCCGCAGCCGCGCCGCGAGACGCCCCGCCCGCCCGAAACGCGCCGCGTGGTCGTGTCGTCCACCCCGCACGTCCGCGAGATCCGCATGCAGACCGTGCCGGTCACCCCGCCCGCGCCGGCGCAGAAGTCCGGCGCGGCCCGCCCGGACGGCCAGAAGGACGGCGCGCAGAAGGAAGGTGGGCAAAAGGACGGCGGGCAGAAGGCGCAGGCCGCCGCCCCGGAGGCCCGCGCGGCCGAGGTGCGCGTCACGGAATCCCGGGTCACTGAGGTCCGCACCCCGGAAGCCCGGGTGGCACCGGAAGGCCGGGCCACCGAATCCCGTCCCGCCGGGAACCGTGTCACGGACGCCCGGACCTCCGAACGCCGCGCGCCTGAAGCGGCCCATGCGCCCTCGGGTGCCACCGGCCGGTCTGCCGCGCCCCTGCGCCCGCTGGACGTGAACTTCGACCTGCCTCCTGCTGGCCCGGCTGCTAGCCCGGCGGCTGTCCTGACGGCTCCCGCCGTGCCTGCCGCGCGGACGGACGCGGCGACGCTGGACGCCGTCACGCTGGATGCCGGGGCGCAACTGGCCGAACTGGCCGCCCTGACCGGCTACCGCCTGGAACACCTGGGCGGCGGCGTGCTGCGCCTGAACGCCGAACTGGGCACCCACGGGTACTCGGTGCTGGTCGCCACCAGCGAGAGCGCCGTGCAGACGCCCGCCTGGAAGGAAAACGCCGATTACTGCGTGCTCCTGACTGACGAGGACAGCCGCCCGGCGAACACGCCCTGCCTGACGCGTGAGGCGCTGGCCGCCCTGATCGAGCACGCACAGCTGGCGCCGCTGTCCCCGGTGGACCTGCGCGGGTACTGGAAGGCCGGGAGCATCGACCTGGAATCGGCGGCCAGCGTGGCGGAACTGGTCAGTTCTCACCTCGCGCAGCGCGGCGCGTTCAGTTTCGTGCTGCTCACGCTGTCGCAGCAGCCGGCGCATTCGGTGGTCAGCGTGCCCCGCCTCGCCGAGCGGCTGGGCAGCGGCGTGAACTACGCCGAACTCGGCAGCATTCTGGACACCCTGACCCGCGCGCCCTTCCTGGCCCTGACGCCCCTGCCGGGCGGGCAGTACCTGCTGCGCGTGGGCGTGCCGGAACTGCTGGCCGACCTGTCCGAGTACGCCGATGGCGTTCGCCGCCGCGTGCGCGCCCCCTCCCGCGAGGCTGCGCGGGCCTGAACGCCGCCCACCCGTCCTGCACCCCGGAGAGTCGAAGCTCCGGGGTGTTCTGTTGTGTCGTTGCAGGTGCAGGGAGCTGCGTGGGATGGTGTCGGGCGCGCCCGTCGCGCAGTCCGGGTGGCTCTACACTGCCCGCGTGACCCGTATTGCATCCCCCGCCTCCGCGCCGCCCGCCGCTGCCCTGGACCCGGCTGATCTGTCCGCGGTGCGTGCAGCGCTGCTGGCGTGGTTTGGGCGCACGGCCCGCACCCTGCCCTGGCGCGGCGGTCAGGAAGGTGCGCGGGACCCGTACCGCGTGTGGGTCGCGGAAATCCTGCTTCAGCAGACGCAGGTGGCGCGCGGAACGGTCTACTATGACCGTTTTCTGACAGCCTTCCCGACCGTGCAGGATCTCGCGGCCGCGCCGCAGGAAGCGGTGCTGAAAGCCTGGGAGGGCTGCGGGTACTACGCCCGCGCCCGGAACCTGCACCGCGCCGCGCAGCAGGTCGCGCAGGATGGCTTTCCCCACTCGTACGACGGGTGGCTGGCCCTGCCGGGCGTGGGACCGTACACGGCGGCGGCCGTCAGCAGCCTCGCCCTGAACGAGGCCCGCGCCGTGAACGACGGCAACGTGCGCCGCGTCCTGGCCCGCCTGCACGCCGAACCCCAGCCCACGCCCGCCTGGGTGCAGGCCCGCGCGGACGCGCTGCTGGACTCGGCGCGGCCCGGCGCGTGGAACGAGGCCGTCATGGACCTGGGCGCGACCGTCTGCACGCCCGCCGCCCCCCGCTGCGGCGCGTGCCCGCTGCAACCGTGGTGCGCAGCGTTCGCGTCCGGGGCGCCCGCCGCCTACCCCGCCCCGAAGGTGCGCGCCGCCGTGCGGGACGTGCCGGTGGTGGCCGTGCTGATCGGCACGCCGCAGCAGGCGGTGCTGGAACGCCGCGTGGGCGCGCTGCTGGGCGGCCTGATGGGCCTGCCCGCCGAACCGCTCGCCAGCGGCGAGACCCCGCAGGCGGCCCTGGAGCGGCTGTGCGCGCGTCTGCCTGCCCACCCCGGGGCGTTCCTGGGCAGCCTGACTCACGTCATGACGCACCGCCGCGTCACGCTGCACCTGTACGCCGCGCAGGCTGACCTGCCGCGCCACTTGGTTGCACAGGAGGCCCTGTCGCGGCTGGATCAGAAGGCGCTGGCCCTGGCCGCGCAGCCCGCGCTGCTGTGACCGCGCGGGCGCACAGGACCGCCTCGTCCGTTCGGGGGACGAGAACGCCGCCCGCGGCGTTAGACTGAGTGCATGTCGCGTGAGCCGCTCAAAGTCGCCGTTCAGTCCATTCAGAAAACGCGGAATGCGGCCCGCGGCGCCCTGCTGTGGGGCTACGAGCAGCGTCTGGCACGCGAGGTCACGGCCCACGGTCACCTGCCCCGCCACCTGGGCCTGATCCTCGACGGGAACCGCCGCTTCGCCCGCGCCAGCGGCATCCAGCGTGAAATGGGCCACTCGTTCGGAGCGGACAAGGCCCACGAGGTCCTGCAGTGGTGCCTGGAACTCGGGATTCCCGCCGCGACCATCTGGGTGCTGTCCACCGACAACGCCAGCCGCGACCCGGCCGAACTGGCGCACATCCTGGGCCTGCTGGAAAAGGAAGCCCGGAACCTCGCCACCGATCCCCGCATTCACGCCAACCGCGTGCGCGTGCGCGCCATCGGGCAGCACGACGGCTTCCCGCCGCAGGTGCTGGCCGCCCTGAAGGACCTGGAAGAGAAAACCGCGCACTACGACGGCATGCGCCTGAACATCGCCGTCGGCTACGGTGGCCGCGAGGAGATCGTGGACGCCGTCAAACGCCACCTGAACGCCGAGGAGCAGGGCGGCCGCACCCTCGCGCAGGCCGCCGCCGACCTGACTCCTGAGCACATCAGCGCGCACCTGTACGCCGCCGACATCCCGGACCCCGATTTCATCATCCGGACCAGCGGCGAGATCCGCCTGTCCGGGTTCATGCTGTGGCAGAGCGTGTACTCCGAGTACTACTTCTGCGACGTGTACTGGCCCGGCTTCCGCCGCGTGGACTTCCTGCGCGCCCTGCGTGACTTCCAGGGCCGCGACCGCCGCTTCGGCCGGTAGGTTCCGCTGTCCCGGTCATGCCCGTGCCGACCCCTGCTGTCGCCACGCCGTCCCGCGTCATCCGGGGCGGTTTCGTGCGGGTACGCCTTCCGGCCTGCCGGGCCGGCTGCACAACACCCCCAGAGGGGGGAATGCAGATCTTCTTGACGGCATCTGCCGGGTGTGCCTGACAGAAACCGGCTCCTGCATGGAGTTTTTTGCGTTACCCGTGAGGTGCGAGACCCGGCAAGCCACCTGTGAAGGCCCATGCTGCCGGAATTCTCACAAAGAATGTAAGTAGGTGGTAAGACGCGGATTCTTACGCTGCGAGCAGTTGTACGCCCGGTCTGCTCTGCACAGCCCGGCCAGCCGCCCTCAAGGAGAACGCATGAACATCCGCATCCCCATCATCCTGAGTACCCTGCTGATCGGCACGGCCCTGGCTCAGAACGCCAGCCCGCTGAGCCTGGACCTGAGCACCGCCCTGGTCCGCAGCGTCAAGGTCGACGGCAAGGTCACCGAGCAGCTGTCCCCCAGCCCCAGGAACGTGCTGCCGGGTGACCTGATCAGCCAGGTCGTCACGGTCCGCAACACCTCCAGGAACGTCCTGGCCAGCGTGCCCGTCACGCTGCCCGTGCCGAAGGCCACCGTGTACGTCGCCCCGGAAAAAGGGATGAACGTGGCCCTCACCGAGTACTCCATCGACGGCGGTAAGACCTTCGCCGTGGCCCCACTGAAAAAGAAGATCACGGTCACCGAGAACGGCAAGAGCGTGATCAAGGAGGTGGAAGTGAAACCCAGCGAGTACACGACCGTCCGCTGGACGATCCGTGAAATCAGCGCCAACCAGTCACTGAAATTCGGTTACCGCGCCCAGGTCCGCTGACTTCAGCTCAGAGTTTCACCCCGCCCGCCCCGACCCGCCCACTTTCTTTTCCCGGAGGAAAACCATGAAACGTAGCACCCAACTGATCGCCCTGATGGCCGCCCTGGCCGCCGGTTCCGCAAGCGCCGCTGGTACCCTGGCCGGCACCACCATCGAGAACACCGCGACCGCCAGCTTCGATGACCCTGCCACCGGCGCTCCCCTGAACAGCACCTCGAACACCGTGCAGACCGTCGTGCTGCCCAAGCCCGACTTTGACATCGTTTACACCGACGGCACGGCCGACGCCAACACCATCACCACCACCCCGGTCCTCACCACCGGCGCGGTCCCCGGTCAGATCATCACCACCCCTTACTCGCTGGTCAACAAGGGCAACACGCCCCTGGACATCACCGTGAACGCTGACACCACCGGCAGCGCTGCGGGCTCGACCGTCAAGTACTACCGCGTGAATCCGGACGGCAGCCTGGGCGCCGAGATCACGCCCGGCACCCCCGTGACCGTCACCCCCGACGATCCCGCCACCGCCGCCGACGAGGGCATCGTGAAGATCGCGCAGGTCATCACCCTGCCCACCGACCCGGCCCTGATCAGCCCCACCAGCGTGTTCGGTGCGTCCCCCGAGGGTACCGTGGCCGGCACCGCCGGCGCCGATCCCCTGGTCACCCCCGGCAACGGCTACGCCAGCGGCACCACCGTTCAGGAAGAGAACAAGGCGGTCAACACCGATCTGCAGTTCACGCGCATCACGGTGTACGCCCCCGCGCTGGACAACAACCCCAACAGCAACCCCGGCACGCCCGTCGACAGCGCCGGCAACCCCCTGCCCCCGGCCAGCGTGCCGCCCGTCACCAGTGTCAGCGTGCCCACCGAAACGGTCGGCAAGGTGGGCGACAACACGCCCGTCGTCAGCGCGCCCGGCTACGTCACGCCCGCCCCCACCACGCCCCCCGCCACGCCCAGCCCCGTGCCCGGCGGCGCGACCGACCCCACCCCCGGCGGCACGCCCATCGCCACGAACGTCGCCGGTGACGAGCAGATCGCCTACCCGATCGCCGACACGAACGCCACGCCCGACCGGGTCGTGTTCACCAACACCCTGACCAACACCGGCGGCGCGACCGACAAGGTCCAGCTGTTCCCCGCGCTGGCCGACGGCACGCCCGACCCCGCCTACACCTTCGACCCGGCCACCGGCGTGTTCACGAACACCGCGACCGGCGTCACCATCCGCTTCCTGGATCCGGTCACGGGCGAACCCATCAAGGTGTCCGTCGACCCCACCAACCCGACCGTCGCGCAGTACCCCACCGTGACCGTCCCGAACGGCAGCACCGCCGTGTACCGCACGGAAGTCACCTACCCCGACGTCAACGACTCGGCCCCCATCAGCCCGGTCAGCGTGATCATCGGCGCGGACTCGCTGAAGGACGCCGACCTGGTGTCGAACAGCAACACCAAAAACACCATCCTGCCGCCCGCCGCGCAGTTCGGTGACGCCACCGGCACGCTGGGTGCCGTCGTTACCCCCGCCCCGGTCCAGACCGTGAACCCCAACGGCGTGGCCAGCGGCATCAGCAGCCCGGACATCGCGGACAAGACGGCCGTGTTCCCCATGGACGTCGTGAACAACGGCCAGTACAACGACAGCTACACCCTGAGCGGCACCGTCACCGTCCCAGTGATCGACCCCGTGACGGGCGCCACGACCACCACGGTCGTCCCGGTCCTGTACTACGCGCCGGACGGCTCCCTGCTGCCCCGCGTCAGCACCGACCCGGCCAGCCCTGACTACAGCAAGTTCATCACGCCCGTCGTCGCCCCCGGCACCGAGTACAAGCCTCTCGCCGTCATTCAGATTCCGACCGGCACGGCCACCGGCGACTACACCGTCACGCAGAACGCCGTGGGGAACTACAGCACCATCCCCATGACCGACACGAACAACATCGTCCGCGTGGCCCCCGCCGGGACCGTGGCCGTCGCCAAGTTCATCGCCAAGGCCGGCGTGGCTGCCGGGACCGACCCCAAGAACGGCATCGACAACCCCACCGACTACACCGCCAGCGGCGCGAACGGCGCCAAGCCCGGCGACACGCTGAGGTACAAGATCATCGGTAAGAACACCTACAACACCGCCGTGACCAAGTTCTTCCTGAGCGATACCGTGCCCGCCAACACCACCTTCGCCAGCGTGGCCCTGAGCCCCGTCCCCACCAAGACCATCTACCGCGTGACTCCTGTCGGTAGCACCACGGCCGGCGCCTGGAGTGCCACGGCCCCCGCCGCTGGACTGGCTGCCGGTACCGTGATCGACGTGGCTGTTGACGCCGATAACAACAACATCCCCGACGCCCTGGCCCCCAGCGGCACCCTGACCGCCGACTTCACCGTCACCGTCAACTGATCTACCCGAGGCGCGCCCTGCACTGAGGCGGGGCGCGCCTCTTCACAACAGCAGAACCAATATTGAATTTCGCACATTTGAGTGCGCCACCCTTTTTCCCCGCGCGCCCTGCCCGGCGCGCCCCGCAAGGAGACTCCCGTGACCCGCTTCCCCCTGACCCCCAATCTGATGCTGACTGGCCTGCTGATCCTGGCGGGTCAGGCTGGCGCCGCCCGCACCCCCGCCGGTACCGAGATCACCAACCAGGCGCAGGCGGAATTCATTCCTCCGACCTCGCCGGACCCGATCCGGGCGGTGTCGAACACCATCGTCACGGTCGTGCAGGCGGTGTGTTCGGTCAGTGTCACGCCGGACGGCACGGTGCCGCAGCCGGGGCAGTCGGCCACGCTGCTGCCCGGTGAGCAGGCGGTGTTCCAGTACACGGTCGTGAATACCGGGAACACCAGTGGGGACTTCCCGGTGCTGGCGCGCGGCGAGGCCGGCAGTACCATCAGCCCGGCGCTGCGTGTGATTCGTGACCTGAACGGCAACGGTCAGCCGGACACGAACGAGCCCGAGGTGAGCCGCGTGACCCTGGCTCCCGACGACAGCGCGGCCCTGCTGCTGGTCGTGAACACCAGTGACGCGCAGGGCGACGCGTACGTGAACCTGGTCGCCAGTTGCGTGGGTGGCGAGAATGCCGACAGCAACAACGTGAGCCGCGTGCAGGTCGGGCCGCCCCCGGTGCTGGGCGTGCAGAAGTCCTTCACGCCTGCGCTGGTGCGGCCCGGCAGCGAGACGACCGTGACGGTCACGACCAGTAACACCGGCCAGGGCGAGAGCCGCGAGGTGATCCTGACCGACCTGCTGGCCGAGCAGGCCGCGCAGGGCCTGACCTTCGTAACTGGCAGCGCCCGCACGAACACCGGCACGCTGGAGTACACCCAGGACGGCGTGACCTGGACGGCCCAGGAGGTCGCGCCGGTACGCGGCGTGCGCGTGCGTGCCGAACGCCTCGCTCCGGGCGCCGGCATCACCCTGACCTTCCGGATGCTGGCCGGTGCGTTTGCCGAGAATCAGGTCATTCCGAACACCGCGACCGCGCAGACCGGTGGCAAGAGCAGCAGCGGCAGCGCCAGCGCCGACGTGCGGTACCTGCCGGCCGTGGCGATCGGTCCGGTCGGCGTGCCCGAAGCGCCCGAGAATACGCCTGCCGACTCGCAGAGCCGCCCGTTCGCGGTGGTGGGGCAGCAGGTGTGCTTCGATCACACCGTCAAGAACACCGGGGACGTGCGCGACAACTTCCGCATTACCGTCACGTACCCGCAGGGCGCGGCCACCAGCGTGCTGTACGGCGAGAACGGGCAGCCGCTGGTGCAACCGCTGGTGCTGGACCCCGGCCAGACGGCGCTGGTCCGCATCTGCTACGACGCGCAGCAGGCCGGGCCGCTGGAATCCCTGATCACCGTCAACGGCGACCGGGGAACCAGCAACACCACGCACGACCTGGTCGGCGCTGTCGAGTCTGGCCTGCCGGAACTCACGAAGTCCTTTGAGGCCAGCACGCAGGGCAGCGCGGGGCAGACCGTGGTCATCCCGGCGGGCGGCACGGTCGCGCAGGGCGACACCATCACGTACACCCTGACGGTCCGGAACCCCTACGCGCGCCCCCTGACGAACGCGGTCGTGACCGACCCGATCCCCGCGCACGTGGACTTCATGGGCGCCAGTGACGGCGGCGCGGTCAGCGGTCAGCCGGGCTCGCAGGTAGTCCGCTGGAACCTGGGCACCCTGGCCCCCGGAGAGACCCGCCGCCTGACGGTCGTGACGCAGGTGTCGACCCGCGCGCAGGACGGCGAGGCCCTGAAGAACATCTTCAACCTCGTGACCACCGAACTGACCCAGCCGCTGCCCAGCAACGAGGTGCAGACCCCGGTCTGGACGGCGAAACTGCTGATCGAGAAGACCGTCAGCGCGCGGGAAGCCACCTACGGCGACCGCCTGACCTACACCCTGAAGATCACCAACGAGTCCACCACGACCGCCATCATCGACTCGGTCGTGACCGACACGCCCGCGCGCGGCCTGGAGTACATTCCCGGCACCAGTACCCTGGGCGGCAAGCTGCTGGCCGACCCGGCCATCGCGGCGGGTGTCCTCACCTGGAACGGCGGGACCATCCCGGCCGGCGGCTCGATCGTCATCACGTACCAGACCCGCGTGACGCCCGAAGCGACCGGCGACCTGATCAACACCGTGGAAGTCAGCGGCAAGGGGGCGGGCGGCGTGGCCCGCGCCATCGCCAGTAACCGCGCCACGGCCACCACCAAACTGAACCCCCTGAAGTTCGCGCCGATCGCGGACATCGTGGGCACCGTGTTCGTGGACCGCAACCGCAACGGCCTGTTCGATCCGCTGCTGGACACCCCCGTCGAGCGCGCCCGCGTGCTGCTGGCCGGCGGACGGCAGGTTGTGACAGATCCGAAAGGGCGTTACTCGTTCCCGAACGTTCCGACCGGCACGCACGCCCTGCGCCTGGATCCCAACACCACCCCGTACCCGCCGCTGAAAGTCCCCCAGGACGGCGCGCTGAGTGGCACGCAGACCGTGTTCGTGCGCGGCCTGACCAGCGTGGACTTCCCGCTGGCCCCGCTGGGCGGCGATATCAGCGCCCTGCGCCGCACCACCCTGACCGTGGGTGACGTGACGGTCGAGAAGGCCGTGTACGCCACCGAGGGCGGGTACGTGGTGACGCTGCGCGTCGTCACTCCCCGCGCCCTGGAAGGCGTGCAGTTGACCGACCCGCTGCCTACAGGTGCCGTTTTGAAAGAAGGTGGAAATACCTACGCGGGTACTCTCAGTGCAGGTGAGAGAAACTTCACCTACCGCTTTGACTGGACAGGCGAGCCACGGGCCGCCACCACCGATCCCGTCATCAGCTGGAGGTACTGAACGTGCAACCCGACTTCAAACGCTTCGCGACTGCCCTCTCGGCCCTCCTGGCCGTCAGTGTCGGCGCCAGCGCCCAGGAAATCAGCACCAGCCTGCCGCTCACCACGGTCGGTGACCGCCTCACCTGGTCGGTCGGGGATCAGGACCTCACGCTCAGCGTGCCGCTCGCCGGTCCCGTCCGCCTGGAGCTGTACAGCCCCCGCCTGGACCAGAGCGATTACCGCAGCGACACCTACTACGGCGACGAGCAGTACGACGCCAACCGTAGCGACGTCACAACCACCTTCACGCTGATCGGCGAGGACGGCGCCGCCGTTCTGACCCGCACGTTCACGCCCGGCGCGCACGAGTGGGAAACCCTGCTCGACCAGACCCTCCCGGCCGGCCGCTACCGCCTGAAGGCCGTCACGCAGGGCAACGGCAAGAACACGTTCGCCGTGCGCCTCGCCGGGATCAGCGCGTCGGTCAGCGCCGACCGCCTGAACGTGAACGTGCACTCGCAGGACTGGGTGCCCGCCGTGAACGTCAGCACCGACGGTCAGGCTCACGTGCTGCGCATGTACGACGGCGACGGCCCCCAGGAACTCCAGGCCCGCCTGCGCGACGGTCAGGGCAACGTCACGCCCCTGACCGTCAGCGCCGACCTGGGCTTCACGGACCTGAACCTGCCCGCGCAGGCCGGCAACTACACCGTGGAACTGCGCCAGCTGCCCACGGCCCGCCAGTTCAGTAACACCGTGGGCTTCAGCCTGACCCGCGCCGGGGTGCCCGAACCCATCATTATCAGCCGCGTCGACCAGACCGGGCTGCTGCGGGTCACGGCCGAACTGATCCTGCCCGGCGGCGCGCAGCCCACGTCGGCGGCCGCCATCGTCGGTACGACCCCCGTGACCGTGAACGGCCTGTTCACGCAGCGCGTCGCGCCCGGCCAGTACGCCGTGGTGCCCGACCCGGTCGCCGGCGCGGACGTCAGCGTGGATACCGGCCGCGTCACCGTTCCGAAAAACGGTGAGGGCGAGGCGCACATCCAGATCCGCCCGACCGTCGCCCTGAGCCTCAGCAGCGACAAGCTCGACGTCTGCGTGGGCGACACCGTTACCCTGATTGCCCGCGCCAGCACCGCCTACGCCGGCGACCTGCCACTGGACCTGAGCCTCGACACGGCTGGTCTGAACGTGCAGGGCCTGAACAACCTGCAGGGCACCCTGAGCGCCGCCCGCCCCGGCGAACTGCGCCTGACGGGCACCGCCGCCCAGAGCGGCCCGCTGACCGTCACGGCCCGCCTGTCCCCCTGGGGCCAGCAGCAGAGCGTCACCCTGAACGTCCGCCCGGACGTCACCACTCTGCAACTGAGCCGCGAGCCGCTGCCTGACGCGACTGTCGGCGACGAGGTCACGGTCACGCTGCGCGTCACGAACACCGGCACCCGCGCCGCGCCGTACCTGCTGGCCGACACGGTCCCCGCCGGTCTGGAAGCCCTGAGCAGCGCCCAGTTCAGCGGTACGCTGCAACCCGGCGAGACCCGCGAGCTGAGCTACCGCGCCCGCGTGACCGCCGCCGGACCGCAGACCTTCGAGGCGTACCTGCGCACCCCGGACTGCGCCGCCACCCAGACGGTCGGCGGCCAGCTGGCCGCGCAGCCTGTCCCGGTTGCCGCGCCCACCCCGGCCCCCGAGCAGCGCCGCGCCAGCACCGTCACCCTGCCCTTCGACGCGCCCCGGCAGGCGACTGAACTGGTCATCGCGCACAGCGTCCCGGCGGCCGCCACCCTGGTGCCCGGCAGCAGCCGCCTGGACGGGCAGCCCATCCCGGACCCCGTGCGCGGCCCCAGCGGCACGCTGTACTGGGTGCTGCCCGAACCCTCCAGCAGCCCCGCCACGGCCGGCGGCGCGGCCCTGCGCGGCGCGGTCACCTACGACCTCGCGCACGCCGGCCCGCTGCCCGAACTGCCCGCCCCGGCCCTGCTGGCCCGCTACCGTGGTGGCCGCAGCGAACCCCTCGAGGGCCGCGTGGATCAGGCGGACCTGGGGGCCGCGCGCAGCGTCACCGCCGCCGCCGCTCCCCTCACCGAGAGCCCGGGTGCCATCAAGTACCCCCTGGACGGCAGCCAGATCCGCATCCGCGACCGCATCAGCGTGGTCGTCGAGGTGCCCGCCACCCAGGACGCCAGCCTGCGCGTGAACGGCGCCGTCATGCCCGAAAGCAGCGTCGGCGAGGTCGTCAGCGACCCGGAACGCGGGACCCGCCGCGTCACGTACGTCGGCGTGCCCCTGCAACCCGGCCCGAACGCCCTGAACGTCGGCGCGGACCGCATTCAGGTGCAACTGGTCGGCGCGACCACCCGCGTCGAGGTCACGCCCAGCTTCATGACCGCCGACGGCAGCACCCCGCTGCGCGTGCACTTCCGCGCCCTGGACGCCCACGGCAACCTGACCACGCAGTCCAGCCTGACCGTGCGCAGCAACCTCGAAGTGCAGACGCCCGACCAGAACCCCACCGAGGCCGATTACCAGATCAACCTCGTGGACGGCGAGGGCGACCTGATCCTGCACCCTCAGGCCTCGCCCGCCATCCTGAAACTCGGCGTGCTGGTCGGTCAGGATGTCAAGGCGTATACCTTCGAAGTCAAACCCGACGGCAGCCGCGTGGGCGTCGGCGTGATCAGCGCCACCCTCGGCCTGGACGGCAACCTGAGCCTCGCCGACGACCTGACCTGGACGGCCCGCGCCTCCTACGAAACGCCCCTGGCCGGCGGGAAACTGTACGTCGCGGCCGACAAGGACGGCCTGCCCACCAACCGCGACACCCTGAAACGCTTCAGCGTGTACGGTGACAGCAGCACCGAGAGCGTACCCCTCCAGGGCATCGACCCCGTCGCCCTGAGCTACGACCACCCGTCCCTGCGCGCCGCGTACCGCCAGACCAGCCTGCCCATCGACGTGCTCCCGGTCGGCGAGCAACTGACCGCCCTGACCGTCAGCAGCAAGAGCAACCCCGAGGTGTCCGCCTTCGCCGCCCTGGTCCCCGAAGACCGCGTCAGCGACGAGCGCGTCACGCCCGAAGGCACCCGCCTGCTGCGCCTCGCCAACGGCGACATCGCCCCGGGCAGCGAAACCCTGGAAGTCCTGATCACCGAACGCGACACCGGCAAGGAACTGCGCCGCGTCACCCTGCAACGCAACGCGGATTACATCCTCGACCACCGCACCGGCATCATCACCCTGGCCCGCGCCCTGGACACCAGCGACGCGCAGCTGAACGACGTGACCGTCCTCGCCAGCTACCGCCTGAACAACCCCCTGGCCCAGCGCAAGGCCGCGTTCGGCGCGCAGGTCAAGTACACCGGCCAGAACTACACGGCCGGCGTGGCCGCCATCAGCCTCGACCAGACCGTCACGACCGGCGCGCGCGTCACGTACGACAACGGCACCACCCGCGCCGACGGCCTGCTCGCCTACGCCAGCGGCATCCAGGGCAGCGCCGACCTCAGCACCACCCTCGGGCGCAGCACCATCCAGGCCCGCGTGCGCTACCAGGACGGCCAGTACGACGGCCTCGCGCCCTTCAGCCCCGGCCTGACCACCAGCGCCAGCGTCGACAGCCGCCTGACCGGCAACCTCAGCAGCAGCCTGCAGGCCGAGTACCACAACACCCTGGGCACCACCGCTGCCGACACCAGCGGCGGCAGCGTCACCGGCCGCGCCGACTACCGCCTCGCGCCGTTCAGCGTCGGCGCCGGACTCAAGTACGCCTTCGGCGACCAGTACGGCATCGGAGCGGTCGTCAGCGCCGGCTACCACCAGAAACCCATCGACGTGGACGTGGTGCACACCCAGCCCCTCACCGGGAACCTCGACACGACCACCACCATCACCACCCGCTACGCCGTCACCGACAGCGTCAGCGTCGGCCTGACCGACCAGATCAACTGGAACAAGGGCCACACCGCCAGCCTGAACCTCGACAGCCGCCTGGGCAACACCAACTACCAGGTCGCGTACGACCTCCCCAACGCCGGCGGCCAGGGCAACCGCGCCCGCTTCGGCGTCAGCACCACCCTGCCCCTCACCGACCGCCTGACCGCCGGCCTGCGCGGCAGCGCCACCTACGACATCGGCACCGCCCAGACCAACCTGGGCGCCGGCGCGGACCTGCACTACGCCACCGACCGCATCAACGCCACCGCCGGCACCGACCTCACGTACACCACCAAAGGCTTCGGCGTCGTCCTGCGCACCGGCATCAGCGGCAGCCTCAGCGACCACCTCAGCCTCACCGCCGACGGCCTCATGGAATTCGGCGCCGGCAAGAACGGCCAGCGCGCCGCCCTCGGCTACGCCTACCGCAACCGCACCTTCAACTCCCTGGGCACCGTCCGCTACGTGAACGGAACCCTGGCCGGCAACCAGCCCGAACTGAGCAGCAACTTCGCCGCCGAGTACCGCCAGCCCACCTGGGCCGTCCGCGCCGGCCTGGACACCCGCGCCCTCCTGAACGACCCCGGCAGCTTCACCGCGCAGTTCGGCGCCAGCGGCACCTACTACGTCACCGACCGCATCGGCATCGGCGCCTGGGGCCGCGCCATCACCCAGCCCGCCAGCCAGAACACCCAGTACGGCTACGGCCTCGAAGCGTCCCTGCGCGCCCTGCCCGGCACCTGGATCACCGCCGGGTACAACCCCGCCGGATTCACCGGCATCGGCAACACCTACACCCGCCAGGGCGCCTACCTGCGCCTCGACCTGACCATCGACGAAACCCTCGGCCAGAACAAGTAACCCTTACCCGCCCAGTGGGGGAGAGCTGCGGACACCCCGCCGCCCTCCCCCCTTTTTCCTTCATGAGAACGCACTTTTCAACCCTGCTTGTAAGGCCACCGCAAGATCCGGAACGCGAAAATCTCACGAAATGACCCGCCCCCCACCCCACCCGGAAAGCGAGGACCACACATGACCGCACCCCCCAGATTCCTGCGTCACCTTCTACTGGTCGCAACCGCCATCTGCTCGACAGTGGCCGGCGCGTACCAGATCAACGGCACCTTCTCCGGACCGGGAGGTGTCAATAACGCCAACACAAGTGGACCTGTAAATGCTTCGTATGTATCTGGTTTAACCATCACTGCCGCATCGTCTAACATTAATAATTCTGTATTTGTAGGAACGCCAACAGCAATCGACGCTGTTCGGCTGAACTCAATTGGTTCACCGTCGGCTGCGTTCTATTCCCCGAATAACTTGGATGTAGCTGCGACGCCAGCTCTTTTTTACAGGGTAGTTGGCACTGGATGCACGGTGGGTTCTGGAAGCGGAAATATCTGTAATCAGGGAACGTTGACGATAAATTTCAGTAGACCAGTCACCAATCCAATCATGCACATCGCTGGCTTCGGAGGCTTGAGCAGTTTAGGTACGGAGGGTGCCACGTACGATAACCGTTCACAAGCGATCTTCAACATCGCTACCAGCGGAGTAACTTTCTCCGCTCTCGGTAATCCGAATAACCTCAGCGTTGGCACAACCCGACTGACAGCCAACTCCACGGACACAGCAACGAGCTGTGTGGCGACGACAAACAACCGTGGGACGACCGCAGGATGCGGAACTGTCAGGATCAACGGAACGTTCAGTCAGCTTGTGTTCAACATGCAGCTCAACCAGAGGCGAATTTTCGGTTCTGATACGAATCTGGCTGATGATCCTAACATTCCCGATGCCGTTTCGCTTGCGTTCACCGTGAACGAGGACTTCGGGGACGCCCCGACTAGCTACGACTCGGCTGTCGCCGCGAGTCATGTGGTGGGCGACCTGAAGCTGGGCGCCACGATTGACGCCGAGAACCCTGATACCCTGAACGGTGGGACGGCCGTCGCGTCCAGCCCCAACGCCGTTACGGCTGGGACAGACAACAACGGCACGAACGGCGACGGAGCCGACGAGGACGCCATCACGACGTTCCCTGCATTGACGACCGCCGACAACGCCTACAGCCTGACCGTGCCGATCAGCGGGGCCAGCGCTGCCGGTCAGGTATGCGGCTGGGTGGACTACAACCGAAACGGGGTTTTCGACACTGGCGAGCGGGCCTGTGCCACCTTCGCGGCCGGTGCCACCAGCGTGGTCCTGAACTGGACTGGACTGACCGGCCTGACCACCGGAACGAACTACGTGCGTCTGCGTGCCAGTTACAACACGGCAGGCGTGGAGGACCCCACTGGTCGCCTGGACAGCGGTGAGGTCGAGGATTACCGCCTGACGATCACTGCCCCGACCTTCAACGTCAGCAAGTCCTTCGCGCCCACCACCGTTTCTGCGGGGGGCGTGACGGCCCTGAACATCACGGTCGCCAACCCGTACCCGTTCGCCACGAGCGCTCTGGCTGTCACGGACAACATCGCGGCCACCATGGGCCTGAGCCTGCCGCTGCCGCTGCGGGTCACGGCTAACACCTGCGGAGGCACTATTGTCACGGGGACTGGCAACACGGCCATGACGACGGGTGCCAACGCCACCGAAAGTAACGACGGTGCCATCCGCCTCACGGGCGGCAGCATCCCCGCGAACCGGTCGTGCAGCGTGACCGTGAACGTCACGATCGTGAACGCGGGCGCCACCACCCGCACGAACACCATTCCCGCCGCGAACGTGACCGGCACCGTGAACGCCCAGGCCGCCACGGGCGCCGCCCCCGCCACGGCCACCCTGACCACGACCGCCAGCACGGCGGGCGCACCGTTCACCTGCGACGCGCGCTTCTACCAGCTGCGCCAGAATACGGCCACGCTGCTGTCGAACCTGTACCTGCTGGACCGCAACAACCTCGCCTCGGGCGGCACGGCCCAGTGGAGCACTGGCTTCGGCCCCGGCCTGAACGCCCTGGCGTTCAACAAGGCCGACGGGTACTTCTACGCCGTGAACATCACGCCCTTCACCACCGGCAACCCTTTCCGTCTGTACCGCCTGGGTAGCAGCGGCGCAGTCGAGGTCGGCACCGCGAACCTGGGAATTCCGGCCGGATCCACCATCGCGGCCGCGACCATCGACGCCAGCGGCACCATGTACATCAAGAAACTCACGAACGACGCCGTGATCTACAAGTACAACATCGGCACGGGCGCGACCAGCACCCTCACCATCAACGGCGGGACGGGCATCAACATCTTCGATCTGGCGTTCAACCCCGTGGACAGCCTCCTGTACGGTGTCGTCACGCCGGGCGGCGTGTACCGCATCGACGCTTCCACGGGCGCCACCACCCTGCTGGGCAGCCCGGCGGCAGGCGCGGGTGACTTCTCGAACTACATCGGTAGCGCGTTCTTCGACGTCAGCGGCACCCTGTATGCGTACCAGAACGGCGGCACGTACGGCACCATCAGCACGACCACCGGGGCCTTCACGACCCTGGCGACCGGAGCCGTGGCCGCTCAGTCCGACGGGGCGTCCTGCGTATTCCCGGATAACCGGATCGACGCCGTGAAGTCCGTGGGGACCGTGACCGCGAACAGCGCCCTGGTGTTCGACGTGCCGTACACCGTGACCGTCAAGAACACCGGGACGGTCAGCAACCCGAACGTGCAACTCACCGAGGACCTGACCCGCGTCTTCACGACCGGCACCCCCACCCTGAGCATCGTGGCCAGCCCGACCGTCACGAGCGGCGCGGTCACGGTCAACAGCAGCTTCAACGGCACCACGAACACCGCACTGCTGACCGGCGCGAACACCATGGCGGCCGGGGCCAGCGCCACCGTGACCTTCACGGTGCGCGTCACGTACCCCGACCAGGCGAGCGTGCCCGCCAGCGGCAGCGTCCTGAACAACACCGTGTACGCCAGTACGACCGGCAGCGCCCCCAACCCCGGCTACACCTTTGTGGGCGGCACGGCGATTCCCCCGGTGGACCTGCTGGCCAACGACACCTCGACCAACGGCAGCACCCCGCCCGCCACGGCGAACGGCGACATGCAGTCGCCCACGCCCGTCACGCTTCCTGACGTGGCTGATCTGGCGATCGACAAGAGCGGCCCGGCCGCAGTCGGCAGTGGCGGCAGCGTCACGTACACCATTCGCGTGTGGAACAACGGACCCCGCTCCGTGACCGGGGCGAGCGTGACGGACGCGCTGCCCGCCGGGTTCACGGTGACGGCCCTGACCTGCGCCGCGACCGGCACCGCCACCTGCGGTACTCAGACTTTCACGGCCAGCAGCGTGACCGTCACGACCGGCACGCTGACCCTGGATACGAACACAGCGAACGCCACGCCGGACGGCAACTTCCTGACCTACACCCTGACCGGCACCGCGCCTGCCAGCGGCACCCTGAGCAACACGGCCAGCGTCACCGTACCTGCCGGCGCAGCCGATCCCACGCCCGCGAACAACACCAGCGCCGCCGCCGTCACGCAGATCGTGGACGCTGTGAACGACGCGAACGTGAACGTCACGTTCGGTACGGGCGCGACCTTCCCGGTTCTGGCGAACGACAAGGTCGGCGCGGCCACCGCGACCACGGGCAACGTGGCGGTCACGATCACCAACGCGGGCGGCCTGACAGGCCTGAGCGTGAACGGAAACGGTGAACTGGTCCTGGCGGCGTCCCTGACGAACCTGCCCGGCACGTACACCGTGACCTACCAGATCTGCTCGACCACGACAACCACGGCCTGCGACACGGCCACGCAGACGATCACGGTCACGCCCGCCGCTGCCGACCTGGGTATCGTGAAATCACAGCGCCTGGGGACCACCGGGACCTTCCAGACCACGGCGTTGAGCGTGACGCAGGGTTCGACTGTGCAGTACCAGATCGTCGTGACCAACAGCGGCCCGAGCGCCGTGACGAACGCGACCTTCACGGACGCCGTCCCTGCCAACCTGACGGGCCTGAGCGTCGTGAGCGCTGCGGGGACCGGCACGACCTGCACGGCGACCTTCACGGGCAGCACCCTGAACGGTTCGTTCAGTGGGTCGACCGGGCAGACCTGCACGGTGACCATTCAGGGCACGGCCACCACGACCGGAACGTTCACGAACACCGCCACGGTGACGGCTCCGTCCGGCATCACGGACGCGACCACCGGCAACAACTCCTCCAGCGTGAACACCACCGTCACGCCTGCCGCCGACCTGGCCATCGATAAGAGCGGCCCGCTCGCGGTCGGCAGTGGCGGCGTCGTCACGTACACCATCCGTGTGTGGAACAACGGCCCCAGCAGCGTGACGGGTGCCAGTATCACGGACACACTGCCGGCCGGGTTCACGGTCACAGCCCTGACCTGTGCGGCGACCGGCACGGCCGCCTGCGGCACGCAGGCCTTCCCGGGCAACGTCGTGACCGTCACGACCGGCACCCTCACCCTGGATACGAACACAGCGAACGCCACCCCAGACGGCAACTTCCTGACGTACACCCTGACCGGCACTGCGTCCGCCAGCGGCACTCTGAGCAACACGGCCAGCGTCACGGCGCCCGCCGGCACCACTGACCCCACGCCCGCCAACAACACCAGCGGCGCCGTCACGACCCGCGTCATCGACGCCGTGATCGATCCGGCCGTCAACTTCGGCTTCGGCGCGGGCGGAACCGTGACCGTGCTGGGCAACGACACGGTGGGCGGCGCGGTTGCCACCACCACCAACGCCACCGTCACCGTCCAGAACAACGGTGGCATCACCGGCCTGACCGTGAACGCCGGGGGCCAGCTGGTCGTGCCTGCCGGAACGCCCGCCGGCACGTACACCGTCACGTACCAGCTGTGCGACGCGGTGGTCACGGCCGCCTGCGACACGGCGACCGTGCAGGTCACTGTGAACGCCGCCGTCACCAGCGACCTCGCGGTCAGCAAGACTGGCCCGGCCTTCGCGCAGCCCGGCGGGACCGTCACGTACACCATCCGCGCCTGGAACAACGGCACCAGCGCCAGCAGCGCCACCGTGACCGACACCGTACCCGCCGACCTGACCGGCGTGAGCTGGACCTGCGCCGGAACGGGCGGCGCGACCTGCGCGGCCTCCAGCGGTACCGGCAACAACGTGAGTGTCGGGGCGACCCTGCCCGTCGATACCGGCGCGGCGACCACGGCCGACACGGCCTTCGTGACCGTCACCGTGACGGCCACGGCCCCGTCGACAGCCACCCTGAGCAGCACTCCGGCGGCCCGCACGATCACGAACACCGCGTCCGTCAGCGGCCCCAACACCGATCCCACGCCCGCGAACAACTCGGCGAGCGCCGTGACGAACATGGTGTACGGCAAGCTGACCAAAGAGGTGCGGAACGTCACGACGAACACCGCGTTCGGCACGTCCGGCGGCGGCCTGCCCGGCGAGATTCTGGAGTACTGCATCGCCTTCGAGAACCTGGGCGGCGCGGCCCTGCCGAACTTCGTGGTCGTGGATCACGTGCCCGGTAACACGAACGCCCTGACCACCGCCTACGATGCGGATGAACCCACCACGGCGACCGGCTTCGGCGTGAAGCTCACGCGCAGCGCGCTCACCTCGTACCTCAGCAGCAGCGCCGCTGACACTGACGGCGGCAGCCTGACCACCACGGGTGGCACGTTCACGCGCGGCACCATGACGGTGTCGCTGGGCACCCTGGCGCCCGGCGAGTCTGGCCGCACCTGCTTCCAGACCACCATCCGCTGATCGGTTCATAGCTGACCGGTTCCTCATCGGCTTCACTGGACAGGCTCCCCCGCGCGGGGGGCCTGTTCTGCTGACGGGCTCTACAATCGCGGGCATGTCGGTTCAGGCGCGTGGTGTGATTCTTCTGGTTCTGGTGACGTGCCTGTGGGGCAGCACCTTCGCGGTCGTGAAGACCCTGGGCGAGCTGCTGCCCCCGCCGGTCCTGATCGCGTGGCGGTTCCTGATCGCGTCGGTGGCGCTGCTGCCGCTGCTGCTGATCCGCTGGCCTGCCCGGACGCTGGCGGACCGGCCGGCCGCTCCGGGCGCGTGGTGGCAGCGGGGTTCGCTGTGGCGGGACGGCGCGGTGCTGGGCGCGTGGCTGATCGCCGGGTACGGCACGCAGACCATCGCGCTGCAGACCACCACCGCGAACCGGGCGGCGTTCTTCACGGCGCTCAGTGTGGTGCTGGTGCCGGTGTGGTTGGTGTTCGCGCAGCGTCGCCGCATGCCCGCGCTGCTGTGGACGGCGCTGCCGCTGGCGGTGCTGGGGCTGGGCCTGCTGTCCTGGGAGGGCGGCACGCTGGTCGCCGGGGACGTCTGGGCGCTGGCCTGCGCGGTCACGTACGCGGGGTTCATCGTGACGCTGGAACGCATGGCGCACCGGCACGCGGCCCTGCCGTTCACGCTGATGCAGGTGCTGAGCGTCACGGCCCTGGCGTGGGTGTGGGCGCTGGTGGCCGCGCCGGGTTCGTTGTGGCCCCCGGCGGGCGCGTGGGCACCGCTGCTGTACCTGGGCGTGATCGCCACGGCCGCCACGACGCTGATGCAGACGGTCGGGCAGCGCACGGTCAGTGCCGCCAGCGCCAGCCTGATCTACGCGCTGGAGCCGGTCACGGCCACGCTGTTCAGCTTCCTGCTGATCGGAGAACAGGTGGGTCTGCGCGGCGCGCTGGGGGGGCTGCTGGTGGTCGCGGCGACCGTCCTGAGCCAGCGGGCCGGAGGCGACCCGCCGCCCGAACCGCACGCGGAAGCGTCCACGGAAACGCCCGCCGTGCAGGTGCAGTAGCGGGCGGACGGAGCTGCGGGGGCTGGCTTCAGCGGGTCTGGTCAGGAATCAGCAGGGTTTTCAGGGCGGGGCCGCCGCTCCAGACGCCGCGCAGGCTGCCCTGCAACGCCGAGTCGCGCACGCCCCTGTACACGGCGTCCGGCAGGCTGGCCGACGGGTAGGTGGCGCGCGCGCCGCTGGCGTCCACGCGCACGTCCATCGGGAAGCCCAGGGCCAGCGTGGAGATCAGCAAGCCGCCCAGCAGGAACCCACCCAGAGCGCCCACGCCCAGGTGCCAGGGTTGTTCCAGTGGCGCGGGAATCAGGCGGCCGATGGCGGCGGCCGTCCCGACGCCCAGCAGCGCGGCAATAATCAGCGCGGCGGGCGCCCCGGCGGCCAGGGAGTTCGCCAGGAAGCACACGGCAATGCCGCCCACACCCCAGGCCAGTCCGGCGAGTCCGCGCCGGGCACCAAGCGCAGTCAGGACGGCCCAGAGGGTCACGAGCAGGGCATCGAACCAGGTGATCACGCCGGTCAGTCTAGCGGGTCGGGACTTACAGGTTTCTGCATCTGTGCGCGCCGCCTGCGGGCGGGTGGGTCGGCCGGGGGACTTGGGGGGCTGCGCTGCGTTCATGCGGGGCCGGGTGGCCTACACTGCGGGCATGATTCGCGTGTTGCTCGTGGACGATCACGCGCTGTTCCGTCAGGGACTGCGCAGCCTGCTGGAATCCGAGGGGATGCGCGTCATCGGTGAGGCCGCCAACGGACGGGAGGCGATCCGCTACGCGGCCGATACGCACCCGGACGTCATCCTGATGGACATTCAGATGCCGGAGCTCGATGGGGTCAAGGCCACCCAGAGCATCCTGGAAATCGACCCGGCGGCGCGGGTGATCATGATCACCATGTACCGCCAGGACCGGTACGTGTTCGAGGCCGTCAAGGCCGGAGCGCGCGGTTACGTGCTCAAGGACGCCGACGCGACTACCCTGCTCGACGTGATCCGTCGGGTCGCGGGGGGCGAGGCGCTGCTGGACGCCGACATGGCCCAGAACGTTCTGGACGACTTCCGCGACAAGCGCGAGGAGTTGCCCAGCGAGAAGCACGCCGACCTGAATGAGCGCGAGACCATGATCCTGAAACTGCTGGCACAGGGCTTCTCGAACCAGGACATCGCGCTGCGCCTCGACATCAGCGAGAAGACGGTCCGCAACCGCCTCAGCGAGATCTTCACGAAGCTGCAACTGAACAACCGCACGCAGGCGGCGCTGTACGCCATCCGCGAGGGAATCGCGAACCTCGAATGAGCCGCCGCGCGAAGGTGGCCGCGCCCGTGACCTTCCGCGCCGGGTGCGACCGCCAGTGGGTGATCGAGAGCGCCGAGCCGGACCTCGCGTACACCGATCAGGCGTTCCCGGAGTGCCCGGAGTGCCCGCACCGCGTGGAACCGGACGGCGGGCCTCCCTTCTGCACGCTGCGCCCGGTGGGCACGGCGCACCCGTTCGCGTCGCTGGCCGGGCTGATCCTTCCGGACTGACATGACGCGGGGGAGGGGAGAGCAGGACGAAGCTCAGGCTCTGGCTGGCTTCGAGGCCCGTCTGCGTGACGCCGGGTTCGCTGGAACGGTGGGCCTGTGGGTGGGGACGCTGGACGGTCAGCCCGTCGCGGTTCTGAACGAGGACCGGGTGTTCCCGGCTGCCAGTACCATCAAGGTGCCACTGCTGGTCATGGCGCTTCAGGCCGCGCAGCGCGGCGACCTGAGCCTGGACGGGCGCGTGACCCTGCGCGCCGAGGACCGGGTGCCAGGTGCGGGCGTGCTTCACGAACTGGGCGCGGGCCTCGCCCTCAGCTGGCAGGACGTGCTGACCCTGATGATCATTGTCAGCGACAACACCGCCACCAATCTGGTGATCGAACAGCTGGGCGTGGACGACGTGAACGACTGGCTGACCGAACAGCGCCTGGGCAGCACGCGGCTGGTTGGGAAGTTGCAACTGCCGCCCGGTCAGCGCAACGAGGCCCAGCGGCGCGGCGAGCGCAACGCCACGACCGCCCGGGATCAGGCGGCCCTGCTGCGGCGGCTCGTGACGGGCGAGCTGCTGGACGCCGCGCACACGGCGCTGGCCCTGGGCATTCTGGAACGCCAGCAGTACCGCGACCTGATCGGGCGGGGCGTACCGGCCGACGCGACTGGAACGCCGCTGTACCGGGTGGCCAGCAAGAGCGGTGAACTGACTGGCGTGCACCATGACGTGGGCGTGGTCTTCACGCCGCGCCCGCTGGTGGTGGCCCTTCTGACAGAAGGTGGGCGCGACCTGCGCGAACATCCGGATAACCGCGACGTTGTGGCCCTGGCCCCGGCGCTGTGGGCCTTGCTGTCCGCGTCCGGCAGGGTGCCGGATTCCACCGGGGAAAGCCGGATTCAGGGGGACATTTAACCGCTCGGTAAGGTGCAACATGAAGGGTGCCTGAGTCCTCCGGAAAGCTCTTTGACAGCCGGCCCGCCAGCACGTCAAGTAGCCGTTTGAATATCACTTCAAAACGCGACTGGGAGCGCATTCGGGGCGTGCTATGCTGACCCGTAACAGGTCTTGAGAGAAGGCCGAGAAGGGGTTCCAGCCGCCACGTGGCGGGGAAGTACAGGCCACTTCACGCTGAGGGAGAGGGAACGTGGAAAGAAACGACGCTGTCATGCCCTGGGTCGCCATCGTGAGCGCGGCCATCATGTGGATCATCCTGCTGTTCCTGTTCAACAAGGAAACGGCGCCTGAACCCGTGGTGATCGACCCTGCGGTCGTGGCGAACATCAGTAAGGAATACCCGACGCTCGGGAAGACTCTCTTTGAACAGACCGCCGGGTGCGCCGGCTGTCACGGCCTGCAGGGCCAGGGTGGCGTGGGCCCCAAACTGACTGGTGACACGAAGATCCTCACGGATCCGGTGTATGTGCACACCATCATCACCAAGGGCAAGGGCGGCATGCCGGCCTTCCCGCAGCTCAAGGACAACGAGGTCTACGCGGTCGCCAACTACGTCCTGAACTCCTGGGGCAACAAGCCCGATGAACTGCTGACGCCCGCCCTGGTGGCCGAAGGCCAGACCAAGGTCGACCCGGCCGTCCTGAAAAACCGCAGCCGCTTCGTTCCTGAAGACCTCAAACTGCCCGAGATCTTCCTGGGCACCTTCATCCTGGTGCTGCTCACCTACGGCCTGATCGGCCTGTACAGCGTCTGGGCCGAAGGTCTGGAACTGCACCCCGGCATTCACAAGGTCCGCTCTACCCCCCTGGCCACCCTGGGCATCCTGACGACCCTGGGCCTGAGCATCCTGTTCAGCGTTCTGTTCGTGCGCCAGATGGTCACGGATTACGCCGGGTGGGGCGCCAAGGAACCGGTCATGCCCAACGTGACCGCCGAGGGCTTCTACGCCGCCATGATCCTGCTGCTGCTCGCCGCGAGCATCGGCCTGTACAAGAAATACTTCATGGACGGCGAGGTGCTGGTCGAGGACACCAGCGGCGAATTCCCCTGGTAAGCGGCCCCCGGCTGCTCACCGCCCCAGCCAAGAGGCTTGGCCGAGAGGTTTGAATCATGACCCGTTACAAGAAACAGGACCCCGAGATCACACGCCGGAAATTCATCAACGTCGCCATGGGCACCACTGCCGCCGTCGGCACGGTCAGCCTCGTCAGCGCGCTGGGGACCGCCAACCCCGTCTTCCGCCTGACTCCCGACAAGGCCCCGCCCGTCAAGGGGGACGTGCTCGTCCACGCCTCGGAAAGCAAGGAAGGCGAGCTCATCAAGGTCAGTGACCTCAGCGAGCAGCTGGTGCGCGCCTGGCCCATGGGCAAGGATAAGGACGGCAACAAAGTCATCCGCAAGGGCGACCCGAACAACATCCTGGCCCTGTACCGCTTCCCCAAGGGTCAGATCGTGGAGCCCACCAAACTGGACGTCACCGTCGACGGCGAGATCGTCGCCTACAGCGACATCTGCACCCACGCCGGCTGCTCTGTGGCCGACAGCGACCAGGGCGACGGCATGAAATGCCCCTGCCACTCCGGTCAGTACGACCCCAAACGGGGCTGCAAGGTTATTGGCGGCCCGCCTCCCCGCCCGCTGGCGCAGCTGCCCATCAAGCTCGAAGGAGATCAGCTGGTCGTGACGGACTTCTTCGCCAGCATGCCCTACCCGTTCCTCAGTGAAACTGAGTGGGAAAAATTCAAGAAGGAAGTGGAGGAGCAGCTCGCATGAACCAGTGGCTTGACGACCGTCTGCACATCTCGCGCCTGAACGACAAGTTCCTGCGCAAAGCCTTCCCGGTGCATCACTCCTTCTTCCTGGGAGAGATCACGCTGTTCAGCCTGATCGTGCTGATCATCACCGGCATCCTGCTGGCCCTGGCGTACGAACCCAGCAACTCGCTGGTCGTGAACACCTTCGATCCGGGCACGGCCACCAAGCCCAACCTGGTGCCCGCTGCCTACCACTCTGCATTGAAGATCAACGCCATGCCCTTCGGGGACATGCTGCGCCGCACCCACCACTGGATGGCGAACATCATGGTCGCGGCCGCCGTGATTCACATGATGCGCATCTACTTCACGGGCGCGTTCAAGAAACCCCGTGAAATCAACTGGTGGATCGGGATGCTGCTGCTGATCTTCTCGGCGCTGACCGCCGTGACCGGCTACATCCTCCCCTACGACAACTACGCCTATAACACCGTCAAGGTCGTGTACGCCATCACCGCGTCCATTCCCTGGGTGGGCGACTGGGTCGCGCAGGCCGCCTTCGCCGGCAAGTTCCCTGGCGCCGGGATCATCCCGCGCATCTACGGCTACCACATCATGCTGCTGCCCGGCATTCTGCTGGCCCTGACCGGCGCGCACATGCTGATCATGATCAAGCAGAAGCACACGCAGCCGCAGTACGCCAAGCGCCTCGCGTACAAGAAGATCGTGGGCGTGCCCCTGATCACCCAGCAGACGCCCATCATGCTGGTGCTGGCCCTGCTGTTCACCGGTCTGGTCATGCTGTTCGCGGCCTTCGTGCCGGTCCACCCGGTCGAGTTCTTCGGCCCGCCCAGCACCACGCCCATCAACAACATCAAACCCGACTGGTACCTGCTGTGGGTGTTCGGCGCCCTGGCCATCATCCCCAGCTTCGAATGGCACCTGTTCGGCGGCCTGATCGGCGCTGAGTTCGTGGGTGCGCTGGTGCTGCCCGGCATCGTCATGGCCCTGATGTTTGCCGTGCCCATGCTGGACCGTACCACCGAGAACCAGTACTACGCCGAGAACCCCACCAACCACCCGGTCAGGCTGGCCGCCGGTGTCGCGTTCTTCGCCATGATGATCGTCATGTCGGTCGCCGGGTACAAACCCGAACTGATCAGCTCGGGCCTCCTGACCACCGGGAACGCCAACACCATCCTGTGGATCCTGACCCTCCTCGTGCCGGCCGTGTCGTACTTCGCCGTGATCGGCATCGTGCGCGGCATCCGCGCCCTGCGTGAAGCGGACGAGCGCGAAAGCCTCGCACACGCCCACGCCGACGACTGAATCAGACCGCACTCCTGCTCCCTCCGCCCTGGCCTACGCCGGGCGGAGGTTTTTGATGAGGCGGGTCCGGTGAGAGGAGCCTGCTGATACGGGCGGTGCATGAGCCCCGGCTCCGTGCTTGAATGGGCCGCATGGATGAACTGGCCCTCCACCTGAGCCTGCGCGCCCGTCAGCTGGGGCTGGCCGACCTGCCGCCCGCCGACGCCCCCGCCGAGACCCTGGCAGAACTGGCCCGCGACACCCTGCACGAACTGATCGCGCGCGGACTGCTGCCTGACCCGGACCCGCAGCCGGGTTGCTGGAGTGCCCCCAGGTCCGGACTGCACTGAACAGGAGCGGGGTGACGGCATGAAGAACGCCGCCCCGATCAGGAGGCGGCGTGAAGCGTGAACGCGTTGATTCCCGGCTGGTATCAGGCCTGCACGCGGGGCGTGCTGGGAATGTTCGCGGCGGGCGTGTCGCCCTGGCGGGTTCCGGCGGCGTACCCGACCTGAGCGCCGAACTGCCAGGCCAGTTTGACCATGAACTGAATGGCGTCTTCGTCGTTCGAACTGATCAGGGTCCGCAGGTGTTCCGGCAGTCCGTCCGGAAGGGGCATGGTGCGGAGCTGCTCGCCGTACTCGCTGCGGAGCTGCTCGAACCACTCGGCATACGGGTTCGTCATGACTTCATCTTAACAGTAGGGCGCTCAAGGAATGTAAGCCGCGCAGCAGGCACGGCCTCCTGGGCAGGTCACGGGGGCGGAACCCAATTTGCTTTCCAGGCACTTTTTTATTGCCTGAATGGTAGTACGCTTCACGCATGACCGCGACCACCACCCCCGAACAGTCCGGCGGCGTTCCCGCCCGTGAAATCAGCATCAGCGAATTTGGCGCGCAGAGGGCCCAGGGCATCCTCGCCAACAGCGGCAAGGAGAACGCCGGGGTGCGCGTGTTCATCAAGAGCGGTGGCTGCAGCGGCTACCAGTACGGCATGGCCATCGACGACCGCGAACTCGAAGGTGACCTGATCGTCGTGGACCGCGGTGTGAAACTGCTGGTCGACCGCATGAGCCTGCCCCTGCTGCGCGGCAGTGAAGTGGATTTCGTCGAGAACATGATGGGCGGCGGCTTCACGGTGAACAACCCCAACGCCACGTCCGCCTGCGGCTGCGGCTCCTCCTTCCGTACCGATAGCGCGCAGTCCCCGGACGGCGAAGGCAGTGGCGGCTGCTCCAGCCACTAACCCCCTGCACCGCCCCACTGCCCCGAGCTTCCTGAAGTTCAGGCGACCCGAACCCTTTACTGGTTCGGGTCGTTTGCCTGTAGGCGGCCGGTCGGGGGTGGTGCGGCGGGCGGGCAGCCGCCTTAACGCAACGGTAGTAACCTCTCTTGACTCAGCCTTAATGCGCCTTATACTGACGCTCATCATTCAAGGAAAGGGGCAGCACCATCAGCCCAGTGTTCAGGGAGGCCAGTTATGAAGAAGACCTTTGCCCTTACCGTATTTCTGCTCGGCGCCGCGCTCGCCGGGCCTGCGAACAACAGCCTCGTGGTTGGGACCTCGCAGGAGCCACCGAACATCTACGATCCCTGGAACACCAACAACCTCGCCATCACCAGCGAGATCAACGGGTACATGGGCGCCGGCCTGATCGGTCTGGACGATAACGGCGAGGCTTACGCCGACATCGCCACCCGTGTGCCCAGCATCGCCAACGGCGACTACAAGATCGTCAAGGACGCCAAGGGCGACGTGATCCGCAACAGCGTCACGTACTCCATCCGCAAGGACGCCAAGTGGAGCGACGGCACGCCCATCAAGATCGCCGACTTCCAGTTCTGGCTGAAACTGGAGAACGACGACCGCGTGCCCGTACCCGACCGTGAACCCTGGAACCGCGCCAAGATCACGTCCACCGACGCCGACACCTTCACCATCACCTACGAGCCGCCGTACCTGTTCGCGGACCAGACCAGCCCCGGCCTGGCCCCCAGTCACGTCATGAGCGCCGCCTGGAACGCCTTCGACGCCAAGACCAAGAACGAGAAGGACGCCAAGGTCACCAACGAGGAGTGGAAGAAGTTCATCTCCGCGTACACCACCGCCCGCAACCTGCCCAAGGTCGTGGCCGGGCCCTTCAAGCCCACCGCGTGGCGCAGCGGGAACAGCCTGACCCTGACCCGCAACACCAACTACTGGGGCCAGCCAAAGGACCTCGACAACTACGTCAAGACGGTCACGTACCGCTTCATCCCGAACACCAACACCCTGAAAGTCAACATCCTGTCCGGCCAGCTTGACGCTGTCGGCACCGTGGGCCTGACCTTCGACCAGGGCGTGGACCTGGCCCGCAGCGAACGCGGGAAGTACAAGACCTACTTCGTGCCCGGCGCCGTCTGGGAGCACATCGACATCAACACCCGCGGCCAGCGTTCCAAGGACCTGGACCTCGACGATCCCCGCATGCGTCAGGCGCTGCTGTACGCCATCGACCGTGACGCCCTGACCAAGGCGCTGTTCCAGAGCCGTCAGGCCGTCTCGAACAGCTGGATCGGGCCGATCAGCAAGCTGTACAAGAAAGACGTCAACGACTACAACTACAGCCAGTCCAAGGCCAAGGCGCTGTTCACGGCGCTCGGCTGGACCCCCGGCAGCGACGGCATCCTGCAGAAGGGCGGCAAGAAACTCACCCTGAACTTCTCCACGACCGCCGGCAACACCACCCGCGAGCGCGTGCAGCAGATCCTGCAATCCCAGTGGAAGGCCGTGGGCGTGCAGGTCAACATTCAGAACTACCCCTCCAGCGTGATCTTCGGGCCGGACTTCCTGAGCAAGGGCGAGACCGGCAAGTGGGACATGGCCATGTACGCCTGGTCCAACAACCCCATCTTCGAGGAAGGCAACCTGTTCAAGTCGTCCGGTATTCCCACCGCCGCGAACGGCTACTCGGGACAGAACAACCCCGGCTGGAACAACGCCGAGTTCAGCAAGCTGCAGATTCAGGCCAAGACTGAATTCAACCAGGCCGACCGCATCAAGCTGTTCGACCGGATGCAGACCATCTGGAACGCCGAGGTGCCCTCGCTGCCGCTGTACTTCCGCGTGAATACCTACACCAAGGTTCCAGGACTCGTGAACTACACCTTCAGCGCCTACACGCAGTACCCCAGCTGGAACGCTGCCAACATCGGCTGGGCCAGCAAGGGCGCTGTCGAGGAGTACAAGCAGAAGTAAACGCCAGCGGGCGGGGCCACCGCGCGTGGACCGCCCGGTACCTGGCGCGGGAGGGAAGGCACACACGCTTTCCCTCCCGCGCCGTTTTTCAGGAGTTCGAACATGGGAACCTACGCACTACGACGAGTGATTCAGATGATTCCGCTGCTGCTGGTGATCAGCCTCGTGATTTTCGGCCTGACCGCCCTGCAACCCGGCGACCCGGTCGATCAGCTGGTGTTCGGCAACAGTAACATCACCCCCGAGGACATTGCCCGCCTGCGCGCCGCGTACGGCCTGGACCAGCCCTGGATCACCCGCTACTTCTTCTGGTTGCAGCAGGCCGTGACCGGGAACTTCGGGTACTCGCAGGACTTCGGGATTCCCGCGCTGGAGTACATCTTCCAGAACCGCCTGCCGAACACGCTGCTTCTGACCGTGCCCGCCCTGGTGATCAGCACCCTGATCGCCGTGCCGCTGGGCATTTTCAGCGCGGTGCGGCAGTACTCGGTGCTGGATTACCTGCTGACCTTCTTCGCGTTCGTGGCGGTCAGCGCCCCGGTGTTCTGGGTGGGTGCGCTGGCCCTGTACTTCTTCGCGATTTCCCTGCCGCAACTCACGGGCGGGCTGCTGTCCCTGCCGCCCGGCGGTCTGGGCGGCGACGTGCCCCCGGAAGCCGGGTGGCTGGCCGTGACGCTGGATAAACTGAAGTACCTGCTGCTGCCGCTGATGGTCCTGATGCTGCGCGAGATCGCCGTGACCATGCGGTTCATGCGCGCCAACATGCTCGAAACGCTCACGCAGGACTACGTGCGCACCGCGCGCGCCAAGGGACTGGCGGACCGCCGGGTGCTGTACAAGCACGCGCTGCGTAACGCCGTGACCCCCATCGTGACGATCATGGGCCTGAGCATTCCGGGGCTGTTCGGCGGGGCCGTCATCACCGAGACCGTGTTCTCCTGGCCGGGCATGGGCAAGGCCATCCTGGACGCGCTGGTCACCAAGGACTTCAACGTGGTCATGGTCTGCCTGATGATGCTGGCCATACTGACCGTGGTGTTCCAGCTGCTGACCGACCTCGCCTACGCCCTCGTCGATCCCCGGATCCGGTACTCCTAAAGGACGGCTGCCATGACCACCGCTGTAACCACCCCGGCCGCCCGGCCCGCCAAGAGCCGCTCGACCATGCAGATCGCCCTGCGCCGACTGCGCCGCCACAAGGCTGCCATGATCAGCCTGATCGTCATCGTCGCGCTGATCCTGATGGCCATCTTCGCGTCGCTGATCGCTCCGTACGACCCGAACACCCAGGACCTGGAAGGCATCTACTCGCCGCCCAGTTCGCAGCACCTGCTGGGGCAGGACAGCCTGGGCCGCGACATGCTGTCCCGCATCATCTACGGCAGCCGAGTCAGCCTGATCGTGGGCTTCACCGTCGCCATCTTCAGCGTCGGCCTGGGCACCGTCATGGGCCTGCTGTCCGGCTTTCTGGGCGGGCTGGTAGATACGGTCATCAGCCGCTTTATCGAACTGATGCTGTCCATCCCGGAGTTGCCGCTGCTGCTGACCCTCAGCGCCCTGCTGCTCGCCAGTGACGCCCCGGCCATCGTGGCACTGCGCCAGACGCCGAACGCCAGCGTGTTCATCATCATCGGGATCTTCACGTTCTTCGGCTGGATGGGCACCGCCCGCCTCGTGCGCGGCGAGGTCCTGAAACTCAAGAACCTGGAGTACGTGGACGCTGCCCGCGCGCTCGGGGCCCGCAACGCCCGCATCATGTTCCGTCACCTCGTGCCGAACGTGGTGGCCGTGATCATCGTGAACGGCACCCTGGCTGTGGGCGGCGCGATCCTGGGCGAGGCGGCCCTGTCGTTCCTGGGCTTCGGCATCCAGCCGCCGGTCAGCACCTGGGGCAACATGCTCTCCAACGCCAATGAGGTCGTGCTGGAGCACCCTTACCTAGCGTTCTGGCCCGGACTGGCGATCCTGATCACCGTGCTGTCCTTCAACTTCCTGGGGGACGGTCTGCGCGACGCCTTCGACCCCAAGAGCCGCCTGTAACGCCTGTTTTACCCGTGTGCTTCCGGCCCCCGCACTGGCGGGGGTTTTTTCCGGTCGGAGCGTGCCGCATCGCGTATCCTGGGGGGGTGATCGTTCTTGGTATTGACCCCGGACTCGCCAACCTCGGCCTGGGGCTGGTGGAAGGAGATGTCCGCAAGGCCCGGCACCTGCACCACGTGTGCCTGACCACCGAGAGCGCCTGGATCATGCCGCGCCGCCTGCAGTACCTGCACGCCGAGGTCAGCCGCCTGATCGCGGAGTACCAGCCGGACGCGGTGGCCATCGAGGATCAGATTCTGCGCCGGCAGGCGGACGTGGCCTTCAAGGTCGGGCAGGCGTTCGGGGTGGTGCAGCTGGCCTGCGCGCAGGCGGGCGTGCCGGTCCACAGTTACGGCCCCATGCAGGTCAAGCAGTCGCTGGTCGGAACGGGCCGCGCCGACAAGGAGCAGGTGATCTACATGGTCAAGGCCAGCCTGGGCATCCGCGAACTGTTCAATAACCACGCCGCCGACGCCCTGGCCCTGGCCCTGACGCACCTGGCGAGTGCGTCCATGCAGACCCGCACGGCGCAGGCCCGCACTGCCGGACTCGTCCGGTCCCGCTGAAGGATTCCGGGAGCGCTGCTTGACCCTCTCGCTGCTGCTGTCGCTGCTGCTGTCGCTGCTGGTGTCCGTGGCTGTCACGTTCGCGTGGTTGTGGTTCTTCGTGCGGCGCGACCGGCACCCGGAGCCGCTGTGGTTGCTGGCCCGCACCTTCGCGTGGGGCATGTTCGCGTGGCTGATCGCGGCGGCGCTGGAAGCCAGCCTGGGCCGCATGCTGTCGTCCACTGTGCCGCTGGCCGTCCTGACCGTGGTGATCCTGACCGCCCTGATCGAGGAGGGGTTCAAGTTCGTGGCCGCCACGACCGCCATCACGGAACTGGCCTTCGACGAACCGATGGACGGACTGGTGTACGCCGTGACGGCCGCGCTGGGCTTCGCACTCATGGAGAACCTGACCTACACCCTGGGCTTCGGCAGTGGGGCCGGCGCGTGGCATTCCCTGCTGGCGACCCTGGCGCACGCGCTGTTCAGCGCACCGCAGGGCTACGCGCTGGGTGGCCTGCACTGGCAGCGGGGCCGGGCCTGGGTGGTGCAGGGACTGCTGCTCAGCGTGGTGCTGCACACGGTCTTCAACAGTCTGCTGGGCAGCGGCGGCGGCTGGGGTCACCTCAGCGCCCTGATGGGCATTACCGCCGCGATGGTCCTGCTGGCCAGCCGCTACTACCGGGCTTTCGAGGCGTACGCCCGTCAGTCCGGACCGTCCGCCTACTTCCTGCAGGAGCAGGCCCGCAGCGCCCAGTCCCGCCCCCGACCGTAAGCAGGAAATGAGGAAGGCGGCGAACGGTTGATTCGTTCGCCGCCTCCCTGTGGCCTTCCTGTGGCCTCCTTGTGGTTACA